>NC_022050.1 GCF_000444995.1 Paracoccus aminophilus JCM 7686 | reverse complement strand
TGCAGAGGGCGGAGCTTACGTGGCCAAAGGAATTGTCCGGTGAATGCTACCAGCTTTCCGAGAGTTGAACGCGTTCAACTTTCAGTTTCACGGCATGGGAAGCGCCCAGCCAGGTCTCGCGCCTTCCCCCAAGACGGGGACCTACACGTCACTACCGAAGACAAGTTGAACGCGTTCAACTTTTTCATAACCTCTGCTGATACTGCGCCAGTCATTCTGCTATTCAGTGGAAGTCCCTGCTGGGGAACAGCTTCCGAGCCTGCTCGCGAGGATGCCGCGCAGCCGCTCCGCCCCCGGTTCGGATCGGCCGCACCGTCTCCCCTGCCCGCTCGGTCTCGGCCCCGATCTTCAGCTGCCGCCCGATTGTCGCAAGGCGCGGCGAAAGGTCTTCGATCTGCTCTGCAACGAGGTGAACAACTGCACCTTCCCGCTCGATCCTGCCGGCCACCCGCAGCAAGCGCCCAGCAATCACCGCCTTTCGGAAAGCCTCATACACCTTCTTCCAGACCACAATATTGGCAACTCCGGTCTCATCCTCCAGTGTGACGAAGACCACCCCGGACGCTGTTCCCGGTCTCTGGCGGGTGATGACCAGGCCGGTGACGATCACCCTGCCCTTCGCCTCTGACAGCTGTTGGTGCGGAAGGCTTTCCGGCAGGTTTGGCCGCAACAGCTCCAGCGGATGGGCCCGCAACGAAAGCCGAAGCGCCAGATAGTCCTCAATCACCTCCTGCCCGAGCGTCATCTGCGGAAGACGCACGGAAGGTTCCGCGCCCCCTTCCCCATCCATGCCGAACAGCGGCAGCGGCTTTGGCGCTCTCAGGGCTTTCGCCTGCCAGAGCATGTCCCGCCGGTTCTGCCCGAGGCAGGCAAAGGCATCCGCTTCCGCCAGGCGCTCCAGTGCATCGGGATGGACTCCCGCTCGCCGCCACAGGCTCTCCACATCGGGATAGCCGTTGCCGCGGGCTCCGACGATCCAGCCCGCATCTTCTTCTCGCATGCCCTTGATCTGGCGGAACCCGAGCCGCAAGGCGAGCGCATCGTCCGGGCGGCGCTCCAGGGTGCAATCCCATTCCGAATGGTTCACAGAGACCGGCCGCACCTCGACGCCGTGATCGCGGGCATCCCGGATCAGTTGCGCCGGCGCATAGAAGCCCATCGGTTGTGCGTTCAGCAGTGCACAGGTGAAGATCGCCTGATGATGATGCTTCAGCCAGGCCGAGATATAGACCAGCCTCGCAAAGCTCGCGGCATGACTCTCCGGAAACCCATAGCTGCCAAAGCCCTCGATCTGGGCAAAACAGCGTGCCGCGAACTCGGCGTCATAGCCACGTGCCAGCATGCCACCAATGAACCTGTCCCGGAACGAGCCGATGGTCCCCATCCGCTTGAAAGTCGCGAGGCTGCGGCGCAGCCGGTCCGCTTCCGCCGGCGAGAAGCCCGCCGCGACCACCGCGATCTGCATCGCCTGCTCCTGAAACAGCGGAACGCCATAGGTGCGTCCAAGCACCTCCATCATTGCGGGGCCCAGATCCTCAGCCTTCTCCTTCCCCTGCCGCCGATTGATGAAGGGATGCACCATGCCGCCCTGGATAGGACCAGGCCTGACGATGGCGACCTCGCAGACCAGATCGTAGAATTTGCGCGGCTGCATCCGAGGCAGGAAATTGAGCTGCGCCCGACTTTCCACCTGGAAGACCCCGATGGCATCGGCACGGCAGAGCATCTCATAGACCTGACCATCCTCGGCCGGGACATTCGCCAGCGTCAGCTTCCTGCCCCGGTGATCCTCGATCAGACCGAAGGCCTTGCGGATCGCCGTCAACATGCCGAGCGCAAGGATATCGACCTTCAGAAGGCCGAGCGCGTCGATATCGTCCTTGTCCCATTCAATGACGGTGCGATCCTCCATCGCTGCATTCTCGATCGGACACAGCTCGTCCAGCCGGCCATGTGTAATGACGAAACCACCAACATGCTGCGACAGGTGCCGGGGAAAGCCGATGATCTCGCCAATCAATTGCATGGCCAGGGCGACACGGAAGTTGTCCGCGTTCAACCCGGCATCCCGCAGCCGGTCCTCTCCCGGCGCCGAAGAGGATGATCCCCAGATCTGCCCCGAGAGCCGGGCGATCACGTCCTGGCTCAGCCCCATGACCTTGCCGACCTCACGGATCGCAGCCCGCGACCGGAAGTGGATCACGACAGCGGTCAGGCCGGCGCGCTCACGCGTGTAGCGTTCATAGATCCACTGGATCACCTCTTCCCGCCGCTCGTGCTCGAAGTCGACGTCGATGTCGGGTGGTTCGCCGCGGTCCTTCGAGATGAACCGCTCGAAGATCAGGGTAATGCTCTCCGGCGGAACCTCGGTGATGCCGAGAAGATAGCAGACCACCGAATTGGCGGCCGACCCGCGCCCCTGACATAGAATGCCACGGGACCTCGCGAAGACCACGATGTCATGGACTGTCAGGAAGTATGGCGCATATTCCACTTCGGCGATCAGCCGCAGTTCCTTCCCGACCCGCGTCACAATCTTTGGCGGCGCACCGTCTGGATACCGGCGATGCAGCCCCTCGCGGGCCAGACGCTCCAGCCTTGCCTGCGCTGGTTCGCCATCCTGTGCTTCATCCGGATACTGGTAGCGCAGCTGGTCGAGCCGGAAGGCGCAGCGGTCGGCGATCTCGACCGAGCGGCGGATTGCCGCCGGGTATCGATGGAACATCCGGGCCATCTCGGCACCGGCCTTCAGGCGGCGTTCGCCATTGGCCAGCCGTCGCTCGCCGATGGTATCAATGGTGCAACCCTCGCGCAGGCAGGTCAGCACATCCGCCAGCGGGCGGCGTGCCGAGCGGTGCATCATGACTTCTCCCACAGCGACCTTGGGCAGGCCGGTGGCCTGAGAGAGGATGGCGATCCGGTCTATCCGCTCCTGATCCTGTCCGTCATAGAAGGGCGCCGCACCGAGATAGCATTGCCCGGCGAACCTGCGGGAAACCCGTCGAAGGCTGGTCTCTATCCGATGCAGCTCGGGGGAATCGGCATCCAGCACATCGGGTGGCAGTGCGATCAGGATCATGCCCAAGCCCCAGTCCTGCAGATCCGCCTCCTGCAGATGGCACTCGCCCTTGGGGGCACGGCGCTTGCCGAGGGATAGGAGCCGGGTCAGCCGCGACCAGGCCGCGATATCGGTGGGCAGGGCCAGCCATTCGACCGGGCTGTCGGTGAATACGAGACGGGCGCCAGGGATCAGGCGGGGCAGGCGGCTCTCCGGCTGGATCCCCGCAGCTGTCTGGTTCTGGCCGGTTAACAGCTGCTGCCGGCTGGAGGGATCGGTAACCCGCTGTGACCGGATCGCCGGACCTTCGTCACCGGCATGTTCGGCTTCCCGCAGCCGCGTCAGTTCCTTCAGGGCCGAGAAGGCCCGAACTACACCCGCCACCGAATTCCGGTCGGTGATCGCGATGGCCGTCAGCCCGAGTTCGGCCGCCCGCGTCACCAGTTCTTCGGGATGCGACGCGCCCGTGAGGAAGGTGAAGTTGGTGGTGACGCAGAGTTCGGCATAGGCGGTCACAGGAATGTCCCCTGCACGGCCCAGGCCGGGGCCATGGGGGTATGAAAGAGCCAGAGCCGCGGCCCTTCCTTCGTCTCGATCCGCCAATAGTCCCGAACGCCGCTGCGCCAGGCGGGATCGTCGAACCACCATTCCGGGGTGATCCGTTCTGGCCCGGCAGCGCGCAGGGTGGTGAAGCTCATCCGTCGCCAGCGAAACCGCGCCGGGGGATGCCCGGACGCCGAAGTGACCGGCTCCGGCGGAAAGATCATGGCGGGCCGGCGGGGACGTTTGCGGAAGGGCAGGGGGGTCGTCTCGCTGTAGGCGGCCGGCACCGTCAGGAAGCTCCGTTCCGGGATGCGGCTCTCGGCCGGCAGAAACCGCAGCACATGGTCGAAGCCCAGCCGATTGCCGAGGCGGGAGATCAGGTCGTTGAGCTCGTCTTCCTGCCGGACCTTTGCCTCTCCGATCTGTTGTGGGGCCAGGGGTTCGGTCACCACGGCCTTGATGCGAAGCGCGTCGATCCCATAGCCGGAATCGACCTCTTCGACGCCCTTGCGGAACAGCGCCGAAATGCGGACGGGATCCCGCATCGCCCGTGCGAGCCCGACTTCGACCGTGACAGTCGCCTTGTCGACCCGACGCAGTTCCAGCCGCACGCGCCGCGCGCCCATATGGGCTGAGGCCAGCTTGCCGCAGAGGCGCTCGAGCAGACGGTCGAGCCCCGCCATCACATCCCCCGTAAGCCCGATCGGTTCGGGCAGGGTCATTCTCACCCCGAACTGCGGCGCCTCGGGCAGGGCACCGACAGGCTCAGGCATGGTGCCGAGCATCTGGTCCAGCGTCGCGACCAGCCCGGGCCCGAACCGGCGCGCGAGCGGAGCCCGGGGCAGGGGGATCAGATCGGCGATGCGAGAAAGTCCCATGCGCGACAGCCACTCGGAAATTTCCGGCGAGATAGACAGTGCCGAGACCGGCAGGTGACCGAGCCGCTCCGCCAGCAATCCATCCGGCACGATCCCGCCGCCATGCCGGGCCAGCGCATGCGCGCCGCCGCGGCTTCCGGCAATCGCGCTTTGCACGTTCAGCCCCGCCTGGATCAGCCGGGCCTGGAGATCGCCGCGCAGATCCTCCTCGCCGCCGAAGAGATGTGCGACCCCGGTGATGTCCGCGATCAACCCGTCGTCGCCATCTGTTGCGACCTGAGGCGCATAGCGCACCGCCCACCGGCGCAGAGCCACCAGCGCAGCCATCTCACGCACGGGATCCGCGAGGCGTGTCGCCAGATCGGGCACAAGGGCCCGGGCATCTGCCAGGGGCATGCCGCGATGCAGGCCCTGAGCTCGCGCAGCAGCATTAAGACAGAGCAGCTGATCGGCATTGCCCGCGCGATGCGTCAGGGCAAAGGGCCCCTCGACGGGGCGTGTCCGCAGGCTGACGTCACTGGCCAGCCTCGGAAACCATATGGCAAGCAGTCGTCGCGCCATCCCACTGCACGGTCCAAAGTCCAGGAGTTCCTGATTTGTTCTTATTAAGGCTCCACTGATGATGAGTCGAGTCCGCGGCTCCGGCTGCCGGATCACATTTCCAGCGGGTCTCGGCCGCGTTGCTGCCCTGACCCTCCCGGATCAGCAGCAAGCCGGTGGTTTGCCCGGCTTCGGCGGCCAGTTGCAGCCTCCGTCCTGCGGTCAGGCTGAGCGGCTTAGCAGGTTCGCCGATGACGAGGCCGGAGGGTCGAGCGCGCAAGGCCTCCTCGATCGCCCAGAGAAGGTCGGGTTCCGAGCGGGTCTCGATCAGATGCAGGCGCTCCCCAATGCCGGCAGGCAATCCCCGTGCCATGGGGCGCAGGGGTTCGTGCTGTGGCAGGATCCAGAACAGTGGACCCGGGTGCCGGGAGGCCTGGAAGAGAGCGAAACTGTTTCTGCCCGCGCCTCCCGCTTCATGGACGCGAGCAGGGGCCAGGCTGAAGGGATCGGTCGTGGCTGTCGAGATTGGCCGGTCACGCAGGATCTTCACGCGCACCCTCCAGAACGATTTCCAGGGCGCCGTCGGGCAGGGGGCGCTGTAGGCGCAGCGCCTGCTCTGTCGGTGCCGTCAACCAGGTCCGCCACTCCTCCGGCCGCGTCAGGATCACCGGCATTGCTTTCTCATGAACCGGTCGCACCTCGCGATTGGGAGTACAGGTGAGGAAGCCGAACAATTCGGTCGTCACTTCGCCTTCCTTCAGCTTGCGCACCGAGATCCATTCGGTTCGGATGCCGGCAAAGAAGGCCAGCGGTCGATCCGGGCCGAGGGCAAACCAGACCGGATGGTTGCGCGGCGCGCCGGCCCTTCCGTCGAGCTCGGAAAAGCTGGTGAAGGGGACGAGGCAGCGGTGTTCGACGCCGAGCCAGCGCCGCCAATGCGGCGAGGCGACATTGCGGATATTGGTCACCCCGGGGTCCGTGCGCTTGCCTTCGAGATACGCAGGCGGGGTTGGCATGCCCCATCTTGCTTTGGTCAGCTGCCATCCTCGCCCCGGGGCAGGGCGAAAGATCGGTGCCGGATAGTCGGGCCAGATGCCCGGCATCGTTGGGAGGTTCCCGGGGCGTTGTTGCAGAAGTCTCCAGCGAGCAGGATTCACACGTCGAATCTGTGGGTTTAAGGGGCTGGGATGACCAAGCCTGAACCCGCCCGCTACCACACGACGAACTGGAAGTCCTACAACGGAGCGCTGAAGCAGCGCGGTTCCTTGCTGATCTGGCTGGACAAGGACATGGCGTGGCGCGGTCCCAGGACTGGGCGTAACGGCCGGCCTGCGGTTTTCAGCGATGCGGCCATTCAGTTCTGCCTCATGGTGAAAGTCCTGTTCGGGCTTCCGCTCCGACAAACGACAGGGATGGTGGAGAGTATTCTGTCGATGGCCGGCCTCGATTGGCCAGTGCCTGATTTCTCAACCCTGAGCCGGAGGCAAAAGCGTATCACGGTGCGGATATCGAACCGCCGTGCGCCGGGTCCGCTGAACCTGCTGGTGGACAGCACCGGGATCAAGTTTCTGGGTGACGGCGAATGGCTTGCGCGCAAGCATGGCACGCAGCGCCGACGCCAATATCGCAAGGTTCATCTGGCAATGGATACGTCCACTGGCGACATCCGCGCCGTAGAGTTTACCTCGAGCGACAAGGGCGACAGCCCTGTGCTGCCCCACCTGCTTGACCAGATCCCCCGTGATGAACAGATTGGCACCGTAACCGGCGATGGAGCCTTCGACACCCGGCGTTGCCATGCCGCAATTCTGGAGCGCGGTGGCACAGCGGTCATACCCATCCGCAAGAACGGGCGACGATGGCGGGAGGACTGTCCCGCCGCCAAGGCGCGCAACGAGATCCTCAAAGCCACACAACACCTGGGAAGGGCCGCCTGGAAGCGCTGGTCCGGGTATCACGTCCGAAGTCGGATAGAGGCAAAGATGAAATGCCTCAACGCATTCGGGGAACGCATCGCCTCACGCGATCCGGACCGCCAGACAGCCGAAGTCCAGATCCGCGTTGCGCTCATGAACCGTTTCAATGCACTCGGTACTGCCGAGATCAAACGCGTGGCATGAACTCAACGGGGAAAGGGAGACATCCGGCCAACGGCCGACTTTTGCAACAATGCCGATTGCGGGGATCAAGGCGCAGATCGGCTATAAACGCCGCCCTGGCAGCTATGGCGGCAAGCCATCGGTCGTGGTCGATAATACCCTCGACCGGCAGTTCGACGTCGAGGCCCCGGACAGGGTTTGGGTGACGGACATCACCTACATTCGGACGCTGGAAGGCTTCGTCTATCTCGCGGTGGTCATCGACCTCTATTCCCGGCGTGTGATCGGTTGGTCGATGCAAAGCAGGCAGACAACGGATGTCGTTTTGCAGGCCCTGCTTATGGCCGTCTGGCGGCGCAAGCCGAAGGGAAAGGTGCTGATCCATTCGGATAGTCATACGCTTGATGCCAGTTCTCGGATGGTTTGACTCAAACACCGATCGACCGTTCGCTGGATTGGTGCCGCAGGGCTTTCCGGTGTGATCTGACCCTCACTCCGATCGATCCAACACGTGTCTTTCCCTGGACCTGTCGATCATCCGGGAACGCCCTGCGGTGAGGCTTGGCCTCGAAGGTGCGCCGTGACTCCAGAAGGGCATGACCATTCGGTCCCATGACTGTCCTGTCCGTGCATTCTTCGGCGCAACGAGCGAACAGGCGACCCAGGAGAGGATAATCGGATGGCAGTCTATCCAGAAGAAACTCATGTCATCGGTGGCGTCGATACGCACAAGGATTTGCATGTCGCGGCCGTCGTCGACCATCGTGACCGTGTTCTCGGCACCGAGAGCTTCCCGACAACACGGCATGGCTATCGTTTGATGCTGGCGTGGATGCGGTCCTTCGGCGACCTGCGCCGTGTCGGGGTCGAGTGCTCGGGCAGCTATGGCGCCGGTCTGCTGCGCTATCTGCAAGCCGCAGGTGTCGAGGTGTTGGAAGTGACCGCACCTGACAAACTTGATCGCCGTCGCCGCGGCAAGAACGACGACTACGATGCAGAAAGCGCAGCACATGCCGCCTTTGCCGAGCGCCACACCGTCACGCCGCGCAGCCGAGATGGAATGGTAGAAAGCCTGCGTGTCCTGAGGGTTTGCCGCAAAACCGCCGTTCAGGCGCGCCGGATTGCCCTGCAGATGATCCAGATGACGATCGTCTGCGCGCCAGACAGGATCCGGGAGCCTTTGCGATCCATGACGCGGATGCAGCTGATCCGGACGCTTGCTGCCTGGCGCCCCGATCTCACGGCGTATCGCCAGGTAGAAGAGGCCTATCGCATCTCTCTTAAGTCTTTGGCCCGGCGCTATCTCGAACTGCATGACGAGGTCGCCGACCTCGACGACATGATCGAAGCCATCGTCAAAGATCTCGCCCCGGAGCTGCTCGCCCAAACCGCGATCGGCTTGAACAGCGCGGCACAGTTGCTGCTGACGGCTGGGGACAACCCGGATCGGCTAAAATCAGAGGCAAGCTTCGCGGCATTGTGCGGCGTGAGCCCGGTCCCGGCTTCTTCAGGAAAGACAGTGCGGCACAGGTTGAACAGGGGAGGTGACCGCGCCGCCAACAGCGCTCTCCACATCATTGCCATCGGTCGCCTGAGATTGGACGCACGTTCGCAGGCCTATGTCGCTAGGCGCATCGCTGCGGGCAATTCCAAGCTGGAGGCCATCCGCTGCCTCAAACGCTACATTGCGCGCGATGTCTTCGGCATCATCATGAGGCGGCATCGGGAGATCAACCAGAGCCAGATCGCCGCTTGACTCTTAGAAGGGCGTCCAGGGGAGCCAGTTCACCAGCATGGATTGGGCTGCGTTCCTGCGCGCCCACAATCTTGAGCATTCAATGAGCCGCCGCGGCAACTGTCACGACAATGCGGTCGCCGAGAGCTTCTTCAACCTCCTCAAGCGCGAGCGGATCAGGCGCAGGACCTACCGGACCCGCGAAGACGCAAGGCAGGACGTGTTCGATTACATCGAGATGTTCTACAATCCGAAGCGCAAGCATGCGAGGAACGGGATGCTGTCGCCCGCCGAGTTCGAACGGCAGCAAAAGATGAGACGCGAAGGCGTCTAAGAAACTCGGGGCTATTCTGAATGCCGTTATCGGTAAGAATGGTGTGAACCTGGTAGGGCACGGCTTCGAGCATGTGCTGCAAGAATTCCCAGGCCGTCTTCCTGTCGGCTTTGTCGACGAGCTGGGTCACGGCGAACTTGCTCGTGCGGTCGATGCCGACGAATAAATACAGCTTGCCTTCAGCGGTCTGAACCTCGGCAATGTCGATGTGGAAGAACCCTATAGGGTAGCGTTTGAACTTCGACCGTTTCGGCTTGTCGCCTTCCACGTCGAGCAAGCGAGAGATGCCATGCCGCTGCAAGCACCTGTGCAACGCTGATCGTGTCAGGTGTGGGATGGATGGCTGCAAGGCATAGAGACAGTCGTCCAGCGGCAGAAGCGTATGCTTGCGGAAAGCGACGATCATTGCTTCCTCCGCTTCGGACAGAACCGTCGAGCGTGGGTCCGTGGGTCCCGTCTTCATATCCTCGACCGTCACGCGCTTGCGCCACTTAGCCACCGTCTTCGGATTGATGCCCAGCTCCCGGCTCAGCTGCGCGAGCGAAGTTTGCGATCGCTGTATTGCTGCTCTGACGGCGTGCGTGGTCGTGGCGCTTCCGTGACGAACTTGTCCCATAAGGCATCCTTCCATTCCAAAGAAAGGATCGCACCATCAAACCGTGGGATCAAACAACTAGCTTCTACACGACACATAGCTGCACTCGCGCTGCGAGTGAATCAATTTCGGAAAGATCTGGGCACCAGCATGCTTTGCGTTCGCTGAACGAGGCGTACGCATCAGGGCCCACCCGGCCTACGCAGGGCAGGTTGGTCAGTTTAAACTTGCGATCCGCCACTATTCGATACGGAAGCGCCCCTTCAGGTTTTCGATGGGATAGTCTGTTGGAAGAATCAAATCGCTCACCCCGCCTCGGACGTGAATGCATCGGATGTCAGGCGAGGACGGTGATCTTTCGAAGCCCAGATGCGGCGTCCGGTCGAACGGATGGGAATCGAAAAGCCGAATGGCTGGAAGGGTGGATCGTCTTCGGTCATGCTGCCCTCCGTGTTCGGGGCAGCATGACATCGTCGCAAATCGGTATTCAGAGCTCGTGGCAGGGGTCAGATGCAACGCTTACAGATCTTCTGGAAATTCCGTTAATTTATCTGCCCTTGGATGCCTGGATCGCTCCGGTCCAGCATCGCATTCATCAGTGCGGTTTGCAGCATGCGTTGCTGAACCGCTTCGGGGATTGCCAGCAGATCAGCCGGCCCGAGAACGGCGCGATGGGTCACGAAGCCGCTTAGAAGGCTGAGGGCGAAATGTGCCTTTCCCGCATCGGCATGACCAAAGGCCCTGCTCAGCGGAAGAGCCAGCGACGAATCAATGAATTGCGCGATGATCGCCCGCGCCTCGCCACACAGGCTGGACTGGATAAGCAGATGCAACGGCCTTACGTCTTCCACCCTATTCGGATTGCGCAGGAAGGCCAAATCACAGATCCGGCTGATCATGGTGGCGCCATCCGGCTCTCCTGCCGCGATGTCGTCGAGTGGCCCAAGCGTCAGCAGCGCCTGGCGGAAAATCTCTGCCTTGGAGCCGAAGGCGCGATGGACATAGGCTACATCAACCCCGGCCGCGGTGGCGATGTCACGCAGACTGGTATCGGAATAGGGCGTCCGTGCAAAAAGCAGCATCGCCGATGTGAGGATGCGTTCTTTCCCGGTTGTGTGCCCCGGCGCACGGCCGGTCATGTTGGCTGAGGTGAGGGACCTTGGCATAGGCGGTTCGTGTTCGTCCGGTGACTCTGACGCGAAGAAACTGTGAATGTTCTCGGAGCAAAGGCGCAGCACAATGCGGCCCTGCCCGGGGCATGTTGTCTAGCTGTTTTATCGCCAGCGAACAACCAGCAGCTAAATTTTGTAACAGAGATACAGATTTCTGCCGTGTCATCAAGCGTTGACAGCGGGCGAGCGCAGGGTGAAAACCGCAACGGGACAGGCGCAAAGTTCCCATCAGCAAAGCATCAGAGGCAGGTCATGGCAAACCCCGGCAGGAACACCATTATTCTGGGCGGCCTTGCCGTTATCGCCGCGCTTGGCTGGCTGGCCTGGGACCGGCTGCAGCCTGCCGCACTGCCTGCCGGATTTGCCAGCGCCAATGGTCGGATCGAGGCGACCGAGGTGGATATCGCGGCGCTGACCGGCGGTCGGATCGCCGAGATCACCGCTGCCGAGGGTGATCTCGTCAGCGCAGGCGATGTGCTGGTGCAGATGGATGTGGTGCAGCTGAACGCGCAAAAACGCCAGGCCGAGGCGCAGCTGGCCCGTGCGGAAATCGGGGTAGAGACCGCAAAAGCACTGGTCGCCCAGGCCGAGGCGCAGGAGCGTGCGGCCCTGGCGGCCGTTGACCAGGCAGGCTCGGTCGCCGAGGCGGCGTCGCTCAGACTGGAGCGGTCCGAGCAACTGGCGAAGAGCAATGCCATCTCGCAGCAGGTGCTCGATGATGACCGCGCCCGGGACGCCCAGGCTCGCGCCGGGGTGGCCTCGGCCGAAGCCAGCCATGCGGCAGCGCTTGCAGGTGTCAGCAGCGCAAAGGCGCAGGTAGTCGATGCAGGCGCAGCGGTTGAGGCGGCGAGGGCTTCGATTGATGCGATCCAGGCCACGCTCGATGATGCCACACTGACCGCGCCGCGCGGCGGGCGCATCCAGTATCGCATCGCCCAGGAGGGCGAGATTGTGGGGTCGGGCGGGCGGATCCTCAGCCTCGTTGATCTGGGCGATGTCTATATGACCGTTTTCCTGCCGACCTCGCAGGTCGGGCGGGTGCAGGTGGGATCCGAGGTGCGCCTTGTGATGGATGCGGCGCAGGAACTGGTGATCCCGGCCACGGTCTCCTATGTCGCCGATGTGGCGCAGTTCACGCCGAAGACGGTCGAAACTGCAGACGAGCGCGAAAAGCTGATGTTCCGCGTGCGCGCCCGCATCGACCCCGAGCTGCTCTCGCGCCATATCGAATATGTCAAAACCGGCCTGCCGGGCATGGCTTATCTGCGGCTTGACCCGAATGCCGCCTGGCCCGACTTCCTCGCCAATGTCGTGAAATGACCGGGCCCGTTTCTGGCGCCGTTGCCGCGGTCACTGGCCTGACCTTGCGCTATGGCAAGGTCACGGCGCTGGACGATGTGACGCTGGAGATCCCCTCGGGCCGGATGGTCGGGCTGATCGGGCCGGATGGAGTGGGGAAGTCGAGCCTCTTGTCCCTCATGGCTGGCGCGCGCGTGATCCAGGCCGGCACGGTCGAGGTGCTGGGCGGCGATATGCGCGATGTGGCGCATCGTAACCGCGTCTGCCCCCGCATCGCCTATATGCCCCAGGGTCTGGGCAAGAACCTCTATCCGACGCTTTCGGTTGAAGAGAACCTCGATTTCTTCGGCTCGCTTTTCGGTCATGACAAGGCGGAACGCGAACGCCGGATCACCGACCTGCTGGCCGCGACCGGCATGACGCCGTTCCGAGCGCGTCCGGCGGCCAAGCTCTCGGGGGGCATGAAGCAGAAACTGGGTCTGTGCTGCGCGCTGATCCATGATCCGGATTTCCTGATCCTCGACGAGCCGACAACCGGCGTCGATCCGCTCTCGCGCCGCCAGTTCTGGGATCTGATCGACCGCATCCGCATAACGCGGCCAGGGATGAGCGTCATCACCGCCACCGCCTATATGGAAGAGGCCGCGCGGTTTGACTGGCTGGTGGCGATGAATGCGGGCCGGGTGCTGGCGACCGGCACCACAGAGGATCTGCTGTCGCGGACCGGGGCGGATACGCTTGACGCGGCCTTCATTGCGCTTTTGCCCGAGGAAGACCAGGGGGAAGACAGTGCCGTTGTGATCCCGCCGCGCGCGGGCGGTGACAGCGCGATCGCTATCGAGGCCGAGGGGCTGACCCAGCGTTTCGGCGATTTCGTCGCGGTCGACAATGTGTCCTTCCGCATCCCGAAGGGCGAGATTTTCGGCTTTCTGGGGTCGAACGGCTGCGGCAAGACCACGACCATGAAGATGCTCACCGGGCTGTTGGAGCCGAGTGAGGGCCGGGCGAAACTCTTCGGCCAGGAGGTCGACGCGAGCGACCTTTCCGTGCGCCGCCGGGTCGGCTTCATGTCCCAGGCCTTCTCGCTTTATTCCGAGCTGACGGTGCGGCAGAACCTCGATCTGCACGCGCGGCTCTTTGATATGGCGGCAGAGAGGATCCCCGCCAGGGTCGAGGAAATGATCGCCCGTTTCGATCTGGGCGATGTGACCGACAGCCTGCCCGAGGCGCTGCCTCTGGGCATCCGCCAGCGGCTCTCGCTGGCGGTCGCGATGATCCACGCGCCCGAGATCCTGATCCTCGACGAACCGACCTCGGGGGTGGACCCGGTGGCGCGCAATGGTTTCTGGCGCATTCTGGCGGAGCTGTCACGCAAGGATGGCGTGACGATTTTTGTCTCGACCCATTTCATGAACGAGGCGGAATGGTGCGACCGCATCAGCCTGATGCATGCGGGCAAGGTTCTGGTCTCGGATACCGCCGAGGGCATCACTAGGGCCAAAGGCTGCGCCACGCTGGAAGATGCTTTCATCGCTTATCTGGAAGAGGCGATTGGCGAGGCGGCACCCAGGCCTGAGACCCCGTCGACCCCGACCCCGGCAGCCGGGGTGGCGCATCCCGCACCGCAATCCGGTTTCAGCCTGCGGCGCCTGCTCAGCTACTCTCGCCTCGAAAGCCTGCAATTGCAGCGCGACCCGATCCGGCTGACCATGGCGCTGGTCGGCAGTCTCCTGCTGATGATCGTGATCGGGCTGGGCATCAATATGGATGTCGAGGATCTGACCTTCGCCGTTCTTGACCGCGACCAGTCCACCACCAGCCGCAGCTATATCGCCGATATCGCGGGCTCGCGCTATTTCATCGAACAGCCAGCCCTGGCGAGCTACGATGAGATCGACGCCCGGATGCGGTCGGGGGAACTGGCGCTCGCGATCGAGATCCCGCCCGGCTTTGCCGCCGATATCGCGGCGGGCAGGAATGTGCAGGTCGGCGCCTGGTTTGACGGTGCGAACCCCACCCGCGCCAATACGGTGCAGGGCTATGTCCAGGGCATGCATGGCGACTGGATCATGCGGCAGGCACGCGAGCTTTACGGCGATGCGGCGACCAGCGGCAGTTTCGATCTGGTGACCCGCTACCGCTACAACCCCGATGTGCGCAGCCTGAATGCGATGGTGCCGGCGATCATCCCGCTATTGCTGCTGATGATCCCCGCGATCCTGACCACGCTGTCGGTCGCGCGCGAACGCGAGTTGGGCTCGATCATCAATTTCTACGTCACCCCGGTGACGCGGCTGGAATTCCTGATCGGCAAGCAGCTTCCCTATATCGCGCTGGCCATGCTGAACTTCTTCCTGATGATGGCGATGGCGGTCACCTTCTTTGCGGTGCCCTTCAACGGAAGTTTCCTCGGCTTCACCCTTTCGGCGCTGATCTATGTCACCGCGACCACGGCACTTGGCTTTCTGGTATCTGTCTTTATCGCAAGCCAGGTCGCGGCGCTTTTCGCCACCGCGCTTTTGACCATGATCCCGGCAGTCAGCTATTCTGGCCTGATTGATCCGGTCTCGTCGCTTTCGGGCTTTGGCCGGGTGCTGGGTGAGATCTACCCCTCGACCTGGTTCATCACCGCCGCGCGCGGATCGTTTTCCAAGGCCTTCGGGCTGGCGGAGCTGGCCGGGCCGATGCTGGCCATGGGGATCGCCGTGCCGGTGATCATTGGGCTGGCGGCGATTTTCCTGCAAAAACAGGCGAAGTGAGGGGCGGATGAACCTGCGCAACACCTTCAATCTGGGCGTCAAGGAATTGCGCGGGCTCTGGCGCGATCCGGTGATGCTGGTGCTGATCGTCTATTCCTTCTCGCTTTCGGTCTGGACCTCGTCAAATGCCGCGCCCGAGGCGCTGACCAATGCCGCGATCTCGATCGTGGATGAGGACCAGTCGCATCTCTCCTCGCGCATCACCTCGGCCTTTTACCCGCCTTATTTTGTCGAACCGCAGATGATCACCACGGCCGGGATGGATCAGCGGATGGATCAGGGCCTCGACACTTTCGCGCTGAACATCCCGCCGGATTTCGCGCGTGATGTGCTGGCGGGGAAAAGCCCGGCGATCCAGCTGAATATCGATGCGACACGGATGAGCCAGGCCTTTACCGGCGGCGGCTATATCCAGCAGATCGTGTCGTCAGAGGTCTCGGAATATGTCGCAGGCTACCGGGCCGCGACCGCGCTGCCGGTCGATCTGGCGCTGCGCGCGCGCTATAACCCTTCGCTTGATCCGAAATGGTTCGGGGCGATTTCCAGCGTGATCCAGTCGATCACCATGCTGTCTTTGGTGCTGACCGGGGCGGCGCTGATCCGCGAGAAGGAACATGGCACGGTTGAGCATCTGCTGGTCATGCCCGTCACCGCGACCGAGATCATGTTCTCGAAGATCTGGTCGATGGGGCTGGTGGTGCTGCTGGGCTCCGCCTTTTCGCTGGTCATGGTGGTGCAGGGGCTGATGGCGATGCCGGTACAGGGCTCCGTCCTGCTGTTTCTTGCGGGCGCGGTGCTGATGGTCTTCGCCATGACCGGCCTTGGTATTTTCCTTGCGACCGTTGCGGGGTCGATGCCGCAATTCGCGCTTCTTCTCATGATGGCACTTTTGCCGCTGCAGGTGCTGTCGGGCGCGATGACGCCAAGGGAATCCATGCCCGAGATCATCCAGACCATCATGCTCGCAGCTCCGAACACGCATTTCATCATCCTCTCGCAAGGGATCCTGTTTCGTGGTGCGGGGCTGGATGTGGTCTGGCCGCAGTTCCTTGCACTGGCGGCGATCGGCGTGGTGCTCTTCCGGCTGGCGCTGATCCGGTTCCGTAAATTCCTGAGGTGAGGCCGGATGCTACCCCGGATACTCCTGATCGTGACTTTGGCGCTTGCGGGCTGCAATTCCCGTCCGGGGCCCGAGGTTCTGACCCCTGACACTTCACAGCCTCCTGCGGGGGCCCGCATCGTCAGGGTTCTTGCCGTGACAACCCGCGCGCCCGAGGCGCAGACGCCCGGCAGCTATGGCGCCACCCGCGCCGCCAGCCCGGGCTGGCTGTCCTATGAAGTCTCGGTGCCGCCGGGGCATCAGCCGGGGCAGATCGAATGGCCGGATCGCAGCAGCAGCGCCGCCCGGAATTTTGTGGTGCGCAGCCAGACACCGCTCAGCCGCGAGGGTTTCGCAAAGCGCCTGCCGCGCGAAGGGGTTGGGCTTTATATCCACGGCTTCAACACCCGCTTTCACGAGGCCTTGTTCCGCACTGCGCAGCTTTCGGTCGATGCACATATGGAAGAGGAACCGATCCTCTTCACCTGGCCCTCGGCGGGCAATGCGGGCGCCTACCTGGCTGATCGTGATGCGTCTGATTTCTCGCGCGCGGCGCTGGCCGATCTGCTGCGGCTTCTGACAAAGGACCGGTCAGTGTCAAAACCGGTGCCGGTGCTGGCCCATAGCATGGGCGCGCGGCTGACGATGGAGACACTGGTGCAGCTGCGCCTTGCCGGGCGGGGCGATGTGCTGGATCGGATCGAGCTGATCCTCGCCGCGCCGGATATCGATATCGACCTGTTCCGTGCTCAGATGGCGAGCGTTGGAAAGATGCGGCATCCGATCACGGTTCTGGTCGCATCGGATGATCCGGCGCTGAAGATCTCCTCCCGGCTGGCGGCACGGCGGATGCGGCTTGGCCTTGCCGATGTGCATGATCCGGCGATCCAGCGCCTCGCCGTAGAGAGCGGCATTCGCATTATCGATATCACCGAAGTCGAGACCCGTGATCCCGCCCATAGCCGCTATGTTGGCCTGATTTCCGGCGAGGCCGGAACCGCAGCCGATGTGACGTTATTCGGCGAAATCAGACAGGCCGGGGCCTTCGTCTTCAATCAGTTCGGCGGCGCGCTCAATAGTATAGGGGGAGCACTGGCCGAGTGACCGGGTGCCGGTCAGGCCGATTTCGGCGCGAGCGTCATCAACCGCGTCATCGCCTCAAAGCCGCGCTGCGCGCTGTTTTGCCAGTAATCCGTCACAATCGCCGAGGTCGCGACCGGCGATTCCGCGCTTGCCAGCAGATGCAGAAGCTTTGCCTGCTCATCTGCCGCCTCTGCCAAAATCGCACAGCCTTCCTGCCAGATCTGCGGCGCGAGGATTGCGCTCTTCCGGGCGGCCTCAAGCATCTGACGGGGAAGAGACAGCGGGTCACTGTTGAACCCGGCGGTGGTTTCTGCAGCGGTTTGACTGCTCATTGCGATATGTCTCCTGCATAGGGTGCTACACGCAATGAGTGTGCAAAGGAAAAGTCATACACTCTTTGATCTCGATCAACATGTGTTGATAACCCTGTGTTAACCTCTGCCGGCAAAGCTGGAGACGCGAGATGGCACTTCCCCCGAAATCAGACCGCCAGGACACTTCGTCGGAGGAAGCTCTCGGCATCGAGGCCTTCCAGGCCTTTGACCGTATCCGCGAGGCGCTTTCGGGCCAGCTTACGGGGGGCATTTCGCCCGGTTCACTGATGATGGCTTATGCCGACTGGGCCTTTCATCTGGCCCAGGCACCCGGCAAGCAGGCGGAACTTGGCGTCAAGGCGGGGCGTAAATGGCAGCGCCTGCTGGCGCATCTGATGTCTTCCGCGATGGATCCCGGGGCCGCGCCGGTGATCATGCCATTGCCAGGCGACCGCCGTTTCGCAGATGAGGCCTGGGCGAAACCGCCTTTCAGCTGGATGTCGCAGGCGTTTTTGCTGCAACAGCAATGGCTGCATAACGTCACCCATGAGGTGCCTGGCGTCACGAAGCACCACGAGGATGTGGTGTCCTTTGCTGCGAAGCAGATGCTCGATATGTTTTCGCCCTCGAACAATCCTTTCACCAATCCCGAGGTGCTGGCGCGGACCTGGGCCACGGGTGGCATGAACCTTGTGAAGGGCTGGCAGAATTGGCTGGAAGACACGACCCGCCAGATCTCGCACGCGCCGCCCGAGGGGGCCGATGCCTTCACGCCGGGCCGCGATGTGGCGGTAACGCCGGGCAAGGTGATCTTCCGCAATCATCTGATCGAACTGATCCAATACACGCCCGTGACCGAAACCGTGCATCCCGAGCCGGTGCTGATTGTGCCGGCCTGGATCATGAAATATTATATCCTCGACCTCAGCCCGGAAAACTCGCTGATCCGCTGGCTGGTGGCGCAGGGCCATACGGTTTTCGCGATTTCCTGGCGCAATCCGGGCGCAGAGGACCGCGATCTGACGCTGGAGGATTACCGGCAACAAGGCGTGATGGCGGCGCTTGATGAGATCACCCGCCTGGTGCCCGATCAGAAAATCCATGCCACCGGCTATTGTCTGGGCGGCACCTTGCTGTCGATTGCGGCGGCCGAGATGGCGGGGCAGGGGGACGCGCGCCTCGCTTCGCTGACGCTGCTCGCCGCGCAGGTCGATTTCACCGAACCGGGCGAGCTGGCGCTGTTCATCGACCCGAGCCAGCTGCATTTCCTTGAAAGCATAATGTGGAACCGCGGCTATCTTTCCGCCGATCAGATGGCCGGGGCGTTTCAGTTGTTGCGCTCGAATGATCTCGTCTGGTCCAGGATGGTGCGCGATTACATGATGGGCGAGCGGGCGGAGATGACTGATCTCATGGCCTGGAATGCCGACAGCACCCGGATGCCTTACCGCATGCATGCCGAATATCTGCGCAGGCTTTATCTGGAAAACGAGCTTTCCTCGGGCCGCTTCACCGCCGGGGGTCAGCCGGTTCTGTTGCAAAACATCCGGGTGCCGGTCTTTGCGGTCGGGACCGAGCGCGATCACGTCGCGCCCTGGAAATCGGTCTATAAGATCCACCAGTTCACCGATTGCGAGGTGACTTTCGCGCTGACTTCGGGCGGGCATAATGCGGGGATCGTGTCTCCTCCCGGCCATCCGCGCCGAAGCTTCCGGCTGGCGACCCGCGCCCATGGCGATGCGCTTTTGCCGCCCGAGGTCTGGAGCGACGCCAATACTCCCACCGAGGGGTCCTGGTGGACCCCCTGGCAGGCCTGGCTTGCCGCACATTCCTCCGCGCCCGCAGCGCCGCCCGCCACGGGTAAGGCGCTGGCTGATGCGCCCGGCACGTATGTTTTTCAAAGGTGATATGATGAGCCATAACCTCACCAACCATCTGTTCCACCAGATGAAGATCGGCGACCGTGCCAGCCTCAGTCGCCATGTCGGCCCCGAGGATATCGCGCTGTTCGCAGCCGTTTCGGGTGATGCGAACCCCGCCCATCTCGATCCCGGCTTCGCCGCGCATGGGCCTTTTGGTCATGTGGTAATCCACGGCATGTGGACGGCTGCGCTGATCTCGGGGGTGCTTGGCACCCGCCTGCCCGGGCCGGGGACGATCTATCTCGACCAGCAGATCCGCTTTCTGAAACCGGTCGCGCCTGGCGATACTGTCACCGCCGAGGTCGAGGTGGTCGAACTGATCGAGGGTAAGAACCGTGTCCGCCTTGCGACCACCGCCCGCAATCAGCGTGGCGAGGTGGTGCTTTCGGGCGAAGCGCTGGTGCTGGCGCCGGTTGAGCAACTGACCTGGGTGCCCGGGCACCTTCCCGAGGCGGTCATCTTGCCGAAAGGACGCTGGCAGGGCTTTATCGAAGAGGCCCGGGCCCTGCCGCCGGTGCGGGCGGCGGTGGTGCATCCCTGTTCGAAATCCGCGATCCTGGGCGCGGTCGAGATGAGGGATGAGGGGCTGCTGGATCCGGTTCTTATCGGTCCCGGCGCAAAGATCCACGCAGCCGCAGTGGAGGCCGGGGTCTCGCTCGATGGCTTCCGGATCGAGGAGACGGAGCACAGCCATGCGGCGGCGACGCGGGCGGTGGAACTCGCGGCGAGCGGTGAGGTGCAGGTGCTTGTGAAGGGCAGCCTGCATTCCGATGAGTTGCTGGCGGCGGTGGTCTCGAAGACCGGGGGCCTGCGCACTGAACGCCGTATCAGCCATGTCTACGCTATGGATGTGCCCGCCTATGGCAAGCCGGTGATCGTGACAGATGCCGCGATCAATATCGCGCCGACCCTGGAGCAGAAGCGCGACATCTGCCAGAATGCGGTCGATCTGATGCGGCTTCTGGGGCGCGATCAGCCGAAGGTCGCGGTGTTGGCGGCGGTCGAGACCGTCAACCCGATGATGCCCGCGACACTGGACGCGGCCGCGCTGACGGTGATGGCCGCACGCGGCCAGATCACCGGCGCGCTTGTCGACGGGCCGCTGGCCTTTGACAATGCGATCAGCCCGGAGGCGGCGGCGACCAAGGGCATTGTCTCGCAGGTGGCAGGAGAGGCCGATATCCTGCTGGTGCCGGATCTTGAGGCCGGGAATATGCTGGCAAAACAGCTGATCTATTTCGCAGGGGCGACGGCGGCGGGGCTGGTGCTGGGCGCGCGGGTGCCGATCGTGCTGACCAGCCGCGCCGATCCTTTGTCGGCCCGTATCGCCTCGGCCGCGCTGGCGAAACTGGTCGCGATCCGCAAGGCGGAGGCGAATGCATGACCCGCGATCTGATCCTGACCTTCAATGCCGGGTCTTCGACCATCAAACTGGGCTTTTACGCGCTGGAGATCGCCGGGCCGCGCCCGCTGGCCTCGGGCGTGATCGACTTCCGCGATGAGCCTTTTGCGATCCGCCTGAAACGGGATGGTGAGACCCTGACTGGCCCGATCACCGCTGATCCCGGCGACCTGACGGCGGTGCTGAACCAGGCCTTCGCCTGGCTGGCAGAGCAGTTCGATCTGTCGCGGCTCGCCGTCATCGGGCACCGCGTGGTGCATGGTGGCGATGTCTTCAAAGGCCCGGCGCGGATCACCGATCAGGTGATCGCGCAGATCGACGCGCTGGCGAGGCTGGCGCCGCTGCATCAGCCGCAAAGCCTCGCGCTGATCCGGGTAATGCGGGCGCTTTACCCGGACGTGCCGCAGACGGCCTCGTTCGATACGGCCTTTCACGCGACCAACCCGCCCCTGATGCGCCGCTTTGCGATCCCGCGCGCGCTTTATGACCGGGGGATCAAGCGCTACGGCTTTCACGGGCTGTCCTACCACTATATCGCCGGACAGCTGGGCGATCTGGGGCCTGAGGCGAAGGTCGTTGCCGCGCATTTGGGCAGCGGCGCCAGTCTTTGCGCCATTCATGCCGGCATCAGCATCGACAGCTCAATGGGGTTCTCGACGCTCGACGGCATCCCGATGGCGACACGTTCCGGCGCACTTGACCCCGGCGTGATCCTGCATCTGATGGGCGAAATGGGGCAAAGCCTGAAACAGGTCGAGTCCATGCTTTACCGTGAAAGCGGCCTTCTTGGCGTGTCGGGGTTCGAGGCTGACAGCCGTGAGCTGATGGCCAGTCCGCGCCCCGAGGCTGCGGAGGCAATCGACCTCTTTTGCCTGCGCATCGCGGGCGAGGTGGCGCGGCTGGCCGCCAGCATGGGCGGCATCGATGCCATCGTCTTCACCGCAGGGATCGGTGAACACCAGCCCGACATCCGCGCCCGCGTGGCCGCGCGTCTGGCATGGGTGGGGGCCGATCTTGACCCAAAGGCCAATGCGGCGGGTCTGCGTCGGATCAGCAAGGCAACCAGCCGCGTGAAACTCCTCGTCATTCCGACCGATGAGGAAAGCATCATCGCCCGCGAAGCAGCAAGCGAGGGAACAGAGACATGATTGATCTGACGGGCAAACGCGGCCTCGTGGTCGGTGTGGCGAATGAGGTGAGCATTGCCGCCGGCTGCGCCCGGGCTTTTCGCGCGGCAGGGGCAGAGCTGGCGCTGACCTGTCTGAATGAAAAAGCGCGGCCCTGGGTGGCGCCGGTGGCCGAAGAGGTGGGCGCAGACTTGCTGCTCTCTTGCGATGTGCGCGAGCCGGGCCAGCTGGAAGCGGTGTTTGACCGTATCACCGCCGAATGGGGGCGGCTCGACTTTCTTCTGCATGCCATTGCCTTCGCGCCAAAAGAGGACCTGCAGACCAGCGTGGTCAATGCTTCGGCCGAGGGATTTGCGACGGCGATGGATGTCTCCTGCCATTCCTTCCTGCGCATGGCGCGGCTGGCGCGGCCTTTGATGCGGGCGGGTGGTGCGCTGATCACCGTCAGCTTTTACGGCGCGGATCGGGTGGTGGAGAATTACAACCTCATGGGTCCGGTCAAGGCCGCGCTGGAGGCCTCGGTCCGCTATACCGCCGCCGATCTGGCAGGTGAGGGGATCCGGGCTTATTCGCTTTCCACCGGTCCGGTCAAAACCCGCGCCGCCTCGGGGATCGGGCGGTTCGATGCGCTGATGGATGAGGTTCGCGCTCGCACGCCTTCCGGCAAACTGGTGAGCATTGAAGAGATCGGCGCGCTGGCGGCCTTTCTGGCCACCGAGGCCGCGAGCCCGATGAGCGGATCGGTGATCTATGCCGATAATGGATTTCACACCACCGCCTGAGGCAAGCGCATCGACCCGCCCTTGACCGGGGCGGGGATCCGGGGCAAAGCAAAAAATCAACAACAGTTGATAATATCATGACAGGCCCGACCGCGTGTCCTTCTTTTCGGTACATCCCTTCCTATCTTTCAATCTCGCCGTGGTCCTGCTGATCGCAGGCAAGATCCTGACGCTGAACCTTGACCTCCTGCGCCGCTATTCGATCCCGGAGCCAGTGGCGGGCGGTTTTCTCTGCATCGCGGTGACGGGGACCCTCTGGGCAGTGTTCGATCTGAGGGGGGTCTGATGCCGGAGAGTGCAGAATCCTACGCTAAGCGCTGAGAACCCGTTTCCCGTAATCGCGTAGATTGCCGTTCGGGTCGACATATCGGTAGAGTGTGACCGGTTTGACCCCCAATTCCTTACAGAGTTCTGAAACCGATGTGTCGCGGCTAGCCATTGCGGCCTGAGCCATGCGGACCTGCGCTTTCGTCAGCGCAAACTTTCTTCCTCCCTTTCGGCCGCGCGCGCGGGCGGCTTGGAGCCCCGCCATCGTGCGTTCGCGGATCAACTCGCTTTCAAATTCGGCAAGCGCAGCAAAGATGCCGAATGAAAGCCTTCCAGCCGCAGTCGTTGTGTCAATCTGCGCCCCTTGCCCGGTGAGAACTTTGAGGCCAACGCCACGCTCGGACAGCATGCTGACGGTTTTGACAAGGTGGTGGAGGCTGCGCCCCAAGCGGTCGAGCTTCCACACGATCAGCACATCCCCCTCACGCAATGCTTTGAGGCAGGCCTCCAGACCGGATCGGTCATCCTTCTTGCCGGACGCCAGATCTGAGTAGATCTGGTCCTCCTCGACGCCGGACGCGATCAATGCATCTCGTTGCAAGTCGAGGGACTGGCTGCCGTCAGCTTTCGAAACCCGCGCATAGCCGATCAGCATGTTTCACAAACGTTCGTTTGAGGTGTTCTGGAAAGCGGCGCGCTTTCGGCCATCCGAACAATTCCTTATTCAATATCTTAATCATCAATACGCAAACCATATGTAGAAAGCAAAAGAAATATGGCGCATCGTACTATCCTCACCGAGCGTCAGCGCTCAGTACTTTTTGATCTTCCGATCGATGAAACGGCGATGTTGCGCCACTACATCCTTGCGGACGACGATCTGGAAATCATCCGCGCCCGCCGCCGCCCCCACAATCGTTTTGGGTTTGCTCTCCAGCTTTGCGCATTGCGCTATCCCGGTCGGTTGTTGACCCCGGGCGAGGTCATTCCAATGGAGATCACGCGCTTCCTGGCTGCACAGCTTGGGCTGAAGTCAGACGATCTGGCTGGATATGCAAGCCGCGAAGAAACGCGTCATGAACATCTGGCGGCCCTGCGGGATCTCTATAGCTACAAGATGTTCACTGGCCGAGGATCGCGCGACCTGAAGGCCTGGCTGGAGAGAACAGCCGAAACTGCCCGGTCGAACGAGGACTTGGCGCGGCGTTTCGTGGAACAATGCCGGGCGACCCAGACCATTCTCCCAGGGATCACGGTTATCGAACGCCTTTGCGCGGATGCACTCGTTGCTGCAGAGCGACGGATCGACGCTCGGATTGCCGACCGGCTGGATGATGAGATGTGCAGCCGACTTGACGCCTTGCTGACGGAAATGGCGGACGGTTCTGTCACCCGCTTTGTCTGGCTGCGCCAGTTTGAGGTGGGCCAGAACTCGGCCGACATGAACCGGCTGCTCGGCCGGTTGGAATTCTTGCAGACCATGGCCGTGGACCGAACCGTCCTGTCGGGTGTGCCGCCCCACCGTATCGCGCGCCTCCGACGGCAAGGTGAACGTTACTTCGCCGGAGATCTGCGGGATATCTCCGGCGACCGCCGCCTTGCCATCCTCGCGGTCTGCGCTCTGGAATGGCGCAGTGCCATTGCCGATGCCGTGGTCGAAAGCCATGACCGGATTGTGGGGAAGACGTGGCGCGAGGCGAAACGCGTATGCGATGCTCGGGCAGATGACGCCAAGGCTGCTTTGAAAGACACCTTGCAGGGCTTCTCAAATTTTGGATCAGCTCTGCTGGAAGCACATGAAGATCAGGCCTCCCTGATCGAGGCCATTCAAAACGCCGGAGGCTGGTCATCGCTGAGGGGGCTTGTTTCCACCGCCGCCCAACTGACCGACACATTGGCGGCTGATCCACTGGCACATGTTGTTCACGGGTATCATCGCTTCCGACGCTATGCGCCGCGCATGCTCCGGGCGCTCGATATTCAGGCGGCCCCGGTGGCCGAACCGTTGCTTGCCGCCGCCGACATCGTCGCGGGTACGGAAACGACAACTACCCGGCCACTGACCTTTCTGCGCCGGGCTTCGAAATGGCATCGACACTTGAATCACGACGATGGGAACCGGCTTTGGGAGGTGGCGGTCCTGTGCCACCTACGCGACGCATTCCGTGCCGGCGACATCTGGCTCGCACATTCCCGCCGGTATGGTGATCTCAAGGACGCGCTGGTTCCGACGGAAGTTGCCAGGGCCACGCCAAAACTGGCCATGCCGTTTGAACCGGAGCTCTGGCTCGCGGATCGAAAATCTCGCCTAGCAGATGGCTTGGAACGACTGGCCCGCGCCGCCAGGGCGGGTGCCATTCCGGGAGGTTCTATCGAAGATGGCGTGCTCAAGATCGACCGTCTGACGGCCGCTGTCCCCGAAGAGGCCGATGCCATGGTGCTCGATCTCTACAACCGCCTGCCAGAGATCAGGATCACAGACCTCCTGCTCGAAGTGGATGACGAGATCGGCTTTACCGAGGCCTTCACCCATCTGCGCACCGGCGTTCCATGCAAAGACAGGGTCGGCATGTTGAACGTGCTGCTGGCTGAGGGGCTGAACCTTGGCCTCAGCAAAATGGCTGGGGCCACGAACACCCATGATTATTTCCAGCTCTCGCGCTTGTCGCGCTGGCATGTGGAAAGCGAGGCGATGGCACGCGCCTTGGCCATGGTGATCGAAGGTCAATCTGCCTTGCCGATGGCCCGGTTTTGGGGCGCAGGGCAGACCGCTTCGAGCGACGGGCAATTCTTCCCGACCACGCGCCAGGGCGAGGCGATGAACCTGATCAACGCCAAATACGGCCATGAACCCGGTCTGAAAGCCTATACCCATGTCTCTGACCAGTTCGGCCCTTTCGCCACCCAGACCATCCCGGCCACGGTGAACGAGGCCCCTTACATCCTGGACGGCCTGTTGATGACAGACGCAGGTCAGAAAATCCGCGAACAGTATGCCGACACGGGCGGCTTTACCGA
The DNA here is from genome assembly GCF_000444995.1 of Paracoccus aminophilus JCM 7686. Classification (NCBI taxonomy): domain Bacteria; kingdom Pseudomonadati; phylum Pseudomonadota; class Alphaproteobacteria; order Rhodobacterales; family Paracoccaceae; genus Paracoccus; species Paracoccus aminophilus. The sequence continues at coordinate 176,395 of NC_022050.1, read as the reverse complement.
CCACGTCTTCGCCGTCACTGCCCTTCTGGGCTTTCAGTTCATCCCCCGCATCCGGGATCTGCCATCCAAGCGCCTCTACCTCTTCAATCCGGCATCCTGCCCGAAAGAATTGAAGGGGTTGATCGGCGGCAAGGTCAGGGAACCTGTCATCAGCTCGAACTGGCCCGACATCCTACGCGCAGCGGCCACCATGGTGGCGGGCGCGATGCCGCCAAGCCAACTCTTGCGAAAATTCGCTGCATATCCCCGACAGCATGAACTTGCGGTCGCATTGCGCGAAATCGGCCGGATCGAACGGACGCTGTTCATCATCGATTGGCTGCTGGATGCCGACATGCAACGCCGTGCCCAAATCGGCCTGAATAAGGGCGAAGCGCATCATGCGCTGAAAAACGCCCTGCGCATAGGGCGCCAAGGTGAAATCCGTGATCGAACAGCCCAAGGCCAGCACTTCCGAATGGCCGGGCTGAACCTCCTCGCCGCCATCATCATTTACTGGAACACCAGACATCTCGGTCACGCTGTCGATAGTCGCCGCAGTGATGGTTTGGACTGCTCAGCAAACCTTCTGGCGCATATTTCACCCCTCGGGTGGGCGCACATCCTTCTCACCGGTGAATACAGGTGGCCCAAAAGATGACCAAACGGCCTTAGCGTAGGATTCTGCACTCTCCGGCATCAGACCCCTTCATGGACAATCTGCGCAAAGGGGAGGCCGGGCTGTGAAGCAACTGACCGATCCGCTGATCGACAAGAATCCGGTCGCCGTCCATATCCTCGGCATCTGCTCGGCGCTGGCGGTGACGACCTCGATGGCGACGGCGCTGACCATGTCGGTCGCGTTGACCGTGGTGGTGACTCTGGCGGCGGGCCTCATCTCGGCCCTGCGCAGCCATATTCCGAACCAGATCCGGATCATCGTGCAACTGACGATCATCGCAACACTGGTGATATTGGCCGATCTGCTGTTGCAGGGATTCGCCCATGACATGAGCCAGCGGCTGACGGTTTTCGTGTCGCTGATCGCGACCAACTGCATAGTTCTGGGTCGGACAGAGGCCTATGCTATGCATAACCCGCCGTTGCCCTCGATGATCGACGCGCTTGGCAATGGGCTTGGTTATTCGCTCGTGCTGATGAGCGTGGCCTTCATCCGCGAGCTGTTCGGCGCAGGCAGCCTGTTCGGCACACAGATCCTGATCACTCAGGCGCAGGGCGGCTGGTTCGTGCCGCTGCGACTAATGCTGCTGGCCCCTTCGGCGTTCATCATACTTGGCCTCCTGGTCTGGGCCCTGCGCAGCTGGCGCGGGCGACTGGCCGAAAAACCTGATTTCGCCCCACGCGATACCGGATCGGAGGCATCGTCATGATCGACCTCTTCCAGCGTTCCATTTTTGAGGAAAACCTCGCACTGTCGTTCTTCCTAGGCATGTGCACCTTTCTTGCGGTGTCACGGCAGGTGAAGACTGCCTTTGGCGTCGGCATCTCGCTGATCGTGGTGCAGGGTCTGTCGGTGCCTCTCAATCACCTGCTTTACGCGTGGGTACTGGCACCCGGCGCGCTGGCATGGGTCGGATTTGGCGATCTCGATCTGAACTTCCTGCGACTGATTACCTTTCTAGGCATCGTCGCCGCTATGGTACAGGTGCTGGAAATGGTTCTGGACCGTTATGCGCCCGCGCTGCATGCCGCCATGGGGATCTATCTACCGCTGCTGGCCATCAACTGCGCGATCATTGGCGGTAGTCTTTTCATGGTCGAGCGTGACTACGATCTGACGCAAAGCACGGTGTACGGTATCGGCACCGGCATTGGTTGGGCGCTTGCGATCACCGCATTTGCCGCCATTCGCGAGCGGCTGCGCTATGCTGATATGCCGCGTGGGCTCGAAGGGCTTGGCGCCGCCTTCATAGTCGCCGGGATCATGTCGATGGGCTTTTCCGCATTCGTGGGGGTCAGTCTGCCGTGACCGAGATCCTGTTCGCCCTGATATTTCTGACCGGGCTGACCATCCTGCTGGCCTGGGCCTTACAGAAAGCCCGCGCCCAGCTGCTGCCCTCACGCCCAGTGGTGCTCACCCTGAACGGCCAGCGCCGGATCGACGGGCAAAGTAACGAGAAACTGCTAGACCTGCTGAACGGGGCCGGCGTGCCTGTCCCATCTGGCTGTGCCGGACAGGGCACCTGTGGCCTATGCCGGGTCTCGGGCGTCACCGGCACGCAGGGGCCGCTGGCGACCGAGACTGCGCGGCTTTCCCCTGCAGATCTGCGAGCAGGCGTGCGGCTGGCTTGTCAGGTTACGGTGCGCGGAGATATGGCCGTAAACGTACCCGAGGACGTGCTGGGTTCGGTCAGCCATATCTGCCGCGTAACTAGCATTACCAGTCTGACGCCCCTGATCCGCGAAATCGCCCTGGCTCTGCCCGAAGGTGCCTCATTCGATTTCCAAGCGGGAAACTTCGTTCAGGTGACCGCCCCTACCTATCGTCGCGCCTATTCCGATATCAACCAGCCCGCAGCGTTCCGTGAGGAATGGGAACGGCTGGGCATCCTTGATCTTGTGGCACAGTCCGCAGCGCCGGTCTCGCGCGCCTATTCGGTCGCCTCACGTCCGCAGGACGAGGGTTCGGTCGTACTGAACATCCGGCTGGCAACGCCGCCACCCGGAAATCCAGATGTGCCGCCCGGGATTGTTTCGTCATGGCTGTTCGGTTTGAAGCCGGGGGATGTGGTCGAAATCGCTGGTCCCTACGGCGAATTCCGCGTGCAAGACACGGAAAAAGAGATGGTCTTTATCGGCGGCGGCGTCGGCATGGCACCATTGCGGGCGATGATCCATGAACAGCTTAGCGCCGGGACCGGGCGTCAGATCAGCTTCTGGTATGGGGCTCGCTCAAAGGCAGAGCTGTTCTATGCCGATGAGTTCGAAGAACTCGCCCGGCAACATCCGAATTTCCGCTGGACGCCCGCACTGTCGCAACCCTCAAGAGGTGACGACTGGCAAGGCGCCACCGGGTTCGTGCATGACGTGGCCTATGTCAGTTATCTGAAGGATCACTCTGCCCCCGAGGATTGCGAATACTATCTTTGCGGCCCGCCCCTGATGATCCAAGCGGTGCGAGCCGTGCTGGACGATTGCGGTGTCGAACCGGAGGACATTCACAATGACGATTTCGGGATCTGAGCCGATGCGACCGACCCGCCGCAGCGTATTGTTCGGGATCGCCCTTGCTGGCCTGCCGCTGCCGGCATTCGCAGGCAGCCGAACCCGTCTTTCGGGGCGTGCATTCGGCACCACCTGGACCGTCATTTCTGCAGTGCTACGCGATCCGGTTGCCATTACCGACCGCATTCGCACCGCTCTTACCGCCATAGATACCGAGATGAGCCCCTTTCTCCCGGATAGCGCCCTGTCACGCTTCAATACCGGATTACGGACGATTTCGGTTTCTGTGGATTTCGAACATGTGACGCGGGCCGCACTAGCGGTGGCTGCTACGAGCGGCGGAGCCTGCGACCCCAGCGTGGGTCCCGCCGTGCATCGCTATGGCTTTGGCCCAATCCGGGGCACATTCCGCGCAGGCGCGTGGCAGGCCATCCGCTGCGAGGGGGGCCAGCTGACAGCCGACGCGCCGGTAACGCTTGATCTTTGCGGCATCGCTAAAGGTTTTGCAGTGGACAAACTGACGGACATACTGGCGCAGGAAACAGATGATTTCATCGTCGAAATCGGCGGCGAAATCCGTGCCTATGGCAATTGGCCCGTTGGTATCCTCAATCCGCTGACGGGCAGTGTGCATAGCCGCATCCGCCTGTCCTCAAATGCCGTGGCGACCTCGGGCGATGCCATCAACGGGTTCTATCATGGCGGGCGGCGCTGGTCGCATGTGATTGACCCTGCAACCGGGCAACCGGTGTCGAACGGCATCGCCTCGGTTTCCGTCATTGCCCCCGATGCGATGCGCGCCGATGCGATGGCGACCGCGCTGATGGTGATGGGCGAAAACCAAGGGATCGCCTTTGCAGAGGCCCAGAACCTTGGGGCGCTTTTCCTGATCCGCGACGGCAATGGGTTACGCGCACGCCATAACGCGGCATTCGCCGCACGTCTGATAAGATAGGAGCCGGCGATGCAGACACTGGTGTTCACATTACTGATCTTTGCTCTTGCCATGTTGGGGCTGAGCTTGGGCGTCATGTTCCGGCGTACGCCGATCAGGGGATCGTGCGGCGGGCTTGCCTGTCAGAACGCCTGTCACGCCTGCCCGAAAAGAAAGGGGGACAAGCATGAGTGACACGATCGCCCGCGTCAGGGATTACATGGTGACCGACCTGGTCACCCTGAGCCCGGAGACTGAGATCATCCGTGCCATCACGACCCTGCTCGATGCCGGAGTTTCCGGCGCATGCGTCCTGGACGACGAAGGCAATCTCGTGGGGGTACTCTCAAAGCGCGATGGTCTGAAAGCTGCGCTTTCCGCCGCCTATTACAAAGAATGGGGCGGCACGGTTGCCGATCTGATGTCGACTGAACTTGAGGTCTTTGACGCAAATCTGGATCTCGTTTCTGCCGCGGAGCGGTTCGTCAAGTCCGCCTTCCGCCGCTTCCCGGTGGTCGAAGAAGGCAGGCTACTCGGACAGGTCAGCCGTACCGATGTGCTGCGTGCGCTGTCACTGCAGTGGCGCTGAACAGTTTCAAAGAGGAGAGAAAGCCATGAATGACCTGAACCGCCGTCGCTTTCTGGCGACATCCGCCGCAGCCCCAATGGCGCTGGCCGCCACCGTCGTTCCAGCATCCGCCGCCATCGGGGATGTGACACTTCAAGCAGCGCTTGAGGGCCGCCAATCCGTGCGACGTTTCGGCTCGGCCCCTGTGGCGCAGGATGCCCTGTTGCGGCTGCTTTGGGCAGCAAACGGCGTGAACCGACCGGACAGCGGCGGCCAGACCGCGCCTTCCTGGCGGTCGGGGCATGATACAGTGATCTACCTCGCGACCGCCGAGGGGCTGTTCAGACATGCCCATGAGACGAACACCCTGGACAAGGTAAGCGATACGGATATCCGGGCGATTTCCTCGGACAGCGCCTTTGTATCGCGTGCACCCGCCCTGCTGATTTACGTCTCGGACGGCGAAAAGTTGCGCGCAGCCGCAGAAGGTGCTGACGATCAGGCTCTGGCTGTGGGTGCGCATGTCAATGCAGCAGTCGCAGCGCAAAATGTCTATCTGGCCTGCGTTGCCGAAGCCTTGGGCACCTGCCTGATTGGTGGCGCAGCCAACCGGCAGGCCATCGCAGAGGCGTTGGAACTGCCCTCAAACTCGATCGTGACCTATATCCAGCCAATTGGCGCGCCCCGGTAGGACTATTTTCTAGAGAATGTCCTATTAGCAGGCCCATTGAGTCAGAACTTAAGATCTGCCTAAGTAGATTGCGATGTCATACAAGGGGTGCAGGGCTTCATTACCTGCGCCCTTTGAGTATGAGAACGGCGGTGCGAAATTCGTCCACGGAAGCGGCGGCATGATGCGGCTGCGGGCGGTTTAAAAGTCGTCCACTTTTCCCTTTCTGCGTTTGCAGGGAGGGCGTGGGGATTTACAGCGTGGAGCTATATCTGAGAGTTCGTCAGGCTTGTGCGGATGGCATGAGTCAGCGGGAAGCGACGCGGGTGTTCAACGTGTCGCGGGACACGGTTCGGAAGATGATGTCGTTTTCGGTTCCGCCGGGTTATCGACGTCAGGCGGAGATCCGACGTCCTAAGCTCGATCCGTTCCTCCCGATCATCGATGGCTGGCTGGAAGCGGACCGAACGATGCCGCGCAAGCAGCGGCATACAGCGAAGCGGGTGTTTGACCGGCTTCGCGATGAGTGTGGCTTCACCGGCGGCTATACGATCATCGAAGACTACATCCGGGAGCGGGAACGACGTGGCCAGGAGGTGTTCGTGCCGCTGTCGCATCCGCCGGGTCACGCTCAGGCCGACTTCGGCGAGGCTTTGGTCCGGATCGGTGGTGTTGAGCAGAAGGCGCACTTCTTCGTTCTGGACCTCCCGCACAGCGATGGCTGTTATGTCCGGGCTTATCCTGCAGCAGTGGCCGAGGCCTGGGTGGATGGCCACATCCATGCCTTCGCGTTCTTCGGCGCGGTTCCCCAGTCTGTGCTCTACGACAACGACCGGTGCCTGGTGGCAAAGATCCTGCCGGACGGGACGCGCAAGCGGGCATCACTGTTCAGCGGGTTCCTGTCGCATTACCTGATCCGGGATCGCTATGGCCGGCCTGGCAAGGGCAACGATAAGTGCAATGTCGAAGGCTTGGTGGGCTACTCGCGGCGCAACTTCATGGTGCCGATGCCGGCGTTTGACACTTGGGAGGCGTTCAACCTCTGGCTGGAGGAACAATGCCTCAAACGTCAGCGTGCCGTCCTGCGGGGCGAAAGCGAGACGATCGGCGAGAGATTGCAACGTGACCTTGCTGGGATGCGCGCCCTCCCGGCGGCGCCGTTCGATGCCTGCGACCAGGACAATGGCCGGGTCTCGTCGCAATCTCTGGTGCGCTACAAGACCAATGATTACTCGGTGCCGGTCGCGCACGGCCATCAGGATGTCTGGATCCGGGGATACATCCATGAGGTGGTGATCGGCTGCCGCGGTGAGGTGATCGCCCGCATCCCCGATGCTGGGATCGCGATGAACTCGTCTTCGACCCGATTCATTACCTTCCGCTGATCGAGCAGAAGATCAACGCGTTGGATCAGGCGGCCCCGTTGCAGGGCTGGGACCTGCCGGAGGAGTTCGCCACCTTGCGCCGCCTGATGGAGGTGCGGATGAACCGCCAGGGGCGGCGCGAATATGTCCAGATCCTGCGGCTCCTGGAGGCCTTCGCTGGGGGCATGAAGGGAAACATGGACACAGAAGCGAGCCGTGGACGCGCCGACAGACATGACCCATCAGTCGAACCGGACCCGATGACGGGAAAGCGTTCCGGCTCAGCGACTATTTCAGCGACCTGCTAAAGGCATATTTTGCGCTACCGCAAGATGTGAGGCAGGCTTTTCTGAAACTGCTTGAAGGAGCAGGAAAACATTGAGCAAACGTCCGGACGTTCACTCGGTGCCGCAGCGGTCTGTTCGATTGACCTCGGCAACAGGAAGCGATGACGCTTCCGATATCGCCGGGCAAGCGAAGAGGATACCGACCAGCGTCGCCTGCCGGTCTGCACCCGTCTTCTCGAATATGTTGCGCAGATGGAAGGCGACGGTGGTTGCAGAGACGCCGAGGGCGGTCGCAATGGCTGCCGGTTTGTCTCCACTGGCGAGAAGCAGCGCAATCCGGGCCTCGGTCGGGGTCAGGCCATAGAGCGCGGAAAGCGTCTCGGCGCGCGGCAGCGGCGGCTTCTGGCGGTCGCCGAGAAAGATCGCGATCCGGGCCGCGTGTCCATTCGCCTGAAACGGCACTCCGAGCAGAGAAAGGCTTCGCTCTCCGTCCGGGCAGGGCAGGGCGAGCGGGCTGACACCGCTGTCCGGCCCCTCCTGCGCGATCTGCTGCAGCCATGATCCGAGCTTCCGGCTTTCGCTGTCGTCTGTGGCGCTGAGCGCCCCTTCGGTGATGAGCGCGCCCGTATCTTGCAGGATGCCTCTGGCCGCCGCATTCACGAAATGCACCCGGCGCCCGGCATCGGTCAGGATGACGCCGACCGCCAGCAGATCAAGAACCGCCAGCGCCTCGGGCCGGTCAGAAGCAGCCCATGGTATGGGGATGGCCGCCCGCGCGGGCCAGAGCCGGATCTGGCGCAGCCGTGCCTCGACCGTGGCCAGCATCAGGTCATAGTCGATCGGCTTGATCAGATAATCGTCGGCACCGAGGCGCTTACCCTCGATGATCTGTTCCCGTTCCGCCAGCGCGGTCAGGAAGACAAAGGGTGCCGCCGCATTGCTTCCGCCCGCAGCCTTCACCGCTTGCAGCAACGCGTGGCCATTCATCCCCGGCATCGAGATATCGCAAAGGATCAGGTCCGGCTGCACCTCCTCCAGCTGATCCAGAGCCTCGGCCCCGTTGCTGGCCTCGATCACGCCATAGCCTGCCTCGCGCAGTTCCTCGGCCAGATCACGCAGCAGGTCGACCTCATCGTCGATGCAAAGGATCAACCCTTTATCGTCAGATCCTCGCATTGTCGCTCCTTTCCGGGTCGGTTGCGGGAAGGGTAAGCGCAAAGACCACCTCATCCACGTTTCCATCCTCGGGCGGATCCAGCAAAGCCAGATCACCACCTTGGATCCGCGCCAGGCTGCGCGCCATGTAAAGGCCAAGGCCGATGCCGCCGATCCCCTCGACTCCGCCGCCGCGATAGTAGCGATCAAAGACATGCGGCCGGTCTTTGGCAACGATCCGGCCCCGGTTCGCCACCGTGACCTGCACCTGCCCGTCCTCCGCGCTGATGGTGACGCGGATCGGCAGGCCCGCCCCTGTATATTTGCGGGCGTTGGTCAGAAGGTTGAGCAGGATATGCTCGATCTGGGTGGCATCTCCGGTGACATTGGCGGGCGTGGCCCCGGTTTCTATATGGACCGGAGAAAGGCTTTGACCTTCACGTGAGACAATGGTCTTCACCAGCTCTGCAATATCAAGCTGGTGCGCATTGCGGGTCATCTGGCCGGCATCAAGGCGCGCCGCATCAAGAATGCTTTCCACCAGCCGCACCAGTTGCGCCACAGCGCCGCGCGCGCGGGTGGCGCGTTCGCCGATCTCATCCGGATCGGCGCTGCCGCCTCGCCGGATCAGGCGTTGCAGACCGGAATCGATCACCGCCAGCGGCGTGCGAAACTGATGCGAGACCATGGCGGCGAAGTTGCGGTAGATCTCCAGCGAAGCGCGTTCGCGCGTCAGCGCTGCATCCAGCTCTTCGGTGCGGTGCGCAACCTCTGCCTCCAGATGGTCGCGGTGCCGGGCCAGTTCGCGCTGCGCATCATGGCGTTCGGTCACATCCGATGCGATCAGCACAGCGCCGATCACCTGACCCTCGGACCGCAGCGGAAAGCCCATCAGGTCGACATAGGCGGGCGGGCCGCCATCCGGCCCGAACACCGGTTGGTCCAGCGATACCCGCGCCCGCCCGCCCATGATGTCGGAAAGCAGCGCCCCGACCTGTTCCGTGGCGAAAAGGCCGCTGATTTCATCCGGCACCCGCCCGAGAGCATCCCTGGCACGGGTGCCGAGCAGCTTTTCCATCACCTCGTTCCAGAGCGAACATCTTCCCGCCGCATCGAAAGCCACGACGCCGCGATCCCCGGCGCTGACCAGCAGCTGAGAAAACGCCCGCTCGGCCTGCAACTGCGCGGCCCTGCGGTTCGAGGACCGGGCAGTCAGCACAAGCGTCAGGATCAGCACCCCGCCCGCCAGCGCAATCACCCCGAGTGACAGGCCAATCTGGCGCATCCGGCTGGCGGTCTCGTCCAGCTGGGCGCCTATGTCGTTCCATTCCGCCACCATCGCCCGGTTCGCCGCCCGCCCGAGCTGGCGTGTCAGGGGTTGAAGTACCATTTGAAGCCTGTCTTTCGCCGAGACATCGCCCCGCAGCAGCTGGGCAATATCGGCCTCAAGCTGTGGTCCTGCTTCTTCCAACGCCGCAAGCGTGTCAGCCAGTCCCAGATGCAACATCCGCGAGCGCTGCGGCTCATCCAGCAGCACCCGTGCCGTGCTGAACCAGATATCCAGCTTTTCGTGCAACTCGGCCCTGTCACCCGTGCCGGCATGGGCCGTGGCCTCGGCCAGCCGCAGATGCGCGGCTTCGGCGCGGGAGATTACCCAGAGCATATTCTGGGTGATCTCGATCCGCAGCGTGCTTTGCGCAACCGTAAGCTGCCGGTAGGAAAATGCCAGCACGGTCGCAAAGACGGCAATGGTCAAAAGCGGCAGGACAACCCCGAGCAGTTGGCGCGGGAGCCGGGTCACCGGATCTCGATCCGGTTCAGCTGCCAGACCCAGCGGGTGTCATAGCGGATATCCTGCAACTCCTGATGCTGATCGCGGGGATAGACGATCCAATACGGCCCCTTGTCGCGTGGGCTTAGCCGCTCGCCGTTCATACTATGGGCAAGGACCACGTCGAAGCGGTGGAAATCCTCCATCGGCACTTCGATTTCATAGCCGTTCAGCGCGCCGAGGATGACCAGTTCTCCCTCCTCCCGCCGCAACTCGCCCAGCACATCGCGCATCAAGGGGCCCTCGAAATGCTGAACGCCTTCGGTCACCGCAGTGTTGGTGAAGAGCTCATGCACCGGCAGTTCCATGATCGCATCGGCATAAAGCCCTCCCGAAACCACCCCGCCATCAAGCTCATAATAGATGTCCTGGGCCTGCGACGGGCTGGCAAGAACGGGCGACATCAGGAGGGCGGCTGCCAATATGCGAAGATTGAACAAGGAAGTGTTCCGCTGAAAATTGCCGTTGAACGGGGCAGAATAGCCCCTGAGGCCCATACTGCCACAGTCTTTCCGGCTTTTCCCCCTCTGAACGAACGGGGCGCGGCGCAGCCAGACCTGCCAGAGTGCCGCATATTCGAATGAGCGGAGACAATTTTCCGAATGTGGGATTTCAGTATTGGTCAGGCCATCGGCCTGATGGTGCGCACGCTGCCCTTTGTTCTGCTGCGCGCCGGCGTCTATTTCGGGATCACGCTGGCCTATATGCTGGCAACCGGAACCGGGGTCGGGATCGGCTGGGGCGTCGGTGCCTTTGGCGACGATGATTTCCGCGCCCAGAGCATGGCCTGGGGCGGGATGATCGGTTTCGGCATCACCGGGGCGGTGATGTATTGGGTGCGCGAGTACATCCTCTATATCGTCAAGGCCGGGCATATCGCCGTTATGGTCGAGCTTATGGGCGGCAAGCCTCTGCCCGAAGGACGCGGCCAGATCGCCCATGCGACAGCGGTCGTGAAAGAGCGGTTCGGTCAGGCCTCGCTGCTGTTTGCGCTGGACCAGCTGGTCAAGGGCGTGATCCGCGCCGTCACCGGGTTGGTGCGTGGCATCCTCGGCATCCTGCCCATCCCCTATGTGAAACAGCTGATGGGCGTGGTGCAGGCATTTTTGCGGGTGGCGGTCGGCTTTGTCGATGAAATCATCCTGGCCCATGCAATCCGCACCGGCTCGACCGATGCCTGGGGATCGGCGCGCGAGGCGCTGGTGCTTTATGGCCAGAACTGGAAGGTCATGCTGAAGAATGCCGCCTGGCTGACGCTGTTCACCTATGGGCTGGCGGCGATTGTGTTCCTCGTCATGCTCGCCCCGGCCGCCGCGCTGGTCTACGCCATGCCCGGCGCCTGGTCTGCGGGCGGTTTCGTCTTTGCGCTGCTGTTCGCCTGGAGCGTGAAGGCCGCTTTCCTTGAGCCCTTTGCGGTGGCCTGCCTGTTGCAGGTCTGGGTCAAGGCCACCGATGGGCAGACCCCGGACCCGGAATGGGATGCCCGGCTTGAACAGATCTCCTCGCATTTCCGCAAATTGAAAGAGCGTGTCAGCACCCGTTTTGCCCGCGCACCGAAAGGAGCCCCCCAATGAAATCCTGGCTGACCGCCGCCACGCTCGCCCTCGGGTTGGCGCTGCCCGCGATGGCGCAAGAGCGCCCAAACACCATCCTCGTCCTCGATGCCTCCGGCTCAATGTGGGGGCAGATCGACGGGGTGAACAAGATCACCATCGCGCGTGATGTGGTGCGCGATTTTGTCGGCACCTTCCCGGCGGATCAGAACCTTGGCCTTGTCACCTATGGCCACCGCGAGCGCGGGCAATGTTCCGACATCCAGACGATGATAGACCCCGCCCCCGGCACCGGGGCGGAGATTGCCCGGATTGTCGACGAGCTGAACCCGCGCGGCATGACGCCGATGACTGATGCCGTGATCGCCGCCGCGCAGGCGCTGCGCCATACCGAACAGGCGGCGACCGTGATCCTGATCTCGGACGGGATCGAGACCTGCAACCCCGACCCCTGCGCCGCCGCCCGCGCGCTGAATGAAGCAGGCGTTGATTTCACCGCCCATGTCATCGGCTTTGACGTCAAGGGCGAGGCCGAGGCGCTGATGCAAATGCAATGCATCGCCGAAGAGACCGGCGGCCGCTTCCTCACCGCCGACAATGCCGCAGAGCTGACTGCGGCGCTGGAACAGGTCGCCGCGCCGACCGCTGGCCCCTTCACCTTCACCGCCCATCAAAGCCCCGAGCGGATGGGGCCAGAGCCTGTGTTCTTCTGGCCGAATGAGCCGCCTTCCGCCCCGCTGGTCGCGGGCGAGGTGTTTTGGCAGATCTCGGACAATGAGTTCAGCTTCGTGAGCGAGGCCACCGGCAACCCGCTGACGCTCGATCTGCCCTTTGGTGATTATGTGGTGACCGTCACCGCCGATGCCTGGGACCAGCCGGTCCAGACCGAAGGCACATTCGGCCCTGAAGGCCCGCGCAATCTGCATGTGATGTTCCCGCCCGCAGCACCTGCGCTGGCCGAACTGACCCTGCGCGCGGTGATGGACAGCGCCGACGGCCCGCTGATCGACACGCCATTCACCTGGGAGTTCAGCCGCGACGGCGACAGCTTTGAATTCGACGGCAATCCCGGCGTGATGGAGGTTCGCCCCGGCGGCTGGACCATCACCGGCCATCATACCGCTCTGGAACGCGCGCAAAGCGTGGATCTCGATCTGGCGGCGGGTGAGGCCCTGACCCATGTCATGGTGTTCGAGACGCCCGCGGCGCCCTTGCCCACGGTCACCGTGACCGCCCCGGCGCAGGTGGTGGTCGGCGCGGCTGTCCCGGTGTCATGGACCATCGAGGGCGATGTGAACCCGCGCGACTATGTCACCATCGTGCCTGCGGGCGCCGAGGCCGGCGTCTATACCAATTACGACCGCCTCGAAGGCCGGTCCGAGGGCCGCCTGCGCGCCCCGGCCGAGCCGGGCCTTTACGAGGTGCGGCTTCAGACCGAGGGGCGCGGTTCGTTGGTGCTTGCGACAACCGCGGTCGAGGTGATTGACGCCGCCGTCACTGTTTCGGCCCCGGCGCAGGTTGCGGTCGGATCGGCCTTCACCGTGACCTGGGAAGCTGATGGTCTGCATCCGCGCGATTATGTCACCATCGTGCCGATGGGCGCCGAGGATGGCGCCTATACCGATTATGACCGCATGGAAGGCCAGACCGAGGGTCGTCTGCGCGCGCCCGCCGAGCCCGGCCTCTATGAGGTTCGGTTGCAGATGGAGCAGATTGGCCGTGTTCTGGCCCGCACTCCGATCGAGGTGGTCGAGGGGAACGTCACCGTCAGCGGCCCGGATCGTCTACGGGCCAGCAGCGATTTGACCATCAGCTGGACCGGCGCGATCCACCCGCGCGACTATGTCACCATCGTGCCGGTCGGGACTGCGGAGGGCGAATATGGCGATTATCGCCGGATCGACAGCGCAACGCAGGTCAAGATGACTGCGCCGACAGAGCCGGGCGCTTACGAAATCCGCTATCACCTGGATATCGATAACCGGGTCATGGCGCGCCATCCGTTTGAGGTGCTGGCCGCAGATGCGGCGCTGGACGATGGGGCGGGGCTTGTGGCACCCGCCACCGCCAAACCGGGCGAGACAATCACCGTCACCTGGACCGCCAGCCAGGACGGCCGTGATCAGCGCGTGGCGCTGGCGCGCGCCGATCAGGCCGACTTCAGCTGGATCAGCGCTACGAGCTCTGTGGAAGGCAATAGTCTTGACCTGACCCTGCCGGACAGCCCCGGAACCTATGAACTGCGCTTTCTTGACCTGACTGACAGAAAAGTGCTTGGCCGATCAATCATCGAGGTACAGCCATGACAACCCCAGAGGCCCGTTCAACCGTCTTCGTCGCATCGGTTCTTTTGACACTTACAGCCGTAACTGCTGTAGCTGAAATCGACGGCCATGGCCCTGACGCCTGGCGCGTCACCGGGGTTTCGGCCAATGATCACCTGAATGCCCGCATGGGGCCGGGTACGAGCTATCCGGTGATCGACAGTTTTGGTCACAATGAGCGGGGATTGCAGCAGGTGACCTGTGTGCCTTTCTACACGGCAGAATATTACCACCGCATGAGCCAGGCCCAGATCGAAGCCTTGCCAGCGCGCTGGTGTCTGATGCGCGATGCGACAATGAGCAAGGCCGGATGGGTGGCGCAGCGCTTCATCACCCCAGATGGAGTCGAGACATATGCACCCGCTGCGGAAACATCGCCGCAACCCGAGCATGAACCCTATACCGCGCAAGCGGGGCTCGATCCGGTCGCGCAGGCCGTGGATCTGGTGCGTGAACTCTACGAACGTCAGTTTCAGTCCGAGAACAGCAATCTGCCCAGTGTGTTGGACACTGACGTGGCAAATCATTATTTTACCAGCGATATCGTGGCCCTGTTTGCGTCAGGTCGGATCGGCGCACATCCGATTTACGGCGCGCAGGATTTCAACGGCACAATCGGAGAGCCGACACCTGATCCCGACACCCCCATGCTGCGCGGCATGATCACCATCAACGTCGATTTCACCAACTTTGGCCGAAATCAACGCGTTGTTTACTATATCCGTCCGGACACAACGCGCCAGAACGCGCCCTTACGCATTTTCCGGGTCGAACATGATGGCTGGTCCTATCCATGAAATCGGCGAACAGAAGCGCCAACTGGAGGCATCAAACCAAACATGCGTAACGCGCCTTCGCCTGGCCTTGTAATTCTGACTGTCTTTATCGGGCTACATGTCGCTGGCAGTGTTTTTGCTGAAACGCCGATACTGGATGATTTACCTCCCGGTAAAACAGGCGTGCTTGAATCGCCCGTCGGTACATATGAGTTTACGACGACCGTTTGTGGCATCTTTCTTGAGGACAACTTCGAGGATATCGAAATCATGGGCCCCGGGACGGCACCTGACGGTGAGAATTTCTACTTTGAGTTATCTTCCACCGGAAACTCAATGACCATCAGTATAGGATCAGAAGGACCATTTGACTCTTCGGATCGACAATTGCAGGCGGGACAGCATGTGTCAGAACCGTTCACCGTTGAGACTTCAGGAGAGTTCATATCAGTACCGCACATCACTCTTGTCGACGAAGTTGGCTGGCGCATCATTGGGGATGCCAGCTTGCGGATAAATTGTGGCGAGTGACACCGCTCAGGATCCGGAGTTGATGAGCTACACCACATCTCTTGGACAAGATCTTGCCGAATTTAAGCTACTCTGTCCGTCATCGAATGATTTGGAACAGGCGGCCTAGTTCTGTAGCGGGTGGCTTGGGCTCATCGGTTTCAGGTTATGCTGCTTGACGCTGATGCTTCAAGCGGCGGTTCTGGATGGTTTGTTTGTCCGGCAACCTTTCTGGCCCATTGGGCCAGACCACCGATCACGGCAGAACCATCGATATGGCGGCCCTCCGCCAAATTAATCTGACCTTTGACGGCCTTCTGGCCGCCCCTTGAACGGATGGTTTGCGGGTTATGCCGTTAATGGGCCTCTCTGAGCGGCACTGGGGTGTCCTCGAGGGACGCCCGAAATCAGAGCGCGACAGATTGCAAGATCCCGAGGGGGGCGAGACAATCGAAGCGTTTCGTTCGCGTGTCGCGAAAGTCTTGCCGTATCTCGCGGGTGCAACACCCTTAGTCGTAACGCATTCAGGCGTGATACGCCTTCTTTGCGCCCAACCGAATGCACTGGTCCCGCACGCTAAGCCGATAGAATTGTCGTTCGACACAATCGCATCCGTTGGACGCTAGCTGAATGCAAATGGGCATGATGCAGCGACCTGAGGAAGTGTCGAGCAAATAGGACTATCTGGGAATGCCGACGCAACCCAAATTCAGCCCCAACGCCGCCATTGCATCGGAGAGGCTTTGTTGCGCTACTCGGCTCGAGGCCGCACGTATCCCTTTCCCAGATATCTTCAGTGCATGCGGAAGGTCTCGGGCGTGCCGAGTGAAGTGAAGCGGTTCATGAGTGCGATGCGGATTTGAACCTCTGCATCCTGCCTGTCGAAGTCTCTGGCCATGATGCGCTCGCCCAGAAGTTTGAGGCATCGCATCTTGGCCTCGACGCGACTTCGTCGGTGATATCCGGACCATTTCTTCCAGTTCGCCCGACCGAACCGTTTGCAGGCACGTAGCGCCTCATTTCGCGCCTGCAGGCCGGGATCATGGCCCTTCCAGTCCCTGGCATTTCGTCGCGGAGGTATGATCGCATCGGCACCTCGGGCTGCGATGGCGGTGTGACACCCTTTGGTGTCATAGATGCCGTCGGCGGTGACGCTGCCGATCCGCTCTTGCATCGGGATCTGCGCCAGCAAGTCGGGCAGAACGGGCGCATCGCCGATACGGTTGCTGGTCATCTCGACGGCTCGCACTTCCAGCGTATCAGCGTCGATACCTATGTGGATCTTGCGCCATTGCCTGCGGCGGCTGGCTCCATGTTTACGAACCTGCCACTCGCCTTCCCCTGAGAACTTGATCCCGGTGCTGTCCACCAGCAGATGCAGCGGCCCGGACGCCGCACGATATGGGATCTGCACCTTCAGGTGCTTCTGCCTGCGACAGAGCGTCGTGTAATCCGGCACCGGCCAGTCAAACCCGCTCAGAGCAAGAAGGCTCTCCACAAACCCAGTCGTCTGCCGCAGCGGCAGCCCGAACAGCACCTTGATCGACAGGCAGAATTGTATGGCCGCTGCCGAAAACCTCTCAGGATGACCCGCCTTGCCGCTCGGCACCGCAAACCATGCCATCTCCGGGTCAAACCACACCATCAGGGAGCCGCGACGCTTCAGAGCCTGACTGTAGCTGGACCAGTTCGTCGTGCGGAAAAGGGGGACAGGCTTGCTCATACGGTCAATCTAACCCGCTGACTCACAAACATGAACCGCCGACCCGAGGGATAGCGCAACAAAGCCTGCATTATCCGAAGTCGGTGATCCTGTACGCGGTGTACTTCTATGTCCGTTACGCCGTCTCCTGGGGTCTGATGCCGGAGAGTGCAGAATCCTACGCTAAGGCCGTTTGGTCATCTTTTGGGCCACCTGTATTCACCGGTGAGAAGGATGTGCGCCCACCCGAGGGGTGAAATATGCGCCAGAAGGTTTGCTGAGCAGTCCAAACCATCACTGCGGCGACTATCGACAGCGTGACCGAGATGTCTGGTGTTCCAGTAAATGATGATGGCGGCGAGGAGGTTCAGCCCGGCCATTCGGAAGTGCTGGCCTTGGGCTGTTCGATCACGGATTTCACCTTGGCGCCCTATGCGCAGGGCGTTTTTCAGCGCATGATGCGCTTCGCCCTTATTCAGGCCGATTTGGGCACGGCGTTGCATGTCGGCATCCAGCAGCCAATCGATGATGAACAGCGTCCGTTCGATCCGGCCGATTTCGCGCAATGCGACCGCAAGTTCATGCTGTCGGGGATATGCAGCGAATTTTCGCAAGAGTTGGCTTGGCGGCATCGCGCCCGCCACCATGGTGGCCGCTGCGCGTAGGATGTCGGGCCAGTTCGAGCTGATGACAGGTTCCCTGACCTTGCCGCCGATCAACCCCTTCAATTCTTTCGGGCAGGATGCCGGATTGAAGAGGTAGAGGCGCTTGGATGGCAGATCCCGGATGCGGGGGATGAACTGAAAGCCCAGAAGGGCAGTGACGGCGAAGACGTGGTCGGTAAAGCCGCCCGTGTCGGCATACTGTTCGCGGATTTTCTGACCTGCGTCTGTCATCAACAGGCCGTCCAGGATGTAAGGGGCCTCGTTCACCGTGGCCGGGATGGTCTGGGTGGCGAAAGGGCCGAACTGGTCAGAGACATGGGTATAGGCTTTCAGACCGGGTTCATGGCCGTATTTGGCGTTGATCAGGTTCATCGCCTCGCCCTGGCGCGTGGTCGGGAAGAATTGCCCGTCGCTCGAAGCGGTCTGCCCTGCGCCCCAAAACCGGGCCATCGGCAAGGCAGATTGACCTTCGATCACCATGGCCAAGGCGCGTGCCATCGCCTCGCTTTCCACATGCCAGCGCGACAAGCGCGAGAGCTGGAAATAATCATGGGTGTTCGTGGCCCCAGCCATTTTGCTGAGGCCAAGGTTCAGCCCCTCAGCCAGCAGCACGTTCAACATGCCGACCCTGTCTTTGCATGGAACGCCGGTGCGCAGATGGGTGAAGGCCTCGGTAAAGCCGATCTCGTCATCCACTTCGAGCAGGAGGTCTGTGATCCTGATCTCTGGCAGGCGGTTGTAGAGATCGAGCACCATGGCATCGGCCTCTTCGGGGACAGCGGCCGTCAGACGGTCGATCTTGAGCACGCCATCTTCGATAGAACCTCCCGGAATGGCACCCGCCCTGGCGGCGCGGGCCAGTCGTTCCAAGCCATCTGCTAGGCGAGATTTTCGATCCGCGAGCCAGAGCTCCGGTTCAAACGGCATGGCCAGTTTTGGCGTGGCCCTGGCAACTTCCGTCGGAACCAGCGCGTCCTTGAGATCACCATACCGGCGGGAATGTGCGAGCCAGATGTCGCCGGCACGGAATGCGTCGCGTAGGTGGCACAGGACCGCCACCTCCCAAAGCCGGTTCCCATCGTCGTGATTCAAGTGTCGATGCCATTTCGAAGCCCGGCGCAGAAAGGTCAGTGGCCG
This sequence comes from Paracoccus aminophilus JCM 7686, assembly GCF_000444995.1. Lineage (NCBI taxonomy): Bacteria > Pseudomonadati > Pseudomonadota > Alphaproteobacteria > Rhodobacterales > Paracoccaceae > Paracoccus > Paracoccus aminophilus. Next base: position 157,754 of record NC_022050.1, on the reverse strand, counting down.
GGTAGTTGTCGTTTCCGTACCCGCGACGATGTCGGCGGCGGCAAGCAACGGTTCGGCCACCGGGGCCGCCTGAATATCGAGCGCCCGGAGCATGCGCGGCGCATAGCGTCGGAAGCGATGATACCCGTGAACAACATGTGCCAGTGGATCAGCCGCCAATGTGTCGGTCAGTTGGGCGGCGGTGGAAACAAGCCCCCTCAGCGATGACCAGCCTCCGGCGTTTTGAATGGCCTCGATCAGGGAGGCCTGATCTTCATGTGCTTCCAGCAGAGCTGATCCAAAATTTGAGAAGCCCTGCAAGGTGTCTTTCAAAGCAGCCTTGGCGTCATCTGCCCGAGCATCGCATACGCGTTTCGCCTCGCGCCACGTCTTCCCCACAATCCGGTCATGGCTTTCGACCACGGCATCGGCAATGGCACTGCGCCATTCCAGAGCGCAGACCGCGAGGATGGCAAGGCGGCGGTCGCCGGAGATATCCCGCAGATCTCCGGCGAAGTAACGTTCACCTTGCCGTCGGAGGCGCGCGATACGGTGGGGCGGCACACCCGACAGGACGGTTCGGTCCACGGCCATGGTCTGCAAGAATTCCAACCGGCCGAGCAGCCGGTTCATGTCGGCCGAGTTCTGGCCCACCTCAAACTGGCGCAGCCAGACAAAGCGGGTGACAGAACCGTCCGCCATTTCCGTCAGCAAGGCGTCAAGTCGGCTGCACATCTCATCATCCAGCCGGTCGGCAATCCGAGCGTCGATCCGTCGCTCTGCAGCAACGAGTGCATCCGCGCAAAGGCGTTCGATAACCGTGATCCCTGGGAGAATGGTCTGGGTCGCCCGGCATTGTTCCACGAAACGCCGCGCCAAGTCCTCGTTCGACCGGGCAGTTTCGGCTGTTCTCTCCAGCCAGGCCTTCAGGTCGCGCGATCCTCGGCCAGTGAACATCTTGTAGCTATAGAGATCCCGCAGGGCCGCCAGATGTTCATGACGCGTTTCTTCGCGGCTTGCATATCCAGCCAGATCGTCTGACTTCAGCCCAAGCTGTGCAGCCAGGAAGCGCGTGATCTCCATTGGAATGACCTCGCCCGGGGTCAACAACCGACCGGGATAGCGCAATGCGCAAAGCTGGAGAGCAAACCCAAAACGATTGTGGGGGCGGCGGCGGGCGCGGATGATTTCCAGATCGTCGTCCGCAAGGATGTAGTGGCGCAACATCGCCGTTTCATCGATCGGAAGATCAAAAAGTACTGAGCGCTGACGCTCGGTGAGGATAGTACGATGCGCCATATTTCTTTTGCTTTCTACATATGGTTTGCGTATTGATGATTAAGATATTGAATAAGGAATTGTTCGGATGGCCGAAAGCGCGCCGCTTTCCAGAACACCTCAAACGAACGTTTGTGAAACATGCTGATCGGCTATGCGCGGGTTTCGAAAGCTGACGGCAGCCAGTCCCTCGACTTGCAACGAGATGCATTGATCGCGTCCGGCGTCGAGGAGGACCAGATCTACTCAGATCTGGCGTCCGGCAAGAAGGATGACCGATCCGGTCTGGAGGCCTGCCTCAAAGCATTGCGTGAGGGGGATGTGCTGATCGTGTGGAAGCTCGACCGCTTGGGGCGCAGCCTCCACCACCTTGTCAAAACCGTCAGCATGCTGTCCGAGCGTGGCGTTGGCCTCAAAGTTCTCACCGGGCAAGGGGCGCAGATTGACACAACGACTGCGGCTGGAAGGCTTTCATTCGGCATCTTTGCTGCGCTTGCCGAATTTGAAAGCGAGTTGATCCGCGAACGCACGATGGCGGGGCTCCAAGCCGCCCGCGCGCGCGGCCGAAAGGGAGGAAGAAAGTTTGCGCTGACGAAAGCGCAGGTCCGCATGGCTCAGGCCGCAATGGCTAGCCGCGACACATCGGTTTCAGAACTCTGTAAGGAATTGGGGGTCAAACCGGTCACACTCTACCGATATGTCGACCCGAACGGCAATCTACGCGATTACGGGAAACGGGTTCTCAGCGCTTAGCGTAGGATTCTGCACTCTCCGGCATCAGACCCCATGAAGGGACCGAAACCATCGGGGCCCAGCCAGAAATGCACCATGTCGATGGTGCCGTAGCTGGTGACGGAGGCCCCCGAGATCATTTCGACCTCAAAATCCCCGGATGCACCTGAAACTGTGTCGATCAGGATCACGTCCCCCTCGAAAATGCGACGCCCGGTCCAGCCGTTGCGAAACTCGGCCTCGGTCACGCGCGATCCCAAGCCCGGGGTCTCGCCCTGTTCATAGACCGTGAAAGCGGCGACGGTGTTCAGGTCGCCCTCCAGCGCCAGATAGGCGCGGATGGTGGATTGATAGCCCGCACCGCGCACCGGTAGAACCAGAAGCCGGATTTCGTCCCCCTCGCGCACCAGCCAGATTAGCGATTCATTCTCGCGCCGGCTGATCGCGGCAAGATCGGCCGCCGGAGGCAGCGCGGTGCTGCGATCAGGATCTGCTGCCGCTGCGGTTTGGTCGAAATCGGTGGGGTCTGTCTGCGAAATCCGACCCGTTGCCAGATCGACGATCAGGGTTTCGATCCCGCCACCATCGAGCAGATCGGAGATACCTGGTACGCTTTCCAGCATTGCCGCCATCTGACCGGCGCGCGCAGCGAGGCGGTTTTCTTCGATCAGCGGGCGCAAGGTGACGGCGGTCCCGGCAACGATCAAGGCACAGATGGCGGCGACCAGCGCCGCCATGCCGATGGATTTCACCGGATCGCTGTTGGGACGGGCCAGGAAGCGTTGGAAAGCCTTAGCCATTGCGCAGCCTCCGAGCACGGTGATGCATCCATGCGGAATGGATTACGATTGCGATATGGTCCAGCAGCGGCGCAAATATCTGCGCCAGCAATGTGGCAAAAACCACTGCGCCAAAGACAGGACCGGAGGCCGCGAACAAGGCGGTCAACCCACCAGCCAGCACTCCATATGCCAGGCGGCCAAGGGATGTCGCACCCGATACAGCCGGATCGGCGGTCAGGAAAAGCAGCGCCAGCAGCAACGTGCCCGTGATCAACATGGTCATCTGCTCCGGCGCGATCAGCGCGCTGACTCCGGCAAGCCCGGCTGCAAGACCGGCCAACACTGTGAGGCGCGCCTGCCCTGTGATCACCAGAAAAGCCAAGGCAGGCAGGATGGCGATCAGCGGCAGATCCGGGCCTTGACGCCAGGGCTGATCGGCAAAGGAAAAGGCCATGAAGGCGAATGTCAGCGCCACTGGCTGCACGAAGTTGCGGCCTCTCCCGCCAAAGATCGCCTCACCCAGCACCATGCCGAAACTGACGCCCAAGGCCAATTGCCAGAAGGGTACGCCCATGGGCGCAAACAGGGCGACCAGCATGGCTGCGACAGCACCGTGCAACCCCATCCCTTGGCGTCTGACCTGCGCGAACAGAGCCTGCCAGCCAAAGATCAGTACCGCGCAGAACAGCAGCCGCGATGCGACCCAATGGTCCTGCGGCCATAGCCAGGCAAGAGGCGGCAGCAAGGCGAGGATAGCCGCAAGATCATCCCTCAGCAGTCCCGGCCTCATATCGTAGCCTCCAACTCATCAAGGGTCTGGCGCAGCAGAACGCGGTAATCGGGGTGCCCTCGCAGGCGGGCATTCAATGCCATGAGGTCCTCCTCGATCAGGCCAAGAACACCCAGATCTCGCGCCGCTGTGAGATCTCCCGAGGCGAGTGCGCGTAAAAGCGGAACCGCGAGTATCCCCGGGGGCATCGTAACCTCGTCCCATGGGTTTGGGATGAGGGCGGCTATGCGCGGCGCCGTCAGCCGCATGAACCAGCCCTTTCGGTGATCGGCCCTTTCGTGCGGGACGGCTGAGATCTGACGGATGCCTGGCCGCAGAAAGGTGGCCGGGCTGCCATTTTCTCCGCCCGCCAGCAGGCGCAGGGTTGTATCCTTCAGCCTTCCAGCGGCAAGATCATGCAGGCGCGCACCGATCGGGGCGGCAATCAGGCCGGGACGGGCCATTGCGGACCCGGTAAGCGCGACGATGCGGCGCGGCCAGATCGTGCCGGTCTTCAGTAGATGGCCAAGCGCCGCGACCTCTTGCCAGTGGATCTGCCAGACCATCCCACCATGGGTGACCGGATGCAGGGTATGGATATGCGCCGAGGCCAGACCTCCGCGGAATGGGTGGGTGCGGATGCCTAAGACTTCTGGCAGGGCTAGATCGGGGGGATGGCAGAGGTTGACCGGCCCATCTGAAAGCATCGTCAAAGCACTCAGCCCGCGCGTGAACCAATCCATGAGATCAGGCAGGATCGCCGCAGGATCAGGCATGCCCGGAGCGCCCTCGGTCAACGTGACGAACAGGGCCTCGGGCTGTGTCGATGGATCGGGGATCCGCCCGAAAGGGCGCGTTCGCAACGCGGTCCAGAGCCCCGAGGCGATCATGAGATCAATCAGCTGCGCGCGATCCGCGACATCTGTCGTGAACTGCCGCACGGCATCGCCCTCGGGAAGGATTTCCAGCTCAGAAAGGCTGCGACGAGCGCCAAGTTCAAGCTTTGATACCCGCCCGGCTGCAGGGGCGACTGCGGTGATCCATGACCGCTTGCGATCACGAAAGAGGATATCGCCCGCGGCAACTTTCTGGTTCGCTTTGACCATCAGCGCGGGCCTTAGCTGTTGCAGATCGGATCCCGTGATACCGAGAGGACTATCCGAAGATACGTTTTCGACAAGACCGCCAGTCAGTCTCGGGCACCAAGCCCCTATCAGGGGGATCATTCAGTCTCCGATCCGTGTGCGTAGGGCAGCAGATTCCCCGCCAATCTCAGACTATACTCCATGATATGTTCCAGCTTTGATTCAGGTCAAGTTTGCTAAATCGACGTTTTTTGGCCTCCTGACAGAATTCTGATTGATGAAATCATTACCTAATCAATGGGTCCTAACCATAGGCCGCCGATCGCAGCGATAGTTCGCAGTGAACACGACAAGGAGACTTTTGGCGCAACGGTCGCGGACAGATCAGGAGAAGCAGATGTGCACCACGAACAATCGAGCTCGCGGCGTTGACTTGGCCTTACCGCGAACACCATGCGGGCTCGTAGCATCTGATAGCCACGCATCGCTCATTTGCTTTTCCGCAGGCTTCAGAGCTCCATGCGACCTCTCTTTCCCCCCGAAAGGAAGGAAAATCTAATGCTCTCGCCAGAATTCTGCAGGTGTTCGGGTCATCCCAACCTTCTGTATTCGGCCCGGCCCGCTTCGCAGCGGGCCAAGGGGTGTCAGGCCCGCACGACCAAGACGGGGATTGCGGAACGGGTGACAACCTCGGTTGCCTGACTGCCAAGTAGCATCCGCTTCAGCCCGCGCCGCCCGTGAGAGGCCATACAGATGAGATCGCAACCGAGAGCCTCGGCGCGCTCTAAGATAGTATCAGCAGGCGTGGCATCAGGCACATGCAGGGCGGTTGCAGAAACGCCCGCATGTCTCGCACGCTCTGCGGCGGCCTCAAGGATCCGTTCTGCCGTTTCGCGCTGCGCCTGATCATAGCCCTCGAGAACCGCCGCTGGCGTGTATGCCCCGGCCCCCATCGCCGCTGCTGCAATCGGGAAGGGCGGCGTCACAGTCAGGATCGTCACCGCAGCGCCTATGCTGGATGCAAGTGCAATGCCATGCTCAAGGCCGAGGCCCGCGTTCTCAGAGCCATCGGTGGTGATAAGGATGTGCTTATACATGGGAAACCTCTTGAGGTTGGGAGGAGGGATGCGAGGCCGCTTTTCGCGCCGCGCCGCGATCATTGCGGATCGGATCGGCGAGCAGCCGCAACCCGTTTAGCACCACCAGAACCGTGCCCCCTTCATGGCCGATGACGGCAAGCGGCAAAGGCAGCTCGAAAAATAGCGCCGAGACCACCAGAAGCACCATCATCGCCAGGGCAAAGCCGAGGTTCTGCCGGATGATCCGGCGGGTACGCAAGGCCAGTGTCCGGGCGGCGGCAAGGCGGGTCATGTCCTCGGACAGAAGCGCCACATCTGCGGCCTGCAGCGCCACTTCGCTGCCCGCAACCCCCATGGCGACGCCGACATCCGCCCGGGCAAGGGCAGCGGCATCATTCACCCCGTCGCCGACGAAGGCCGTTCGGCCCTTTTCGGCAAGCGCGGCAACCAGTTTGACCTTGTCTTCCGGCAACAATTCGGCGTGGATTTCCGCATCGGAAAAGCCGAGCTCCCGCCCGATCCGTTCGGCCACCGGGCGGCGATCCCCGGTCATCAGGGCCAGCTGCGCCACCCCCGCCGCACGCAGTTGCGAAAGCCCGGCGGCAGAGCTTGGCCGCGGGCGGTCTGCCACCGTGACGCCGCCGATCAGCTGCTCGCCACGCCCGATCCAGGTGACGGTTTGGGCCGAGGCCTTCAGCCGCTGCGTCCCGGCCGTATCGACCCGCGCCCCCATCCGCTCCAGCATGCGCTGGTTTCCGGCCCAGATCGGCCCCTCTTCGTCAATCCCGGTGATGCCCTCACTGGGATGGGTCACGACATCCCGGATGGCGGCGGGGGCAAGCCCCTCGGCCTCTGCCCGGCGCCGGATCGCGGCGGCGATCGGATGCTCGGACTGCGCCTCCAAACCCGAGAGCAGCGCCAGCATGCGCCCCTCGGGGATCTCTGAGGTGAGGTCGGTGACCTCTGCAACTCCGGTGGTCAGGGTGCCGGTTTTGTCAAAGGAAAAGCTCTTCACTTCTGCCAAGGCTTCAAGCGCCGCGCCACCTTTGAACAACACGCCGCCCCGTGCCGCAGCCGCCAGCGCCGACAGCATGGCGGCGGGCACCGAGATCACCACGGCGCAAGGGCTTGCCGCCACCAGCAGCACCGCAGCGCGGTAGAGGGCGTCGGAGGCGGAAGCCCCCATCCCCCACAGAACCACAAAGGCCAGCATGGCCCCCAAAAGCACGGCCACGGTGTAGCGCTGCCCGAACCAGGCGCTGAAGGTCTCGGAAGGCGCGCGGGCGGCTTGGGCCTCGGTCACCATGTCGATCATCCGCGCCACGGTGCTGCTTTCGACGGTGGCGCTTGCGTGCATGGTCAGCACGGAATTGAGGTTGACCGTCGCCTCGAAAAGCTTCGCTCCGGGCACCTTTGAGACGGGCATCGACTCTCCGGTGATCGTCGCCTCGTCGACCGTGCCTTCGCCGGTGACAAGCACGCCATCCACGGGCACGCGCGCGCCCGGACGCAGGACAAGCAAATCCCCCTCGCGAAGCGCCGCGACGGGGATTTCCTCTGTCGCGCCCGTGGCGCTCAGCCGCAGTGCAGTCTCGGGGCGCAGCGCCATCAGCGCCTCGATCGCGCGGCGGGCGCGGCCCATAGCGCGATGCTCCAGCGTGCCCGAAATGCTGAAGAGCGTGAGGAGAACCGCCCCCTCCAGTGGGGCGCCTACCGCAAGCGCGGCCAAAGCCGCGATGATCATCAACAGGTCGATGTCGAGCACGTGGTCCTTGAAAAGTGCACCAAGCGCGCGCAGCCCCGTCGGAAGCCCGGCCGCAAGATAGACAAGTGCAAGCCCTGCCGTGAGCCAGATCCCCGGCAGCACGAAGGTGCCGAAGAAGGCGGCCGCCATGCCGAAACTCGCCGCGAGCGTGAGGGGAAGCATGAGGCGTTCTTCAAGACTTACAGGGGCGGTGCTGGGCATAGGAAGCTTCCTGTGTTGACACGCATGCGGCGGGTTCGGCGCATGAGGAGCCGATAATTCATTCCGTCCAACGTCGGCTATGACCCAGATCAATTGCAATGATCCGGTTCACCCTACATTGTTACCGGAAGTTTAAGGAAGTCGATGGCCTCGTCAGCGTTTCAATCCATCGAGCGCGGATGAGCGGTGAAGCTTTGGCGCGGCCTGGAATCTACAGGGTCAGATCGACAGTATGAAATTGGAGCGGGACGGCCATGACCTATCAGTCAGCCCATGAAGAAGTGCATTTCGTCAACCGCAGCGGTTGGTTGCGGGCCGCGGTGCTCGGCGCCAACGATGGGATCGTCTCGATCTCGGCGCTCATCGTGGGCGTGGCGGTCGCCAATCCTTCCGCAGAGGCGGTGTTCATCGCAGGCGCCGCGGGATTGGCCGCCGGGGCGATGTCGATGGCGGCGGGGGAATATGTCTCGGTCAGCTCACAATCGGATATTGAAGGTGCTGACATCGCCCGTGAGGCGCAGGCTCTGCGCGAGACACCCGCGGAGGAGGAGGCGGAACTGGCTTCTATCTGGGAGAGCCGAGGTCTCTCGCCCGCGACGGCAGCGCTTGTCGCGCGCGAGTTGACCGAAGCTGACGCGCTTGGGGCCCATGTGCGCGATGAACTCGGCCTTTCTGAGGTGCATAGCGCCAATCCCTTACAGGCTGCCTTTGCCTCTGGGCTCACGTTCACTTTGGCCGGGGCTGTGCCGATGGTCGCTGCGCTCGTCTCACCCGCAGAAACTGTCGCCGTCGTGGTTACTGTGACAACGCTGCTCGCGCTTGCTGTTCTCGGGGCTCTCGGGGCTTGGGCCGGCGGAGCCAAGTTGTTGCGACCAACACTGCGTGTGGTCTTCTGGGGCGGTGCCGCGATGGCAGTGACCGCCGCTATCGGGAAACTATTTGGGGTCGCGGTTTAGGCAGACAGGGGGGCTATCCCCCCTTCTTGGGGATCGGGGGAAAGGTATTTTAGAGTTCAAAAGGGCCCGGTTTAACGGCTCTGGCATTGTCGAAGATTTGGTTGATGAAACTGCTGCCTCTCTATCAGCGGCGGAGGTTTGGGGGATCGCCAGCCTGCGCAAGCCCATAGCTGAGGCCCTTGCCAATCCGGTGCGCGAGGGCTGACCAATTTCGGGCCTGATCTATTGTGAGGTTAGCAGCCAGCACTTTATCAAAGAGGTCCAGCCATATTGGAAACATCTCAGCGCGTATGTCTCCTGCCTCTTTGTGAACGAACATGGGGTTTCCATCGTAGCCCTGTTCGCGCAGGATCGCGTTACGCCAGAAAGACATGATCCTGCTTTCATGCTCTGACCAATCCGTGACGTGCCGTGCAAAAACTGGCCCAAGAACTGGATGGTGGCGAATGTCTGCGTAAAAGCGCGCGACCACCACGCCGATTTCTTCGGCGGTAATGTCAAACCTACGTGCATTCATACTTGCCCCCTTTCACCGGCCTATGTGTTACGAGTGTTTCCTCTGCGCATGGCTTCTAACGTGGCCCGGCCATCATAAGAATTATGAACTCACATCAGAGAGTGCCAGATCGATTCATCGGATCTTGGCGGCCCGATGTGTAGCGGAATTTTCGCTGAGCTATGGTCGAAAGTTGGTGACGCTTGATCAGGCGGCGGTTTGAAGTTGACGGAGGCCGTCGCGGAACTCAACCCCCTGTATGATTTCTGGGAGGCGGTGGTGGCCGTCGAGTTTTCGCCATTTCTTCTGGGCCGGCATCATCAGCTTGAAGGCCATGGCCGTTTGATCTGGTTCAGGTGAACGTCGAACTCCTGCGCCAGCTCGATCATGGTCTTCTCGCTCTTGATCGCGGCTACCGCCACTTTCGCCTTGAAAGCCGGGCTGTGGTTCCGGCGCGGTCGTCTTGCCATGGTCTTCTCCTCGCTCGCAGCATCATGCTGCCGCTACGCGGAAAATCCACTTATCCCGGCTGTTCAGATTCCCGCAGCCGCCTCTTCCATGACCAGACTAGACGAAACAGACCGACGTATTCTGCGCGCATTGCAGAAAGATGGTCGGATGCAGAAGGTCGAACTGGCAGCCCAGGTCGGGCTTTCGCCCTCGCCCTGTCTGCGGCGCGCCAAGGCGCTAGAAGAAGCTGGTGTCATTCAGCGCTACGTCGCGGTACTTGACCCGGCGGAAATCGGGATGGTCAACAGCCCTGAGCGCCCGGCGCAATCTGGCGACCAAGGCCGGTCATTTGACTGCCGCGCTTGAAGCGGCGCGTGAAGCCGAAAACCTCACCGAGCGAAGATACAAGGCGGGCGCGGAACCATTGCGGGTGCTGCTGGATGCGCAGGAACGCAGACGCAGCGCGGAAGGCGCCGTCACGGCAAACAGGTTGGAGCAGTTGCAGAACGAGGTGCTGCTCTTCCGGGTGCTCGGAACTTCGCCTGTCGCCGTTGTGGCGCCCGGTTGATGCCGTGGCTTGATCCCCGGGCAGGCCAAAGCTGAACACGCCTTCGGGGATCTGGCAGGAAACGGGGCCTGCAATGGTTTAGTGGTGATGGTCTGCGAATGCAGACCTTTTCCCAACGGCAGGGGACAGTCCTTCAGGCAGCCTTGGCCCGCCTCTCTTTCGCCTTGCCAAACAGAGGTATAACCCGGACGTAGATCAGTTCGGCCATCAGTTCGACCAGGGTCTGCGTCACGATCACTGCGGGAAGGATCGGGATCGCACCGGGAACAGCCAGGGCCAGCGGTAGAACGACGAGGGAGTTTCGCGTTGCAGTCGAGAATGACACTGCCCGGCTTGCTGCGTGTGAAAGCCCGAAGAGCCTCCTTATGCCCCAGCCGAGGAGCGGTGCGAAGACGGCAAAGAGGATATAGATTGGCAGGGCGGATAATGCATGGTGGCTCGCAGCCCCCAGAACGGGAACTGTCGCGGCGACAACGAGGAACAGGACCAAGGCTGTTGCCGGGACCGGAAGAACTCCAAGAGCTGCACTGACGCGCACCCCCGTGGTGCACGACGCGGCCCAGAACTGGACCACACCAGCGCAGATCAACGGCACTGCGATCAACCAGACAAAAGCATGCACAAAGGGGCCGGGACGCACGAGCTCGACAACGTCACCGCCGAGAAACAGGCCAAGGTAGAGTGGCAGCAGAGCCATTTGAACCAGCAGCAAAACCGGTGTCGATGACAGCAGCAACCGCGCGTCCGCCCGCCCCAGATGGGCAAAGGTAATCACATAGTCGATACAGGGTGTCAGCAGCACCATGAGAATGCCAAGGCGCAAAAGTGCGTCGTCGATCGCGAGTTGCGCCAATGCGAGTGCGAGGATCGGGACGACAAGGAAGTTGCTTACCAGAAGAGCGCCCAGAAATCGCGCCTCCCGGAAGCCTCGGCCAATCTCGGACAGTGGCACCTGTAAAAACGTGACAAACAGCATGAGGGCCAATGCCGGATTGATCGCGTGCTCCAAAGCGGTGGCGTCCGGCACAGCAAATCCAGTGAGCCCGGCAACCAGGACTGCCATCAGGTAGATCCATACCTGTTGTCGTTCCATTATGTCCCGCATGCCATTCCCTTTCGCGCAGTCGGGCGATCAGTACTCCATAAGGTCAGATTTCGCGAGGCATCGGATGGAGCGATCTGCCGTCGATGACAGCACCCGGCCCGGGATCGGGGCACTGGTATCGAACTGCGCGCCGGGCACTGCTGTGAAGATGCTGCGATTGAACGGGTGCGTGCCTGCCGGGGATCAGCAGCGGCTCAGGATTCGCTGCAAAAGAATTCGGGCTGAAAGGCAGAGGCCCCGGTGGTGGGGGGCCATGTTCTGGCCCTCCGTCTCGTCTGCGTGTCATGCACCTGTGTGGGTGCCACCATCGCGGCGGCCTTCACGGGCTTCATCCCCGTCATCGAGCATCTCGAACCACATCGCGTTCAGCACCGCGAAGCAGACGGCCAGCGGCAGGCCGAGGATCCAGGCAAAATACCACATATCTTGTTCCTTTCAGTAGGCGTGACCGCCGCCGGTGATGTCATCCTCATCCACCTTGCCCCAGAGCAGTTTGTAGGCCCAGGCGGTATAGGCGACGATCAGCGGCAGGAAGATCAGGGTGACGACAAGCATGATGAACAGCGTCATATGGCTGGAGGACGCATCCCAGACCGTCAGGCTTGCCCCCGGCTGCGCGGTCGAAGGCAGGATGAAGGGAAACATCGACAGTCCGACCGAAGCGATAATCCCGAAGATCGAGAGCTTACTGAACAAGAGCGTTGCCACCTCGCGGCGTGCGCGCAGTCCCCACAGCACCAGCACCGCGCCAAGGAACCCAAGAACCGGGGCGGCGATCATCCAGGGATGGGCGGCGTAATTGGCGAACCAGGCCCCGGCGCTGACATCAACCGTTTTCGCCAGCGGATTTGACGGGCCGGTGGTATTGATCGCGCTGGTGATGCGATAGCCATCGACAAACAGCCACAGGGCGATCCCGCCAAGTGCATAAAGCGTGATCGTCGCCAGGGTGGCGATGGTGCCAAAGCGGCGGGCCCGACCGGCCACCTCGCCCGAGGATTTCAGCACCAGCCAGTTCGCGCCATGCATGGTCAGCATCGCGACCGATAAGAGCCCGCAGAGCAATGCAAACGGGTTCAGCAGGCCGAAGAACGTGCCATCATAGAAAATCCTCAGGTCAGAGCCCAATCGGAACGGCACTCCTTGCAGCACATTGCCGACCGCTACGCCGAAGATCAGCGCGGGAACGAAACCTCCGATGAACAATGCCCGGTCCCAGTTCCTGCGCCATGTCGCGCTTTCTCGTTTCGAGCGGTATTTGAAGCCGACCGGCCGCAGGATCAGCGCTGCAAGGATCGCGAACATCGCAAGGTAAAAGCCCGAGAAACTGACCGCGTAAAGCGGCGGCCAGGCGGCAAAGATCGCGCCGCCGCCAAGGATCAGCCAGACCTGGTTGCCTTCCCAGACCGGGCCGATGGTGTTGATGACGATACGGCGTTCCAGATCGGTTTTTCCGGCAAATGGCAGCAGCATTCCGACGCCAAGGTCGAACCCGTCCATTACGGCAAAACCGATCAGAAGCACGCCGAGCAGCAGCCACCAGATGACGCGCAATGTGTCATAATCAAGAAGGGTGTGCAGGATCATCGGGGTTACTCCGCTGCAACAGGGTTACGGGGGGCCAGCGCTTTGGGCGCAAGCGGCATCTCCGGGTCATGGTCCGGCTGCGGTCCCTTGCGGATCGCGGCCAGCATCAGCCGCATCTCGATCACGATCAGCACCGTATAAAGCAGCGTAAACCCTGCGATGGTGATCAGAAGCGACGTCACCGTCATGTCCGAGACCGCGGCGACAGTCGGCAGGACGCCTTCGATGGCCCAGGGCTGGCGGCCGAATTCGGCGGTGATCCAGCCAAGTTCCGCCGCGATCCAGGGCAGGGCCAGTGATGCGACCGCGATTTTCAGCGGCCAGCGGCTGACACCCAGTTTGCGGCGCGCGGCAAGCACCACGAAAAAACCCATCAGCGCGACATTGAAAAAGCCGATGGCGACCATGATGCGGAAGGACCAGAACAGTGTCGGCACATGCGGCACGGTATCCCATGCGGCGGCCCTGATCTGCTCTTCGCTCGCCTGGCGCGGATCGTCGACGTATTTCATCAGCAAAAGCGCATAGCCAAGATCGTCGCCATGCCGCTCGAAGGTCTCGATGGCCTCGGGCGGAACCGCCTCGCGCGTCGGTGCGGCGCGGTATTCCTGCAAGGCGTCATAGGCCAGAAGCCCGCTGCGGATGCGGGTTTCGGCATGGGCTTCCAACTCGCTGATGCCGGGGATCACGGTTGTCAGCGAACGGGTGCCGATCAGGCCCATCACCCAAGGGATATGCACGGCGTAATGGGTTGTGCGGGCCTCCATGTCGGGGATGCCGATCAGGGTGAAAGAGGCGGGGGCGGGTTCGGTTTCCCACATCCCTTCGATGGCTGCGAGTTTCATCTTCTGGTGCTCTGTTGCCAGATAGCCGCCCTCATCCCCCAGGATTACTGCTGAAATCGACGCGAGCAATCCGAAGGAGGCCGCAATGGTCATCGAGCGTTTGGCGATGGCGATATGGCGGCCCTTCAGCAGATACCAGGCCGAGACGCCAAGCACGAAGACCGAAGCCGTCAGATAGCCCGCCGAGACGGTATGGACGAACCGCGCCTGCGCCACCGGGTTGAACAGGACCTCGAAGAAATCGGTCACCTCCATCCGCATCGTATCGGGGTTGAATTGCGCCCCCACCGGGTGCTGCATCCAGCCATTGGCGATCAGGATCCACAAGGCCGAGAAGTTCGAGCCGATCGCCACGCAATAGGTGGCGAACAGATGCCCGACCTTTGACATCTTGTCCCAGCCGAAGAAGAACAGCCCGACGAATGTGGCTTCCAGGAAGAAGGCCATCAGTCCCTCGATGGCCAGGGGGGCGCCGAAGATGTCGCCGACATAATGGCTGTAATAGCTCCAGTTCATGCCGAACTGGAATTCCATCACGATGCCGGTGGCGACGCCGAGGACAAAGTTGATGCCGAAGAGCGTACCCCAGAACTTGGTCATCTGGCGCCAGATCGGGCGGCCGGTCATGACATAGACCGTCTCCATCGCCGCGAGGAGGACGGAAAGGCCCAGCGTCAGGGGCACGAAAAGAAAGTGGTAAAGTGCGGTCAGGGCGAATTGAAGCCGCGACAGGGTGACGATGTCGAATTCCATCTTGCTGCCTTTGCGTATTGCGGGGGGATGGAGCTTTGAATGCGGGTGGTGGGCGGGTCGGAAACGGGGGCTCAGTCGGATTGCATCAGTCTGGGCGCAGCGCAGTCAGCGCCGCATCGAAACCGGGGCTGCCACGAATATGGATGGCCAGGATGCCGCCCTGTCCAAGAACAAGGATACGGTCGGCGTTTTCCGCTTCGCGCCGGGTATGGGTCGCGGTCACCACGGTTGTCCGATCCTTGGCCTTCTGGTCTTTGGCACGGTGCAGTCGCGCCAGCACATCACGCGCGGTCTGGCCATCAAGCCCTTCGGTCGGCTCATCCAGCAGCCAGACGGGCGCATTGCGCAGGATCATCCGCGCCAGTGCCAGCCTGCGCGCCTGACCGCCCGACAGCCCCTGACCGCGATCTCCCAGCATTGTGTCCAGCCCATCGGGCAGGCTGTCGAACAGGCTTTCCAGCCCCGCAGCGGTCAGCGCGGCGATTAGTTCCGCGTCGTCAGCATCGGGGGCGGCAAGCCGAAGATTGCCGCGCAGGCTGTCGTGAAACAGCTCGGTCCGTTGGGTCAGCCGGGCAGAGGGCAGGCAGAAGACCTCACCCGATTGCGGCGCTATTTCGCCAGCCAGGCACTGGAGCAGGCTGGTCTTGCCGATGCCGCTCGGGCCGGTCAGGGCGATATGCTCGCCTTGCCGGATCTCCAGCGAGATATCGCCAAGCACCGCAGTCGCCGCCCCGTCATGGCGCAGCGTGACATGGTGCAGGCAGACGGCAACCCCGTCTTTCGGAGAGGGCGGGATGACAGAGGGGTCGGGCGGTGCCAGCCCCGGCCCGATACGGCGCACGGCCAGCCGGGTGCGGGCAAGGTCCAGCGCGCCCCGGCGCAAGGGTGCAAGCGTTTCCGACGCGGCCATGGCGACCAGCAGGGCCAGCGCGACACCGGGTGCCCCGATCCCCGACATGGCTGCGGCGACCAGCACCGCAGGTGGCAACAGCGCGGCGATCACCCCGAAGACGATGCCTGCCCCGGTCTCGATCCGGTTCAGGCGGTTTTCATGCGTGGCAAGCCGAGTCTCCAGCGCGCCCAGATCCGCGCAGCGGGCGGGCAACTGCCCGGCCATCAGCAATTCGGTCTGACCGCTGGCAAGGTCGATCACGCCGCTGCGCAGGCCCTCGATCAGGGCCGCACGGCGCAGTGTGGCCGGGGTGGCAGAGCGCGATATACGCCACACCATCACAGACCCCGACAGGATCAGCACTGCAAAGACGGCAAGCCCGAGCAGCGGGCTGATAAAGGCCAAGGTGATGCCTGCAGCCAGTGCGGCGATGAAGCCCGTGCAAAGCGGTACAATCAGCCGCAGATAAAGTGTGTCCAGCGCATCGACATCGGCGGTCAGCCGGAACAGAATCCGCGCCGGACGCAGGGCAAGCGCCCGTGCGGCCCCCGCCGCAGACCAGGCGCGAAACAGCCGTTCGCGCAGCGCCGCCAGCACGGCCAGCGTCGCGTCATGTGTCACCAGACGTTCGCCATAGCGGGCCGCTGTGCGGCCAAGCGCGAAAAGCCGGATCGCCGCCGAGGGCATGAAGACATCAAAGGCCAGCGCCGTGACCGTGGAAAGCCCGGCAAGCGCCGTCGCGGTGATGAACCAGCCGGAAAGCCCCAGCAACGCCATTCCCATCAACCCCGTCAGGGCTGCAAGCGCAGCGCCCGCCAGCAATCTCCGGCGCGCCTGCCGGTCGGGCAGCGCAAGGAAGGGGCGGAAATCCTGCCACAGGCGCGACATCATGGGGCCTCCACCGTTGCGGGTGCTGGCAGACTGATCTGGCGATCCATCCGTGCGGCAAGGCGCGGATCATGGGTGGCGACGATCAGGCTGCGTCCCTGCGCCAGCGCCAGCAGGCTTTCCGTCACGCTTTCAGCGGTTTCCAGGTCAAGATGGGCGGTCGGTTCATCAGCGAGCACAAGCCTCACCGGGCTGACGGCGATCCGTGCCAGTGCCAGACGCAGCGCCTCGCCACCCGAGATCCCGTTGCCGCCCTCGCCGATCGGCGCGGTGCCACGGATCCTTGCCATTGCGCCCAGATGCATGTCGGAAAGCGCGCGGCTGACCTTCTCTGGCCCGATTTCCTTGCGGCCCATGGTGACGTTCTGCGCCAAAGAGCCTGCAAAGATATGCGGACTCTGGCCGATCCAGGCCATGCGGGCGCGCAGGCGGGTGGCGGTTTCGGCTGTCAGCGCCTCGCAGTCGATTTCGATCCGGCCCGCCTGCGGCAGATCCAGCCCGGCGATCAGCGCCAGCAGCGTGGTCTTTCCGGCGCCGCTTGGGCCGGTCAGCGCCAGATGTTCGCCTGCGGCAAGGGTGAAATTCAGCCCCGCAGGCAGCGTCCCCCCATCGTCGCCATGACGGAACCGCAGACCTGCGACCCGGACAGAAGCCGCCTGCGGGCCGGTGGAGGCAGACGGGGTTGTGCCCAGCCCCGCTTCGGGCAACGTCCGTTCGCTGCGGGACAGGCGCAACAGATTGTCCTGTGCCGCCTGTCCCGCAGCCTTGTCATGCCAGATTGCCGACAGATCGCGCAGCGGTTCAAAAAAGGCGGGAGCCAACAGCAGGATGAACATGCCCTGCGCAAGGCTCAGCGTGTCGCCCCAGGCTCCGAAATTCAGATCTCCCAGCAGGTGAAAGCCTACATAGACCGCGACCATTGCCACCCCGAGCGCAGCAAACAGTTCCAGCACGGCCGAGGTGAGAAAGGCGATGCGCAAAACCGCCATCGAACGCGCCCGCAGGCCCTCGGCTTCGGCTCTGACACTGGTAGCCACCCGATCGGTCGCGCCCAACCCCCGGATGGTGGCAAGCCCGCGCAGCCGGTCAAGTAGAAAGGCGTTCATCGCACCAATCTCGACCAGTTGCGCCTTGCTGGCCGCCTGCGCCTGCCAGCCGATCAGCGCCATGAAAACCGGGATCACCGGCATTGCGATCAAAAGGACCAGCGCCGCCGTCCAGGACAAGGGCAGGATCGCCAGAAAAATTGCCAGCGGAACCAGCACGGCCTTCATCCGCGCCGGGCCGAACCTGGCCAGCCAGGGCGTGATGCTGTCCGCCTGTTCGGCGATCATGCTGGCGGCTTCACCTGATGGGATGGCCCGCCTGTCAAGCGGCGCGCGCTCTGACAGGGCCATGATCGCGGTCATGCGTAACGCAGAAACGCGGGCGCGGGCATGCTGATGGCCTGCACGCTCGCTGAGCGCGCCGAGGATGACTCGCAAAATGCCTATGGCTGCGGCCGTTGCCGCCGGCAGGATCGTCGCGCCCCAGGACATCCGATCCGCGACGTTTGAGATCGCCTGCGCCAGCAGGCCGGCCTGCGGCAGCCACAAAACTGCGGCCAGCGTCGGCAACAGCGTCAGCCTGATCGGCTGGCGCGCGGGACGTTCTGCATCCTCGGTTTTGGGTCGGTTTGACATGGTCTTGATGCAATCCGTGATTTACCACTCTGCAATTGTATTTACGGGGAACCGGAACGAACCGTCAGGCAGTGACGCGACAACATACCGTTTTAATGCGCCAGGGCCGCGCGGCGGGATGACGCGCGACATTTCGGCATGGGCGGCTCTTCACGGAATGGTGCGGCATGAAACAGGCAGATTACAATTGTCTCTCTCGCCTTGGTTCGACGCTTGCCTTTCCATCGCGCTTAACAAGAGACTTTTCCAGTCAAGTATATTGAAGTTCCTGTTGGCATGGATTGCAAATGAAAAGTGCAGCATATGGCTGCCCCAGGTTGCTGCCGCTTTAGCTTTGGGAAGCACTAGGCTGTCTGACCGTCACTCGAGATGGACTGTTGGTGCGTCCGCAATGATTGCCCTCCAGGCGTCATATTGCGACAGGAAGACCTTGCCGTTTAGGTCTTTGAGGAAACGGCTGCCTTGCAGTCGATCCATCACCGGGCCCTTGACCTCCGAAAGGTGCAGCCGCACCTTCTGGGCCGCCAGTTCATGCGCCAGCGCCTCAAGCGATTCCAGGGCGGAAAAGTCGATCACATTCACCGCCGAACACATCAGCACCACTTCGCGGATTGCGGGATCTGCGGCGAGCCGGTCCAGAACCATGGTCTCGATGGCGCGGGCATTGGCGAAATAGAGGCTCTCGTCCACCCGAAGCATCAGCACGCCCGGCAGGGTCTCGACCTGATGGCGCTGGATGTTGCGGAAATGCTGGCTGCCGGGGACCAGCCCGACCTCGGCCACATGCGGGCGGGCGGTATTGAGCAGATGCAGCAGCAGGGACAGCGCGACCCCGGTCGATACCCCGGCCTCGACCCCGAAGCCCAGCGTGGCAAGGATCGTCGCCAGCACGCTTGCAAAATCGCGGCGCGAATAGGCCCAGGTGCGGCGCAGGATGGCCGGCTCCACAAGGCTGAGGACCGCGACAATGATCGTTGCCGCCAGTGTGGCCTGCGGCAGGAAGTAAAGCAGCGGCGTCAGCGCCAGTGCCGCCAGCGCCAGACCGATCGCGGTAAGGGCCCCGGCGGCGGGCGTGGCAGCACCCGCGTCGAAATTCACCACCGAGCGCGCAAAGCCTCCCGTCACCGGAAAGCCGCCGGTAAAGGCCGCGCCGATATTGGCGGCGCCAAGCCCGATCAGTTCCTGATCCGGGTCGATCCGCTGGCGTTTCTTCGCGGCCAGCGTCTGCGCCACCGAGACGCTTTCGACAAAGCCGATGATCGAGATCAGCGCGGCGGGCAGCAGCAGGGCCCCGAGCAGGTCGGGCGACAGGCCGGGCAGGGTCAGGGGCGGCAACCCCTGCGGGATGGTTCCGACAATTGCCACGCCCTTTTCATGCAGACCGAGGGCCTCGACTGCGGCGGTGGTGGCGACAATGGCAAAGACCGGCCCAGCCCGGGTCAGCAGCGTGGCAAGCCCCTCGCCCGCGCCCAACCGTTTCAGCGCGGGCTTCATGCCCTTGCGCACCCAGACCAGAAATCCAAGCGAGGCAAGCCCGATCATCAGCGTTGGTGTATTGGTGCCGCCGATGTTCAGCCAAAGCCCGTGCAGGATCTCCGGCAGCGTATTACCGCCGCCCCTGATGCCAAGGATATGGCGCGCCTGCCCGGCGGCGATCAGCAGGCCCGAGGCGATGATGAAGCCCGCAATCACCGGATGCGACAGGAAGTTCGCCAGAAAACCAAAGCGCAGCAGCCCCAATGCGATCAGCATCAGCCCTGACAGCAGTGCCAGTGTCAGCGCGGCGACCGCATAGCCCGCCGTCCCGGCCGCGGCGACCTGGCCCACCGCCGAGGCAGTCATCAGCGAGACCACGGCGACCGGCCCCACTGCCAGCGCCCGGCTGGTGCCGAAGACCGCATAAAGGATGATCGGCAGGACCGAGGCATAGATTCCCGCCTGCGGTGGCAGCCCCGCCAGCATCGCATAGGCCAGCGATTGCGGCACCAGCATCATGGTGACGATTACCGCCGCCGTCAGGTCGGACGACAGATCGGCCCGGTTGTAGCGCCGCCCCCAGACAAGAACCGGCATCAGAGAGGTCAGGGACAGGCGCATGGCAGCCACTTTCGGCAAATTCGGGAACCCGCGCCCGATCAGGGCGCGGGTGTGGGGCAGGGTGGGCCGTCAGACACCGGCGGCGGCGCAAAGCGCGCTGCTGCGCGCCCCTGAACGACACCAGAGCAAGGCTGGTCCGGGAGCATTGCGCAGGGCCCCGGCCAACGCCGGGGCCTGGGCTGCAATATCGGCTGGCCCGGAAACCGGCAGATGCAGCGCTCCGATCCCGGCCGCGCTCGCTGCGGCGGCGATCAGGGCAAATCCCGGCTGACCCGGCTCTTCGCCGTCAGGGCGATTGCAGATCAGGAGGCGGTAGCCGGATTTGACCAGCGCCGGGATGTCGTCGGGGCTGATCTGGCCGCAGATGCCGATCTGCGGCGTGTGGTGGCGAATATCCATACCGGCCTCTTACAGCCCGCCAAGAGGCACTTTGAGGAAGCGCTTGCCGTTTTCCTCGGGTGGCAACTCGCCCGCCTTCATGTTCACCTGAAGTGAGGGAATGATCAGGGTCGGCATCTTCAGCGTGGCGTCGCGGGCCTCGCGCATGGCAACAAAGTCCTCGCGCGAGCGGCCCTGACCCACATGGATATTGTGGTCGCGCTGTTCTCCCACCGTGGTTTCCCATGCGATGTCGCGGCCATTCGGTCCGTAGTCGTGGCACATGAAAAGCCGGGTTTCGCGGGACAGGGCCAACACGCGCTGGATGCTGTCATAAAGCGTTCCGGCATCGCCGCCGGGGAAATCGGCGCGGGCAGAGCCGCCATCGGGCATGAAAAGCGTATCGCCGACAAAGGCCGCATCGCCGATGACATGGGTCATGCAGGCCGGTGTATGGCCGGGGGTATGGATCGTGCAGGCGGTCATGGCCCCGATCCTGTAGCTGTCGCCATCTTCGAACAGCCGGTCGAACTGGCTGCCGTCACGCTGGAATTCGGTGCCCTCATTGAAGACCTTTCCAAAGGTTTCCTGCACCACGGTGATGTTCCTGCCGATGCCGATCTTGCCGCCAAGCGCGGCCTGGATATAGGGCGCGCCGGAAAGGTGGTCGGCATGGACATGCGTTTCGATCAGCCATTCGAGACGCAGAGCCTTTTCGCGGATGAAGGCGATGATCCGGTCGGCGCTTTCATAGCTGATGCGGCCGGCGGCATAGTCGATATCCATCACGGAATCGACCACGGCACAGGCCTCAGAGCCCGGATCCTTCACCACATAGGAAATCGTATTGGTGGCCGGGTCGAAAAACGGTGTGACCTCGGGTTTCATGGTCAGATCGGGTTTGCAGGTCATGGGCTTCTCCGTAAATCAGGCGGTTTGGGTGCGGCTGGCGATCAGGCCGTTTATGCCACGCGCGATCAGTAGGCCGCAGATCAGGGCTGCGACAAAGGCCAGCGGCTCGGGGCGCAGGGTGCCAAGCGCGGGCAAAGCGCCGCCGGGGCAAAAGCCCGCAATCCCCCAGCCTATGCCGAAGACTGCCGATCCGGCGACCAGTTTCACGTCGATCAGCCTGGTGCCGGGCAGTTGGAACTTCGGCTCGAACCGCGGCGCGCGCCGCGCCAGAACCAACCTGTATCCCGGGATGGCGACCGCCAGCGCGCCGCCCATCACAAAGGCAAGGCTGGGGTCCCAGCTTCCGGCCAGATCGAAGAAGTTCAGGACTTTGGCCGGGTTGAACATGCCCGAGACCGCAATCCCGGTCCCGAAGACCAGGCCGATCAGCAAAGCGGAAAGTAGGCGCATTTCAGGCTCCGATCAGGTGGCGGGTCACATAGACGGTGACGAAGGCTGCGAGCATGAAGCTGATCGTTGCCGTGATCGAGCGGCGCGACAGGCGGGCGTTGCCGCAGACGCCGTGCCCGGAGGTGCAACCGCCACCATAGCTGACGCCGATGCCGACAAGAAGCCCGCCGCCAATGATGGCGGCCATGGAAACCGGCACCTCCATTGCGGGCCATGTGCCTGTTGCAAGGAGTATCAGCCCCGGTGCCAGCACCATGCCCAGAAGCATGACGGCACGCAAAGACCAGTCGCGGCCATCGCCGCTGCGCATCAAGCCGGACAGGATTCCTGTCGCACCAAGGATACGTCCATGGAAGGCCATCAGCAAAACGGCAGCAAGTCCGATCAGCATGCCACCGGAGAAGGATGTGAAGGGGGTGAACTCGGTCATTTCTTTTTCAACGGACAGGTCGAGAGACCGACCAGACGGTAAGCCGGGCAGGTGGCGAAAGCGGCGGTCAGCAACAGGACTGCCGCGACGATCCACAGCACAGGGCCGAGGATTGGCCAGTTTGCGCCGTAGAACCAGGCAATGGCAGCGATGACGATGCCAGCAGCCAGCCGCAGAATGCGGTCGGTCTGGCCAAGATTTTTCAGCATGGGACACCTCTGGAATCGGTTTCGGGTCATGGATGCCACGCCCCGGCGCCTTCCGTCTGTGACTTAGTTACTGTTCCGCGCTCTGGGTCAGTTTTTCCAATGCATCCCGGTTGGTCAGCCGCAACTCGCCCCGGGCCTGCTCGATCCAGCCCCGCCGCTGGAATTCCGCCAGCGCCCGGCTGATCACCTCGCGCGCCGAACCGAGCTCGGTCGCCAGTTGCTGATGCGTGACGTTGACCCTGTCACCCTCGGCCATGGCAAGAAGACGCTGTGCCAGGCGCAGATCGATGCGCTGGAAGGCGATGTCGTCGATCAGCGATAGCAGGTCGGTGACCCGGCGTGACCAGGCCCGCATCACAAAGCCTCGAAATTCGGGCGAAAGTCCCATCATCTCGTCGAAAGTGGCACGCGGGATACCGATCGCCTCGATATCGGTTTCGGCCATGCCCTCGGTCGCCAGATCGTCATAGGCCAGCATACAGGCCGAGGTTAACACACAGCTTTCGCCAGCACCGATACGGTAGAGAACCACTTCACGTCCACTATCGGACACTTGAGTGACTCTGATCCGACCGGAAAGCAGCAAAAGCAGGTGATCGGCAGGCTGGCCCGCACCAAAAAGCCGTGTTCCTGCGGGAAAGTCCAGTTTGCGGCTGCCATGCAAAAGCGACTTGCGCAGCGCGGCGGGAAGCTGGTCTAGCTCTTTGAAATGGGCGGTCCAGTCGTTCATATATCGCTCCTGCAACGGCCGGATTTCGGGCCATTCCAAATCTAAAGCCAGTGGATAGCAGGCTTTGCGGTGAAAGCCTCTCTACAGATCTGCGCGCAGTCGCCTGTCGCCTTGGCGACATATCATGGCATGCTGGCGATCTTCTGCAATTGCTGTTTGGCGGCTAAATCCAAAAAGGCACAGTTCCGAGGCCACGCGTCCAGACGCCCCTGAACTTTTTTACCCGGATTCCAGGAGGGTTTCATGCAATCCGCAGATTTTGTCGCAACGCTGTTCGATGGCAAGTCCAATCCCGCAAAGGTCACCGTGGCCTTCACCATGGCGCTGAATGCGCAGCAAAAGAGCCATGGTGCGATGGTGCTTTTGATGGTGGAGGCGGTCGAACTGGGCCTGCCCGGCGCAACGGATGGCATCGACGTGGGCAAACCCTTCGAGCCTGTTTCCGATCTGTTGGCGAAGTTCCGCGACGGCGGTGGCCGCATCGGGATCTGCAAATCCTGCATGATCCACAATGGCTTTTCCGCTGAGCAGATGGTGCCGGGCTACGAGATTGTCACCGCACCCGAAGTCATCGACCTGATGATGGCGGCCAAAGGCTCGCTTCAGATCACCTGAGCGCAATTTCCCTGAAGGACAATTCCGATGACCACTGCTCCGCAACGCAACATCGTCAAGGCCCGTGAAAGCGGCTTTGGCCCCTTTGGGCAATATATCAATATCGGCCACCATATTCTTGGTGCCGATGAGCCTGGCACCTTTGGCGGCCAGGATACCGGGCCGGACCCGTTCGAACTGGTGATGGCCGGGCTTGGCGCCTGCACCACGATGACCATCCGCATGGTGGCAGGCCGCAGGAAAATCGCACTCGATGATGTCTCGGTCGAGGTGCGCCATTTGCGCGCCCCGCCGATGAATATGGGCACGGATAGCGCGCCTTCTGGCCAGAAGCCGCATGCGTTCGAACGCGTCGTGACCCTGCTTGGCGATCTGACGCCCGAGGATCGGGCCTTCCTGATCGCGATGGCCGACAAATGCCCGGTCCACAAGCTGCTGGAGGGCGAAGCCGAGATCGTCACGCGTGAGGCAGAGGCGGCATGATGCGCAGTGCAGAGCGGGGTTTTCCCCGCTCTGCTTCGGTTTCAGAAGGGGGGAGATTTCAGAATGGCGGAATTCCACAGCACGCGGCGGGGCTTTATCGGCCTTGGTGCAGCGGGTGCGCTGGCCCTGGGTCTTGGCGGTGGCGCGCAGGCGGCGCGGCTGACGACGACGGCGCGGATCGTGATCATTGGTGCCGGTGCTGCGGGCACGACGCTGGCGAACCGGCTGGTCGAGCGGCTTGACGGGGCCACGATAACGGTGATCGACCCGCGCAGGGAACATCTCTACCAGCCGGGACTGTCGCTGGTCGCGGCCGGGCTGAAGCCCGCGAATTATGTTGTCAGCCAAACGACGGACTGGCTGCCGTCAGGCATCACGCTGATCCGGGAAAAGGCCGCCGCGATCGATCCGCTGGCAAAAACCGTCTCGACCGAAAGCGGTCAGCGGCTGGATTATGATTTTCTTGTGGTGGCACCCGGCCTTGTGCTGGATCATGCGGCAATCGAGGGGTTTTCCCCAGACATGGTCGGGCAGCACGGGATCGGGGCACTTTATGCCGGGCCCGACCATGCTGCAAAGACCTGGGAGGCCGCACATACATTCAGCGAAGAGGGCGGCATCGGCCTGTTCACCCGTCCCGCGACCGAGATGAAGTGCGCCGGTGCGCCGCTGAAACACACGTTCCTGATCGACGACATCGCAAGCCGTGGCGGCGCGAAGGGCAAATATGAGGTGCATTACGCTTGCCCGCAGCAGGTGCTGTTCTCGGTGCCGGTCGTTTCGGAAAAAATCCGGATGCTGTTCGGTGAACGCAGGATTGCCACGCATTTCGGTCAGACCCTGACTGCCATTGACCACGGTGCAAAGCGCGCGACCTTTGCAACTGTGACCACAGATCCTGCAACCGGCCAGGCGGTGAATTCCACCACCGAAATGGATTACGATTATCTGCATGTGATCCCGCCGCAGCGCGCGCCCGATGTGATCCGGCAATCGGGCCTGAGTTGGACCGACAAATGGAGCGATCAGGGCTGGGTCGAATGCGACATGAAGACGCTGCGCCATCTGCGCTATCCCGAAATCTTCGCGCTTGGCGATGTGGCGGGTGTGCCCAAAGGCAAGACCGCGGCCTCGGTGAAGTGGCAGGTGCCGGTGGTCGAAGACCATCTGATCGCAGCCATTGGGGGCAGGGACGGCACTGCGGTCTATGACGGCTACACCTCTTGCCCGATGATCACCCGCGTGGGCCGTGCGATGCTGGTGGAATTTGACTATCACAACAATCTGGTGCCGTCCTTCCCTGGTCTGATCGCGCCGCTTGAGGAGCTGTGGATTTCCTGGCTGATGAAGGAAGTGGCGCTGAAGGCCACCTATAACGCTATGCTGCGCGGCAAGGCATAAGGGGGAAAGGCGATGCAGGACCTGACATTCACCACCATGATCGCAGTGTTCGAGGAAATCTTCGGGCGCAGCCTTTTCTGGCTCATGGTTGCCGCCGCCATAGTGGTGACCGGGCTTTATCTCTATGTGCTGGTGCGGGATCGGGCGGTGTCCTGGCGCAAGTTCCTCTGGGCGCAGGTCTCGATGCCTTTCGGGGCGGTTGCGGCGGTGCTTTTCGTGCAAAAGGTCACCAGTTCGGGGTTTCGCGATATCGGCGGGCCGATTGACGTGATCGTCCTGCTGGCTGTGGCGGCAATGGGGGCGGTCGGCGCGGCGATCCTCGTCTATACCGCGCAATCGCTGATGCGTGGCCGCGCAGAGAAGGTTTGATCTGCCACGGGGGCCGGTTTCGGGCGGATCGAAGCGTTCCCCGATCTGCTGCGGCGGGCCCTCGGACCTCCCCTCAATCAGGTCTGGTTGCCGCTCAGAAACCGCTGCGGTGTGGTTCCGAACGCCTCGCGAAAGGCCGCGATGAAGGCGCTTGGGCTGCTGTATCCCATGGAAAAGGCGATGGTCGTGCTGCTCTCACCGCGATTGAGTGCCTCGATGGCGCTGAGGATCCGCAGTTTCGACCGCCATTGCCGGAAACTGAGCCCGGTTTCCGCGCGAAACAGCCGCTCCATCGTGCGGGGACTGGCACCTGCCATCTGGCTCAGTTCCGGCAATTGGCTCTGCTCGTCGGGATGGCCGATCAGGTGGCGCGTCACCCGCGTCAGGCGTTCATCCTGCCCGCCCGGCAGGTTCAGCGGTGCCTCGGTCAGCAGGTCCAGCTCATCAAGCAGAACGGAACACAGGCGCAGCAGGCGCGCGTCAAAGGGCAGCGACGTATCGCTTTCACCAAGCCGCCGGATCATCTCGCGCGCCAAGGGTGTCAGCAGCAGCACTGCGCAACAGGGGATCGGACGGTTGGTCTTTCGCACCGAGATCGACGGATCGACATAGATGTTCAGCAACTCCGCTTCTGCCTCGATGGTGACCTGATGTTCCATCCCGCCGGGGATCCAGACCGCATGGCTGGGCGGCACCAGCCAGATGCAGGCATTGCTGACCACCCGCAAAACGCCGCGCATCGCCCAAAGCAACTGTCCGCGCGGATGGCTGTGCGCGCGCAAGGCCTGTCCCGTCCCGATCACCCGGCCATGGGTCAGGACCGGTCGCGCCGGATCGAGGATATAGGCGATGTCCGCCGGGTCGAGATCTGGCGGCTTGGCGATATCTGTTGTCATCATGGCAGTCTGGCACAGGGTGCGCATCAGGGCTAGGTCTGAAGTACCTGCCATTCTGTTTGGTGCCCTGCGATGACTTTCCCGATGAAACATGCCCTTGTGGCGCTTGTCGCCCTGCTGGCGCTTGTTCTGGCGCTGGTGCCGCCCGCGATGCTGGGCCCGGATCAGGCCCGGATCCTCGGGATCGTGCTGGTGACCCTCGTGTTGTGGGCCACGAATCTTGTGCAGGGCTATCTTGCCAGCCTGATCTTCTTTGCGGTGCTGCTGGTCTTCGGGCTCGCCCCGCCGGATCTGGTCTTTCTGGGCTTTCAGTCGACGGCGGTCTGGCTGATCGTTTCCGGCTTTGTGATCGGCGCGGCGATTTCGATATCCGGGCTGGGTGCGATACTGGCGCGAGCGCTGTCACCTTTGCTGACCGGCAGCTACCCACGCCTGATCGCCGGCCTGATGGCGGTTTCGGTGCTGCTGAGTTTTCTGATGCCGTCGTCGGTGGGTCGCGCGGTGGTCATGGTGCCGGTGGGGATGGCTCTGGCGGATCAGATGGGCTTTGGCCCCGGATCGAAAGGCCGGATCGGCATCGCATCGGTGCTGGCCATCGGCACCAATATGCCGGGCTTTGCCATATTGCCTTCGAACATACCGAACATGGTGCTGTCGGGCGCGGCAGAGACGATCCAGAACGTACATTTCGGCTATATGAAGTATCTCTTGCTGCATTTCCCCGTGCTGGGCTTGCTGAAGGCCGCAGCGGTGGTGATGCTGATCCTGTGGATTTTCCCCGCGAGGACAGGCGAGGCGATGTCGCCGCGCGAAGCCGTGCAGGAAGGCGGCCCCGCCAGCCGCAGGGTTCTGATCAGGGTGGGGCTTATCTTGCTGGCAACGCTGGCCTTGTGGATGACCGACAGCCTGCATGGTGTGAACTCGGCCTGGATTGGTCTTGTTGCGGCAGTGCTTTTGCTTTTGCCGGGGGTCGGTGTGGTCACTCCGCCTGCATTCAGGGCATCGGTCGATTTCGGGATGCTGCTGTTCGTTGCCGGGGCATTGGCGCTTGGCGCGCTGGTCAACGCCTCGGGTTTGGGGGCGATGCTGGGTCAGGGCCTGATCGCCATCCTTCCCCTGGAAACAGGCGCGGACGCGGTCAATTTTGCCTCGCTTTCGGTCATGTCGGTGGTGACCGGGCTTTTGGCCACGATGCCGGGTGTGCCAGCGGTACTGACCCCGATGGCGGGCGATCTTGCGGCACAGACGGGGTTTTCGGTAGAGGCGGTTCTGATGACGCAGGTGATCGGTTTCTCGACCGTGATATTCCCCTACCAGGTTGGGCCGCTGATCGTCGCCATGCAGATGTCGGGCGAAAAGCTGGGGCATCTGCTGAAGATCACCCTGCCGCTGGCTGCGATCACCCTGTTCCTGCTGTTGCCCTTGGATTTTCTGTGGTGGAAACTGCTCGGCGTCCTGTGACCTGTCCGCTTAAGCCCCGTTTAAGGGACGAGGCCCAGAGGTGATGCTGTAAATCTGTCAATCGATCCGCGGGCAACATATGCGCAAGATGAAACGACGTGACTTCGCGGCCTTCGGGCTTGCCTCAGGACTGGCCCTGACCCTTTCGCCGCGTCCGGGACAAGCCGGAGGCAACCCAATGCCGGGGGAACTGCGCAAGGCCATCGAGCGGCCCCCATTCGCCCCGGTTCTTGGCAATGCAGCTGGCGATATCACCCTGACCGAGTTCTTTGACTACAATTGCCCGCATTGCCGCACGACCGTCCCTGAGATCCGCAAGCTGATCGGCAGCGACCCGGACCTGCGCGTGGTCTTGCGTGAATGGCCGATCTTCGGAGAAGGATCGGAGTTTTGTGCGCGGGCATCGCTGGCGGCGCTGAAGCAACGGAAATACTGGGAATTCCATAGCGGTTTGATGGCGATCAAAGGCCGTGCCGATGAAGCATCTGCGATGAGAATTGCGAGCGCCATCGGGCCGGACGAGGCCCGTCTGCGGCGCGACATGGTTGGCGCTGACGTTGAAGAGCATATCGCCGAAACCATGGCACTTGGCGACCATATGGGTCTGATGGGAACGCCCACCTTCATTGCCGGAAATGACGGTCTCTTTGGCAAGCAATCGGCTGCCGATCTTGCGCGCCTGATGGCCAGGGCCCGCCAGGATCTGTCCTGAGCATCCGGCCCGTTTCGGGACGGAAGCGAAAGCGGAAACAGGACGCCCTGCCCGCGCGCAGCGGTCTTAGGGCCTTCTGTTCGGGACGGATGCCGGAACCACTCCCCTCAGGCAACGCCGCCCTCCTCGCGGATTTGTGTCGGGGCGTGTCGCGCGCGCTTAAGCCCCGGTTAAGCCGGGCACCACAAGGCAGGACCCATGAAACGCACGTCTTTTCTCCTTGCGCTTGCCGCTGCCCTTCTGGGCCTTGTGCTCTTGCTTCCCCCGGCGTTTGCCCAGCAGTTTTCCTTTGGCGCGGGGGCGGGTCGCCCGCTTGACCCCGAGCAGGCCTTTCGTATCGAGTTGATCTCGGTCGAGGAGGGGCGGGCGGTGATCGGCTGGCAGATCACAGACGGCTATTACCTTTACCGCGACCAAATCTCTGCGCAAACCACACAGGGTGCGGCGCTGGAGGTCGATGCCCCGGCGGGGCAGATCAAGGATGATCCCGGCTTTGGACGTGTCGAAGTCTGGTATGGAAATGCCTCGGTCGTGCTGCCGCGCGCGGGGGGCGACATCCGTGTCACCTGGCAGGGCTGTCAGGAAGATGGCATCTGCTATGCCCCCGTGACCAGCGACCTGAGCCTGCCTCCGCTGCCGGTGGCGGCCAGCGGTGACGGGGCCGCTACCGCAATAGTGCTGGCGGAAGGCGGCGGCCTGCTTGCCGGATTGGCAGACCGGGGCGGGGCGGGGCTGGTGCTGCTGGCATTTTTCGGCTTTGGCATGGCGCTGGCGCTGACACCTTGCGTTTTTCCGATGGTGCCCATCCTCGCGGGTGTGCTGGCGCGTCAGGGGGAGACCCTGACGCCTGCGCGCGGTGCGGTTCTGTCGGGTTCCTATGTTCTGGCCATGGCCATGGCCTTTGCCCTGATGGGCGCGGTGGCAGGCTGGTCGGGACAGAATTTGCAGATGGTGCTGCAATCGCCCTGGGCGGTGGGCGCGGTGGCGGCATTGTTCGTCATGCTCGCCCTGTCGAATTTCGGGCTGTTTGCGTTGAGCCTGCCTGCCGCCTGGACCGCGCGGCTGTCGGGGCCGGGGCGACGCGGCTCGGTCGGCAGTGCCGCGACGCTTGGCTTCACCTCGGCGCTGATCGTCGGGCCTTGCGTCACCGCGCCGCTGGCGGGGGCGTTTCTCTATGTCGCGCAGACCGGCGATGTGGTGCTCGGGGCGGCGGCCTTGTTCATGCTGGGGCTGGGGCAGGGCGTGCCACTGGTGATTGCCGGCACATTCGGCGCAAGCGTGCTGCCGCGCGCCGGGGCCTGGATGGAGGCTGTTCGGCGGCTGTTCGGCATGCTGTTTCTGGGCATGGCGATCTGGCTGGCGGCACGGATATTGCCGGGGCCGCCGGTGCTGGCGCTTTGGGGGCTGTGGTTGACGGGGGCCGCAGTGTTGCTGGGGGCCCTCGACCATTCTTCGGCGCAGGCGGCACCGCAACGCCAGCCCGGACGCAGCCTTGGGGTCTTTGCGCTGATCGGGGCCGGGGTGATGGCGGTCGGCGCGGGGCTGGGGGGCGATGATCCGCTGCGCCCGCTGGCGCCGCTGACTTTGACCGGCCAAGGCGGGTCCGTCGCCGCCGGTCCGGATTTCGCCCCTGTCACGAGCCGGGGAACCCTTGCCTCAGCGCTGGCCGACAGCCCGGCCCGTCCGACCCTGATCTATGTCACCGCCGACTGGTGCGTCACCTGCAAGGGGATTGAGCGCAGCGTGCTGCCCGATCCGCAGCTTGGCGCGACCCTGCGCGCCATGCGGCTGCTGAAACTGGATGTGACCGATAACAGCCCCGAGGCGCAGGCGCTGATGCGTGATCTGGCCGCCGCCGGGCCGCCGACGATGATCTTTCTGGATGCCGCTCAGCGCGAGCCCGCAGGCAGCCGCCTGATCGGCACGATCGAGGCCGGTGATGTGGCGGCCTCGGCCATCCTGGCGAAAGGGGGGCTGTGATGGGCGGGCTGGCGTTGGGGCCGATGGCCCTCTCGGGTGAACGGGCGGCGGTCCTGGCCGGGCTCATCGTGCTTTTGCTTGCCACCGCGGCGCATGGGGCCGGCGATCGCAGGCTGGGCCAGCGCCGCTGCGATCAGCGGGGGTATTGCCGCGCGGCTGGGCTTTGTGGTGCAGAATGCGACGACCTATCTGGCGGATCCCTTGTCCGTTTTTGCGATCTGGCAGGGCGGCTTCAGCCCGCTCTGGGGGATTGCCGGTTTCGCGCTGGCCACCGGCTGGCATCTGTGGCGCAATCCCGATCTGATCCTGCCCGCAGCCGCTTCGGTCCTGTTTGCGGTGGGGGGCTGGAACATCGTCTGGCAATTGACGAGGGGGGAAGCGGTCGCCTTGCCCTCCGGGGCGGTGCTGGCCACCCTGTCGGGGGCTCCGGTCGCCCCCGGTGACTGGGAGGGCAGGCCGCTGGTCATCAACCTCTGGGCCAGCTGGTGCCCGCCCTGTCGGCGCGAAATGCCGATGATGGCGGAACTGGCGGCCGCCGATACCGGCGCGGAGTTCGTTTTCGTCAATCAGGGCGAAGGGGCCGAGGCGGTGCGCCGCTACCTCTCGCGTGAGGGGATCGTGATTGCGCCGGTGCTGGACCCGACCTCGCAGCTGATGCGGCATTACGGCTCGATGGGGCTGCCGGTCACGCTGTTCATCGACGCACAGGGGCAACTCCACACCGCGCATATGGGCGAGATCTCGCGGGCGGGATTGCTGGCTGGCATCGCGGCAATAAGGACCGGGACAGAATGAGCTGTGGGATTGACATGAGGCGGGCGCTGGCTGGGTGCGCGCTGCTGACGCTGGCGGCATGTGCGCCCCCGCCTCCGCCCGCACCGCCGTCCGCGCCGGAACTCCCGCCCGCAATCGCGGCGCAATATGCCACAGTGCAGGACGGCGGGATCGAGGTGCCGGCGGTGCCTGCGAAATATCTGAGCGAGCGCACGATCCGGCGCGAGGTGGATTACTGGACGGACGAAAAGCCCGGCACGGTAATCGTCGACCCCTGGCAGCGGTTTCTCTACTATGTGCAGCCCGGCAACCGAGCGATCCGCTATGGTGTGGCCGTGGGTGATGAGGGACGGGCCTTTTCCGGCACCGCCCATATTCCCTATAGCCGCGACTGGCCGGGCTGGCGCCCGACCGAGAACATGATCCGCGAATTCCCCGGGCAATATGCCCAATATCGCGATGGCCTGGAGGGCGGATTGACCAACCCGCTCGGGGCCCGGGCGCTCTATCTGCACAAGGGCAACCGCGACACATTCTATCGCATCCACGGCACATCCGAGATGGATTCGATCGGCAATGCCACCTCGGCCGGCTGCATCCGCATGTTCCATCAGGATGTGATCGAACTGGAAACCCTTGTCCGTTCGGGCGCGCGCGTCATCGTGCTGACCGAAGACGAGAGCGGCAAGGGCACAGCCCCACCCGGAACGCCGCTTCCCCAACTTGAGCCGCCTGTTATTGCCACCGAAGGAGATCCGGCATGAGCCTGTCCCGCAGAACCCTGATCGGATCCGCCATTGGCAGCGGGATGCTGCTGGCGATGGGCCCGGCCCGCGCCCAGGATGCCGAGGCCGAGGTCTTTCGCCGCGAAATCACCCATGATCCGGACCAGCCGTTGCTGGGCAATCCGGATGGGGATGTGACTCTGGTGGAATTCTACGATTATCAGTGCCCCTTTTGCCGCAGGGGGCATCCGGCGCTGCTGGATATGGTGCGGACGGACGGGAATATCCGTCTGGTGATGAAGGACTGGCCGATCTTCGGCGCAAGTTCGGTCCATGGGTTGCAGCTGGGGTTGGGGGCGGCCGGCCTCGGACAATACGGGATTGCACATGAGGCCCTGATGCGGATCGGGGGGCGCCGGATCGCGGCCGAACAGATGGACGAGGCGGTTCGCCTCGCAGGTGTCGATCCTGCCGCTGCCCTGGCCGCCTATGCACAAAACGAGCCGCGCTGGTCGGGGCTGATCGCCCGCAATGAGGCGCAGGCGCGCGCCATTGGCCTGCAGGGCACACCGGCCTATCTGGTGGGCTGGACGCTGCTGCCCGGCGCCTATGAGATCGACATCCTGCGCGATGTGATCGCAAAGGAACGCGGCTGATCACCGGTCACAGAGGGAGAAACCCGGATGGCAAATACACTTACCCTTTCCTGGAGCGGCGGCAGATCCGGCGCGGGACGGATAGCCTCGCCCCGGATCACCGGTGATCTGGCGATGCCCGCGGCGCATGGCGGCACCGGCGCGGGCCCATCGAGGACGAGACCGGAACCGCGAATGTCGTGGTCTGGAAGAAGGTCTATGAGGCGTTCCGCGCCGCCGTGGTTGCTGGACGGCTGTTGCGGGTGACGGGCAGGATCGAGCGTGACGGGCAGGTGACCCACCTGATCGCGGAGCGAATCGAGGATCTGTCAGCCCGGCTTTCCACCATCGGGCATCAATTGCGGATCGGGGCTGAGTCTGAGAGGGCAGGGGAGACTGTCAGGCCCACCCGAACAGCGGGCAGAGCGCGGCACCCGAGGGAGCAGGCGAAGAAGCTGTTCCCGAGCCGGGATTTCCATTGAGGCGGAGACCGCGGATTTGACGTACCATGTTGCAAGACCTGCGCAGCTATGGTGCAGGTCCAATGATCTCGCCGACCGGGCCTGGCCCGCGAACATCCTCAAGGCGAAGGTGCCCTTCGATGATGGTGCCGTCTTCCATCCTCACGATCACTCGGCCCTCCAAAGCCAGACCATTCGGGTGATCGCCTTGAGCGACGTAGTCCAGCGAGACGTCGAGCGTGCTGCTGCTCAATTCCGCGCTGCGCCCCTGGCCTGCCGGGCGGAATCTGAAACTGCGGCCGCGTTCCAGGGGTTCAAGCGTTGCCGGTCGATCTGAAACTCGAGACTGACACGCGCCGAGGGCGTCCGCGGGTCTGGGTTCTCCAGCGCTTCGATGCTGACGTAAAAGGCAACCGGCGCCGCGCCTCTAGCATCGGGTGATGTCCAACTTGCGCTGTGGATCACGCGCCCGGCCATGCTGTCGAGCAGTGCTGCGGCTGTCGGATCACTATTCTCTGGAGCGGGTCGCCCGGCAATGGTTCGCGCATAGGTGACCAGTCTCAAAGGCACTTCACCTTCGCGCAGCAGATCCAAGGTGCCTGTTACTTCGTCGCCCGGCATTCCGATTGCCGCAGGCGTGTCCGCCCATGCCGACCGAGGCAAGAGTGTGAGCCCAGCCAGAGCAATGCCAAAGAGACGCCGGTCGATACGTTGCATCTACTGTGCCTCCATCATGACGCGGCGCGTGACGGTTACGCCCCCGCCGCTCCACTCCATGCCGCCGATCAGGGCGGCATGCTCGGGCGTCATGTTCCAGACCATCAGCCGATAGGTGAAGCTGACCTGCCCGCCATCCGCCATCGTGGTCCCCGACCCGATCAGCCGCGGCAGTCGGTTCACGTCGCAGCCGACGATCTCGGCCAGTTCCTCGGTGCTGACCTCGCCGTCATCGCCGCGCCAGCCCGGCTCATCCGGGCCGACATAGCGGAAACTGACGGCAGGGCCGCCCGAGATGTCCTGCAATACGAGATCCTCACCCATCAGAATGAGGCTGACGGCATGGGAGGAGTGATGGGAGGCCGCCACAGACCGGACGCCATCGGTGAGCGTTCCGGGGAAGACAGACAGGCGGTAGGGACCGACGAGATCCTCAAGCGCGGGCGACGCATCGCACTCGCTGGGGAAAAGCTCGATGACTTCGGCCCGCACAGGCCCAGCCAGAAGCGCCGTGCCGATCAGCGCAGCAAGGGCGGCGCCGCGCATCAGTCCTGTTCCTTGTGAAGCTGGGTCTCGAAACTGCCGCTGATTTCGTGGCAATCTGTGGGATCGGCTTCATAGCCGGGCTGGTCCACCCGGCATATCTCGCCCGAAAAGCGTGCTTGGATCATGCCGGTCTCGCCATCGAAATAATAGCTGTCGACCTCATAGGTGACATTGCTGCGCTGTTCAGGGTTCATCTCCCACATCGGAGGGGTGCTGCGATTGGGGAAATAGCTGACGGAGGCGCTCTGCCATACGGCTGCGTTTGTGCCATCCTGAGGGTGTTCGTCGAAATTCTGGGTCAGATGCAATGTTCCGACCGTCCGGCCATCCACAACTAGGGCGCCGGTGATCTGCAGCACATTGACCAGCGGCAGGCCGGGTGAGCCGCCCAAGGTGCCGACTGTGGCCGACGACATGGTTTCGCCGTCGATTTCGGCGGCCTGCGTCTCGAACACCAGTTCCTCGCCGTGGAAAGTGACGCGGATTTCTCCGATGGGCTCAAAACCCTGTGCGAAGGCGGGCCCGGCCATCACCACCAGCAGGGCGGAAAATATATGTGTCTTCATGGGAATACTCCGGTCAAAAGGGTATATCACGGGGCGGCGATCACGCCGTCGAATGTCAGGTCGATCTGGCGCGGAGCGGCCATATCCATGCTTGCGCCATACTCAGTGGTCTAGCCCAGAACGCCGGACAGGCTGCCCGAGAGGCGCAGCACCTCGCCCTCGATCCCGACTTCTGTCAGCGTGATTTCGATGTCCCGGCCAAACAGGGCCGGTCCATCGCTGCGCGGCATCAAAAGGACTTCCGGGTTCTCGGGGCTGCCCTGTTGCAGCCCGAACCCGATACTGATCATGGCGAACCCCTCGGGTGCCGCATCGGGCCAGCCCATCAGCGAGATGCTGGCGGAATTGGTATTCCAGACGAAATCCGATTGCGTGGCAGAGAAGGTCCAGCTTGCCGGGGCGCCGTCCAATGTGCCGGTGATGGTTCCGGTTGTCTCCTGCGCCATGGCGGGCGAGACCAAGGCCGCGATGGCCAGCGCCGCGAAAAGGTGTCTTGTCACGATTTACTCCTGTCTCAGGGCGCGACTTCGATGATGCTTCGGCCAAGGACAGCCTGTCCTGCCACATCGAGGAAGCGCAGCTCGTAGCGGCCCGGTGCATCCGGCAAGCTGATCTGCGTGCTTGTCCGTCCAATGGCCGTTTCGGCACTGATCCAGCTGAAATCGGCCTGATCGGCGCGGGCCAGCGCCACGCGCTGATCGGCGCTGTCATTGCCGCCGGTCCAACTGACGGTGATGACTTCGCCGGGTTTGCCGGTGGCAGGCGCTTGCAGACCGGCGCCGTCATCCAGCGCCGCATCCGATGCCAGCACCTCAAGGGAGGCTCGCGCCATGACCCGACCAGCATTTTCAAGCTGATAGCGGATTTCATAGGCACCGGGCTCTTCCGGGGCCGTCATTCTGCCCTGAGAGGCATCGCCAACACGCGTATAGGCGGCATATTCCCCGTCTGCGGTTCCCGCAGGAACGATGGTGATATAGTCACGCGGGTGGATGGCGCCGGTCCAGGAAACGGCGACATCACCACCTGCCCGGACGCGCTCGGGGCCGCTCAGCGTCACCTCTCCATCGGCCACTTCCACCGGCGTGCGCGCGAGGACACGGCCACGATTTTCCATTTGTAGGCGAACTTCATAAAGCCCGGGTTCAATCGGCGCACGCAGGCTGCCGGAGGATTGACCTTCAAGGCGGTCGTAATCCGTATACTCCCCCTCGGCAGCACCCATGGGGACGATGGTGACATAATCGCGCGGATGCAGCCCTTCGGCGCTCCAGCTGACCTCGAAGGCAGAGCCGACCAGAACCTGCGCGGGTGCCGAGACCGTCACCTCCGCCTCGACAACTTCAATGGGCGCGCGGGCAAGAACACGACCGACATTCTCCATCTGCAAGCGCAGCTCATAGAGCCCGGCTTCGGCGGGTGCGCGCAAGCTGCCTTCGGTCTTGCCCTCAAGGCGGGTGTAGTTCGTATAGGCGCCATCCTCGGCCCCCATTGGGACGATGGTCACATAGTCGCGCGGATGCAGGCCCTCAGCCCCCCAGGTCACCCGGAAGGCCGATCCAATCACGACTTGCGCCGGACCAGAGACGCTCACGGACGCATCGACAACCTCGACCGGGGTCATGGCCAGAACGGCCTTGCCATGCTCGGTCTGCAACCGCACTTCGTAAAGGCCGGGCTCGGCGGGCGCGCGCAACTGTCCCTCAGACCGTCCCTGCAGCCGGTCAAAGTTTGTGTAGGCTCCGGCTTCTGCGCCCACGGGCACGATGGTCACATAGTCCCGTTCCTGCAACGCGCCCTCTGCCATCCAGCTGACGCCAAAGGCAGACCCCACCACAACCTGCGCAGGCGCAGTGACTGTGGCGGCGGGCAACGGCGCGGCCGGTGTTTCAAAAACAAAGGCCTGTGTCGCGCGCTGACCTTCCGCCAGCGTCAGCGTCTGTGATTGCTCCAGCTCCATCGCGGCGTGATAGCCGGTGACGGTCCAAGTGCCGGGGCGGACTTCCATCACCCCGGGATTGCCGTCGAATTCAAAGCTGTCGTCACCTTGCGTGAACTCCCAGGTGATCGGGGTATCGATCAGCGGACCGCTTGCGCTGTCCAGAACCGCGCGCAGGGTCAATTCGGCCAGCTCCGGCTCACGGGGCGGGAACATCACCGACAGATTGTGGATGGACTCCGCCGCGAAGTTCATCTCGGTCTGGACCGGCTGATCCCAGGCCTCAGTTGTGACGGTCACCACATAGTCGCCGAACGGCAGGTCCAGTTGGGCCGGGTTGCCGGTGAGGGTCTGGACATAGCTGGCTTCAGTGTCCGAGATCTCCCAGCTGACATTGCCCGCGAGATACTCGGCCGAAATCTCCTGGTCCGGCCGGAAGAAGACCGGCTCTGGCCCCATGCGCTCGTGGTTCTGATACGCGGCAAAGCTGAAGACGCCGGATTCAACGACCGCAAGCTGTTCCAGCGCGCCATAGAGTTCCTCGGCATTGTCGGCGGTCAGGAAGCGGCCGCCAGTCTCATCGGCGATGCATTGCATCTGGAGCAGCGCCTCGGCCTCGCCGCGCACGTCAAAACCGATGACATGGGCGGTGAAATCGACGCCGGCTTCGTTCAGCGCACGGGCGGCCGCGCAAGGGTCGGGATTGCAGGTCTCGATCCCGTCCGAGATCAGGATCACGGTCGCCGCCTGTTCGGTATGGCGCAGCGCCTGCGCCGCCGCGATCACCGCATCGGTCATCGGCGTCATGCCGCGCGGGTTCAACTCGGCCACGATCCTCGCGATATCTTCGCCGGTGCCGCGTGCGGGCGAGACGATGGTCTCGATATCGGAACACTGGCCGCGTTCGCGATGGCCATAAGCGACAAGGCCAAGGTTCTCGTCGGCCGGGAAAGCCGCCACGAAATCACGTACCACATCACGGGCGATGGTGATTTTGTTCACGCCGTCGATCTGGCCCCACATCGAGCCGGATGCGTCAAGGACAAGGATCGTATCAGGGCGCTGTTGCGCAATGGCTGGTATGGCGAGGCCAAGGGCAGCTACCCCTGCAAGAAGAATGCGTTTCATATGGTTTCTCCCTTGCGGGTAAAGGCACCCGTGACCCGGGCCTTGAGCTTGCGGAAATGCGAGGACATCTGTTCAAGTCGCCCGTCCCATTCGGGATCAAGCGGCTGGCCATCGGTGGTTTTCACCCAGACCTGCAAGAGACAGGCAACGGCAAAAGGTTCAAGGAATGCGGCCTTGACGCTCCAGGCAAAGAGCAGTGCAAAGACGAAACCGCCCGCTGACCAGGCACCGGGCATGGCGTAGACCAGCGCCGCCGCCGGGGCGAGCATGACGAGGAACACAAGCCCTGCCAGCCCATAGATGAAAGCCGTCAGCCAGGCCGCGTTGCGCAGCATCACCTTCCAGTTCTGACCATAGAGCACCAGCGCCTCGCGGGCCGACGCCCAGGCATCGGTCGAGCCGTGCCGGATCGCATGGGCGAGGATGATCTCATCGACAAAGCCCACGGCAACGCGCAGAAACGCCTGCAGCACGCCCATCAGTTGTTTGACGTAAGGAATTGGCAGGATGCCGAGGATCCCGCGCACAAGGCCGGTGACCGCGCGGATCACGCCCTTGACCAGTTGATCCAGTGCGAACAGCATCGAGGCCTGGCCGAAGCGGTCTTTCACCACCGCTGTCGCGTGAGCGATCTGGCCGCGCCCCTCGGGCAGGGGCTTGCCGTCGATCAGTTCGACCATGACGGCGATATGCCCGGCCTTGACGATGTAGAGGATGTATTCGCGGATCCAATACATCACCGCGCCGGTGATCCCGAAACCGATCATGCCGCCCCAGGCCATGCTCTGGGCCCGGAACTCGTCATCGCCAAAGGCGCCGATGCCCCAGCCGACCCCGACCCCGGTGCCGGTCGCCAGCACATAGGCCAGTGTGATCCCGAAATAGACGCAAGCACGCAAAAGCACGAACGGCATCGTGCGCAGCATCAGGCCAATCGCCTGCGCCATACTGAAATCCCACATCGTCGAAACGCCTTCGCCCGGTTCGAATTTTTCCGATCCTTGCACGACAGAAGCGGGTCCGCCCCGTTCGTTTGAACGGGGAAGGGCGGCAAAATCTGTGACAGGTATCGCCGCAGGGCCTATCCTGACCCGGTTCAGGACCGTTTTTGTGGAGGCTGATTTGAGAAAGCTGCGGATTTTCACCGCCGCCCTTGCCTGGCTGGCCCTGACCACCGGCATCTCGGTCGCACAGGATATTCACTATTCTGTAGATAATGGCACGAGCTCGAACACGATCTATGAGGACCAGATCATGGCCCTGCCAATGCACGAGATCTCCACCACGACCTCGGTCACAGAAGGGGTCCAGCAGTTCGAGGGCGTGTTGATGCGCGATCTTCTGGCGCTCATGCCGCGCCATGAACCGGGCGATATCGTCGTCGTCGGGGCGCTGAACGATTACGAGGTCGAAATCCCGATCGAGGATTTCATCCGCTTTGACGTGATCCTTGCCCACAGCATGAACGGCACTCGCCTCACTCCGCGTGACAAGGGGCCGTGGTGGATCATCTATCCCCGGGATGACCACGAGGAATTGCAGGACATCCGCTATGATACCCGCTGGGTCTGGCAGCTGAACCGGCTCGACATCCGGTGAGGGAGCGCGCCCGCCAGTTTGCCGGGGTGGTGCTGCCGCTTTTGACAATCGCGGTCTTTGCGACGGTTCTGGTGTTGTCCTTCCGCCAGCTCTCAATGACCCAAAGCACGCTGAGGATTGAACTGACCCAGAACATGCTCTGGGTGATCTCGCGAGCCGAGGCCGCAAACCTGCGGCTGATCGAGGAGACGGCTTGGGCTGCTCAGGGGGATGCCAGCCAGATACACCGGGCGCTCGATATCTGGTTTTCGCGCACGCAGATCCTGCTCGACGAGCCGCAGCGTGGGCGCATGACCCATCTCGGGTTCGAGGACACGCTTGCCCGCATTGAAGCGGCCATGGCCCACCTCGAAGTCGATCTTGCGCGGGTTCTGACCGGCGATCTTGCGGCCCTCGATCGCGTGTCGGAATCGCTGCAACCGCTGGCGATGCAACTGGGTCGCGCGGCCAACCGCGCCATGACTGCCGAATGGGAAGATATCGGCAGGCAGCTGGACCAGACCGCAAGCGGGATGCGCCAGATTGGTCTTTCGCTGGCGGTGATTGCCGGGGCCGGGCTGGTCCTCGTCCTGTCGCTGGCGCTGACCGCGCGGGCGTCGAACCGACGCGCGGCGCAGCTTCAGGCCGAACGCGCCTTTTCCCAGCTGTTGGTCAGCGCCGGGGATCGTGGAATCGTGGCGTTTGACACTGCCGGTCAATGCACCTTGTGGAACGGGGCTATGGAGACGTTGTTCGGCCTGCGCGCAGATGAGGCGCTTGGCCGCAGCTCCGCCGAGATCGCCGGTTTCTTCGCCACGCAGCATATCGCCGCCATGCTGCAGGACATCTTGGGGGGCCGCGCCCGCGTCGCGGTCGACCAGTCGGTGTTCGACCGTGATGGAGGAGAGCCGCATCTCATCGACCTGATGGGCTTTCCCCTTCGACGGGACAGTCAGATTGTGGGCGCGGTACTGATCGCCTCGGATGTCACCGAACGCCACGATGCGCAGCGGTCGCTGGCGCGGCACCGCGATCAGCTGGAAATCGAGGTTGCGCGGCGCACCGAGGAGTTGGATGCCGCCTTGATCCGCGAACGGGCGTCTCTCGACATCTACCGAAACTTTGCCGCGATGATCTCGCACCAGTTCCGCACCCCGCTGGCGGTGATCGACTCCAGCCTGCAACGGCTGATGCGGCGCGGAAGCGCGGTCGACACCGTCGAGATCTCCGAGCGGACCACACGCGCAAGGGCGGCTGTCGCGCAACTGGTGCGCCTGATTGAAAGCATTTTCGATGCCGCGCGTTTTGATGCGGGCCAGGTTACGACTGAGGCGCACAGCGTCGATGTTGCGGCTCTCATGACCGGGTTGGTGACTCGGGCCGAGCACGATTTCGAGCCGATAGACATCGAGGTTCGTCCCCCGGAGGGCCTTATATTGGCGACCGGGGATGCAACGCAGCTCGAGCATATCCTGCTCAACCTGCTGTCCAATGCCCGCAAATACTCTGATCCCGGAGAGAAGATCCAAGTGACCATTGAAGCAAAAGCCGAGAAGGTTTCGGTCATTGTCAGCAATACCGGCGATATCGCCCCTGCGGACCGCCCACATGTGTTTGACCGCTATTACCGGGGCAGCCGGGTAGAGGGGGTCAGTGGTATCGGGCTTGGTCTCTATATGGCCCGCAGTCTGGCGCGCATTCAGGGGGGCGATCTGACCCTGTTGGAAACAGCGCCCGGAACGGTCGCATTCGGGCTGACCCTGCCCCGGGCCGGAGCGGACGGGGCACAACTGCTTGAAGGAGGGAGCCATGCGCGGGCGTGACAGCAAGGGGCTTGTCCTGTGTATCGACGACGAGGCCGATCTTTTGCGCGATCTGGCCGATGAACTGCGTGAGGCCGGTTATGGTGCGCTTGAGGTGGCCAGTGGCGAGGAGGCGCTGGAACAGCTTGCCCGCGTGCAGCCCGATCTGATCCTTTGTGACATCTCGATGCCGGGCATGGATGGCTATGCGGTGCTTCAGGCCGTAAAAGCGGCCGGTGGTCCCAATGCGGCGATCCCCTTCGTCTTCCTGACGGCGCTGGCTGAGCGTCAGCAGATCATCGACGGCAAGCGGCTTGGTGCGGATGATTATCTGGTCAAGCCCATCGACTATGATCTGATGCTGGCAACTGTCGAGGCGCGGCTCAGGCAGCTGAAACTCTGGCCGGATCGCGGCACCGGTCCAGTAGAGCCGCACTGGTCTGACACAGGTTCGCCAGAAGCGATGAGCGTTCTCGATGTGCTGGCGACGCCGGTGGTCGTGACCGATGCCGAGCGGCGTGTCCATTTTGCCAACATTGCCGCCCGCAAACTCGTCGAAGAAATGGATGGTCTGGTGCTGGATGGCGGGTTTTGTGCAACCCATGATACCGAGAACCGCAAACTCGGCATCTGGTTGAGGGAACTCGGGACAGGCGAGGGAGAGGTTGCCGCACTGACCATTTCAGCCGTTTCAGGTGAGCATGATGTGTCGCTTTTCGGTGTCGCATTGCAGAGCGACCATGCAGATCCGCGCATCGCGGTGTTTCTGGGAAACAGACAGCGGCCGCCGCTGCCGCGGCCGGAAACGCTGTCCGCAGTTTACGGTCTGACACCGACCGAAGCGCGGATCTCGCTGCTGCTTGCCGGTGGCGCGAAACCTGCGGCGATTGCGGCAACCCTTGGTGTATCTGCCACGACCGTCGCCTTCCACCTGCGCAACATCTTCGAGAAGACCGGCGCAGATCGTCAGGCTACCTTGGTTGGCCTGCTTTTCTCTTGCCCTGCGATATCTGCGATACCCGACTAAGTGACCTTCTCTGGTGAGTTTGTCCGCCGGCTTTGCCAGTTGGCATCGACGGGTGCGTCTGCGGCTGTGCGTTCCTTTGCAGACCCTCATGGCTTCCTGTTCATTTGGCCATGGACTTCCTCGACAAGATGCCAAACCGCCAACCTGATATCCTCTGGAAGGGAAAAATACGCCTTCAGTATGCGGTGCCGTTCCCCCGTGCGTTGAAATGGCTGTAGTCGATATAGCCCGTCCTCGCAGCTTTCGCGGAACACCGATTTCAGGATGACGTGAGGGTCCACAACCAAAAGATCTGCTATTCTCAGCATACGCTTGACCGACAGGCTATTCTGGCCCGCTTCATACTTCTGCATTTGCTGGTAGCTCACGCCAATCTCGGCTGCGACATCAGCCAGTGACAGGCCGCGCTTTGTCCGTAGCGCCTTCAGCCTCTCACCGAGGCGCCTGTCAAAATCATCCAAATCGCCGTCCAACTCGGCCTACCCTTTACCGGGCAGAAGCGAATGCTGCGGTACGCCCCCGCAATCGCTTCCTGACCCATGATCGGGGAGTTGGAAAACCGAACCTGTCCGGTCCCTATGACCTTTAGCACCGGAGCGCCTGGACATACGTCACAGGCTCCCCGACCGCATGGTCAAGGAATCGGCGCCGTTTCGGCCGACGCCAATACCGACAGATTCAGGGGTTTCCACGCCCCAGGGACGACGCGTGGCGTCCCCAAGAGCAGTGTATAGGTTTCAGGGGGTTGGTAGCAAGATGGCGCTTTTTGCGCTGTTCACGCGAGCCATCTACGCGCCGTGTGTCCCTGGGCTCGGAGGGACAGCGGCATCCGAGCCTGTTGTGTCACGCAGCTTGCGGTCCGCGAGGTTCCAATCGTGCCTTGGCTCGTCCCAGTTGCGGGTCGAGGTCAACTGCCGGTCCAGATAGTCCCGAAACTCTTCGTCGCCTAGCCGAAGCTGGAAGGTGTAGAGCCGGTTGACGATCTCGCGCATCAACTCGCGCATTTCGTCATCGCTGATCCTGGACACCTCTGACCATGGGATCGCCCGTCCATTGGCGTCGGTCACGATCACATCGGAATAGTCCCCGGTATGGCTGACCACCCCGGGTCCTGCATGCAGGGTTTCAAGACATGTATTGCGAACACAGATCAAGGCCATCGCTTTGGCCATGACAGAGGCAATCTTTCGCTCAAGATCGTTTGGCATGGCTTCCTCATCTCGCTGTGCGAGCGAGGGCCTGTCATGCCCCGCCCTGTTGATCAGATAGCAAAGTCTTCAAGTGATTTGCCGTTAACCAGCGCTTCACCGATCCAGCCTGGCTTGCGCCCGCGGCCAGACCAGGTCAGCTCCGGGTTCTCGGGATGACGATATTTCGCCACTGACGGGGAGCGTTTGCGGGATGCGGCTGCATCCGCAAGTTCCTCGAACGAATAGCCAAGTTCGCGCGCCAGTTCGTCGACCTTGGCGCGGGCCTCGGCCTTGCGGCGTTCTTCAAAGGAGGTGATCGCCTTGGCGACTGACTTTTCCAGCTGCTTCAGTTCGCTCAGAGAAAGCGTGTCGAGGTTGATTTCGGTCATCAAGGTCCCCTTTGTTCTGCACCATTGATAGGGCAGGGCGCAGCAGCGAGCAATTCCCCTTTCGGGGACATGGCT
The DNA here is from genome assembly GCF_000444995.1 of Paracoccus aminophilus JCM 7686. Classification (NCBI taxonomy): domain Bacteria; kingdom Pseudomonadati; phylum Pseudomonadota; class Alphaproteobacteria; order Rhodobacterales; family Paracoccaceae; genus Paracoccus; species Paracoccus aminophilus. The sequence continues at coordinate 113,187 of NC_022050.1, read as the reverse complement.
TGACAGGGCTTCATGTTTTAAGGCTTTCGGATGAGCAGAAGAATACACCCCCGGCCATTCCAGCACCCTACCGCGCGACGGTCAGCATCTGGATTTCGGCGGCGAGGACTTAGTCGCAGCCGGCCGTTGCAGTTTCTTTCCGTGGTGAGCGGAGCGTTGTTGCTGGCTTTTATGGCCGTGGAGCGCTTCCCCGAGCATCTCGCCGCATTGCCCGAGCTGACTGCCTTGCGCGTGATTGAAGGCCCGGTCAGCCATGTTCGCGATGGCGATACGATCGAGGTTGCGGGCACGCCGGTCCGGTTTGGATCTCTGGACTGCGCTGAGCGCGGAACAGCGGTAGGTGATGCGGCTACCGGGCGGGTGAGGGAACTCGTTGCCGGGCAGTCCCTTACCTGCGCCCTGAATGGCCGTAGCAGCTATGATCGCAGCATCGGGCGTTGCACCTTGCCCGATGGCCGCGATCTTGCCGCGCAGATGATCCGGGAAGGACTGTGTCAGCGCTACTGGTGATTGGTGGCTCCGCCCGGCCCAGAGTGAGAGCGCGGCTGGTTTGCCCGTGACGGGTCCGGGCTGGGGGAGAGGCCTCCGGCGGCCCGTCGCGGAGTGATTGTCATGGACAACATGCAGATTCTGGAACCCGCGCGCCCGGTGCGTGGTGGCTACAAGGTGGATGTCAGCCGGGGTGAGCGCAACGGCCGGGTGTCGTCCGAATGGTTCAATCGACCGGATGATGAGCGCTATCTCTCGCTCGATGACCTCTGGGCCTCGGTCAAGGCACGCTCGGAGCGCAGCACGTCCCGTATTGTTGAGACGGCGAAGATCCATGTCGAGGCCAGCCGAGACAATGCCGAACGGCTGCAGTTGATCCTGCCGAAGGCGAATGCGCCGCTGGCGCCGACCCATTGGGCGTTTGGCCAGCTTGCGAGTCTGGTTGGTGCGCCGGCGTCCTACCTGCGTCAGCTGCCCGCGCCGCTGGCGGGGATCAATCTGCAGTATGGCCTCTCGGGCCACCGTGCCGAGCAGATCAAGACCTTCGAGACCGAGGACGGCAGGACGGAGCTGCGCGCGGTCACCGGCCCGGACTATGGCCGGATCTATGACCATGAGTTGGTCGAGGCCGTGCAGCGCATCGCGGGCAATGGCACTGGGGATACCCGCTGGAAGGTGCCGGGCACGCTCGACTGGTCGACCGGGGTCTATAATCCGGATGTGGACATCACCCGCGACACCACCACGCTCTATGCCTCGGACCGCGATGTGTTCCTCTTCCTCGTGGACGACCACAATCCCATCGAGGCGGGCAAACTGCCCGATGGATCGCCGGATCTCTACTTCCGGGGCTTCTACTGCTGGAACTCGGAGGTTGGGGCCAAGACGCTTGGGATTGCCAGCTTCTACCTGCGCGCCGTGTGCCAGAACCGGAACATCTGGGGGCAGGAAGAATTCCAGGAGATCACAATCCGCCACTCGAAATATGCCGCCTCCCGCTTCGCGCATGAGGCTGCACCGGCGTTGACCCGCTTTGCCAATTCCTCGCCCTCGGGCTTCATCAACGGGATCAAGGCGGCCCGTCAGCAGATTGTGGCCCGGACTGACGAGGACCGCGAGACCTTCCTGCGCAAGCGCGGCTTCTCGAAGCTCGAGGCCGGCAAGATCATCGATAAGGTGCTGGTGGAGGAGGGCCACCCGCCCGAGAGCATCTTTGACTTTGTTCAGGGGATCACGCGTCTCGCGCGGGACAAGACCCAGCAGGACACCCGGCTTGAGCTCGAGGGCAAGGCCAAGAAGCTACTCGAGCGCGCGGGCTGAAGCCCCTCGCGCACTCATTCGTCCCATCATCACGCGGCAGCCCGGCTCCTGGCCCTCGGTTGCCGCGACCCTTCCCATTCCCGGCCCAAGCGCTCGCGGCTTCATAGATGCGGGCGGCGGGCTTCTCATTCCGGGAGACCCCTGATGCAAACCTTTGACGAAAAAGTGGATACCGCTGTTTACGCCGCCTTCATGGCTCTTGGCCTTTCGGTTGCCACGAATATGGAGCTGGCGATCCGGCTCAACGACTTCATCACCCAAGAATTCCAATTCGTCGCGTCAGATGATGACGACAACGGGGGCGCAACGCTTGCCGGCGGGGCCGGAGGGCGGGCCGATGACTGAGCAGGAGCAAACCGTCATCCTTGAGGCGCGTGAGATTCTTGCGCGCTATTTCAACCAAAACCCGCTGCTGACCTCCTGGCAGGCTGTGCTGGACTATTGTGCCATCGCGGTACGGGGTGAGGTCGAGTGCTTTCATGTTCTCTACCTTGACCGAAAGAACCGGCTGATTTCCGATGTTCGGGTCTCGGTCGGCACCGTCGATCATGTGCCGGTCTATCCGCGCGAGGTGCTGAAATGTGCGCTTTTGATGAACGCATCGGCGCTGATCCTGGTCCACAATCACCCCAGTGGTGATCCCGAACCGTCTGATGCCGACCTGAAGATGACGAAGGAGATCCAGAAGGGCTGCAAAACGCTGGGTCTTACCCTGCATGACCACATCATCGTCGGGGCAGGGCGTGAGATCAGTCTGCGTGCACGCGGTGATCTCTGAGCGACAGGTCGCCAAATACTCACCGGACACGGGTCTGGCTTGCCATCCTTCAGCTGAAACGCCAGTCAGACACACCGTTAAGAATTGTAGCTGAATGACGGAGAAGAGCCGGATGGTGGTTCCAAGTACAAAAGCCGAGCTACTGGAGGCGATTGCGACGACATTTGATCGCCTCACCATCGATCTCGCGAGGGGTTCAACTGACCGTGCAAGGGAGGCATCACTCGCGGGGCACGCGGCGGGGACAATGATGAGCCCAGCCGATTTGGTCGCTTATCTGATCGGGTGGAACGATTTGGTGCTCAAGTGGCTGGATCGTGACAACCGGGGCGAGCCGGTCGATTTTTCCGAGGCCGGGTTCAAATGGAATGAACTCGGTCTGCTGGCCCAGAAGTTCTACCGGGATCATGAGGCTTTGGATTGGGTCAGTCTGTTGGCACGCCTGACCGAGGCCAAGACCCGGCTGGTCGACACGATTTCCGCACGGTCCGACGCCGAACTCTACGGTGGGCCCTGGTATGGGAAATGGACGAAGGGCCGGATGATCCAGTTCAATACGTCTTCTCCCTACGCCAATGCGCGAGTCCGGATTCGGAAGTGGCTCAAGGAGAAGGGCTGAGAGCGATATAGCTCTCTGCTGCAAGGGGAAACCTGTCCATGCAGCAGAGGCGCCTGGTCTGCCTGTGGCCTCACGCCTTCAGCGCGTCTTTCACGGCCTTGGCAGGCGTAAAGGCCAGCTTCTTTGAGGCAGCAATGGTCACGGTTGCGCCGGTGGCCGGGTTGCGGCCTTCGCGTTCGGCGGTTTCCTTGACCTTGAACTTGCCAAAACCGGGGATCGAGGTTTCTTCGCCGGCAATGGCGGCGTCAGTCACGGCTTTGAAGACCGCCTCGACGGCAGATTTGGCCTGAGCCTTGGTCAGGCCATTCTCTTCCGCGACTTTGGCGGCGATATCGTTGATCGTGGTCATATGGGTCGCTCCTGTTGGATCCCGATGACCATGTCAGCTTTGGGGCAGGATCGTAATCTTGAATTTCACGCAGCGTGGACGTTCAAGCCGTTTCCTGCTTCTCTGCTGCTGGCAGGGCTTCGGCGTGCTCTGCCGCAGACGAAGCGTAATCACGCATGCGGCCTATGGTCTGCTGGCATGCCTCATCTGAGGCTTGCAGCGGGGTGCTCGCCAGTTGCCGGAGTGCGCTGATAGCCGCCTCCTTCGGTATCGGCTTTCCTGCCCCGAGGGCGATTGTTCCGATCGGCTCGTTCGTCTGCATGAACATTTCCAACCAGGGGCCGACATAGTCCGTGCCATTGCCGAGCGGTGAAGCCGCCGTTGGCTCCAGTTCATAGACCATCACGCATTCATCGCTCTTACCGTCTACGGTCGCCTGATAGCTGCCGAATGGGCGGCGCTCCAACATCCAGGACAGCGCGATCATCGGTGCGTTTTCCAGCGCCGCCGCCAGATCTTCGGCTCTGTCGATCTGCTGCGGCAGCAGATTGGTGTCGAGGCACCGCCATTGGCTGGTGGTGCCGGAATAATATGCAAGCAGATAGCGCATTGTCAGCATGCCCATATGTTCTTGTTGTCGCTGGCATCTTCGCCCGACCAGGAAGTAGGGAGCGCGTCTTCTGCTCGCAAGGATTTGCGGTGGGCCTTGGGCGGGATGCCGCCCAGGGGTATGTCGTCTTGCCTGCACGTACGGCATTAACGCCGTGACAGCAGCCTGCCGAGCCAGCTGCTTTTGCCGTTGGCATTGCGCAGCTTCGACCGGGGCGACCTGGCAAGAACTTCGCGCCCCGCATCGGTCAGTTGGTAACGCTTTGCGCTTATGACCCTGAAGAGCCCGCGATCCGTCAGGCGCTCGGCGATCTGCTCTGTCTCCGGATCCGCGTCAGAACCGATCAGGGACAGGATATTTTCTGGCAGACCCTCAGCGTCGCGCAGAAGATCGAGCCATGAAGATGGCAGTTCATCGTCCGACAACGCACGGCTCCGGGGATGGCGGCGTGTCGGGCATCAGGTCATCTCGCATCGCAGGCATCCCTGTCCGACCTCAGCGGACGACCAGCACCGGGACCGGGCTGTGTGCCAGAACTTCGGCGGTCTGGCTGCCGAGCAACAGACGACCAAGGCCACGCCGGCCGTGCGAGGACATGCAGATCAGGCTGCAATCCCGCACTTTCGCCGTCTCGACAATCGCCTCGGCAGGTTGGGCATTGGGGATATGCAGAACCTCGGCGACTACACCGATCTTGTCCGCAGCTTCCTTCGCAGTTCTCAGGATGCCATCGGCCAGTTCCTTCTGGCTTTCCTCGAACCCGCCGCTGACCTCGATGGGCGCGACCCATGCCCCGCCCGCGGCCGCTGCATAGATCGGGAAGGCTTCCGTGACGGTGACGATGGTCACCTTCGCGCCGAGGGTCTTGGCCAGCGTTAAGCCGTGGTCGAGTCCCTTGGTGGCGGTTTCCGATCCATCGGTGGAAATCAGGATGTGATGATACATGACCATTCCTTTTGGCTGACAGGGAAGATCTGGCACATGGCGGGATCGTCTCACTGTTGCACAGGCCAGACCACCGGCCAAGGAAATCCCGGATAAGTCAATGCCCGGGACGGTCATGGGGCTTCCTGGGCGTGACCCGGTGCTCTGGTAGGAGAGGAAGAGGGGGGAGGGGGTCTCCATGACGGGTTGGTAGCCGGAGAGAGGGTCTCGCCGGCGCCCGTCCTCGGAGTATCTGGCATGGCCACTGCCGTTCAGAAGATCACCCTGTCGTCCTCGCGCGACATCCCCTTCAACAAGCTGGTGCTGAGCCAGTCCAACGTGCGGCGGGTCAAGGCCGGTGTCTCGGTCGATGAACTGGCCGAGTCCATCGCCCGTCGCGGGCTGATCCAGTCCCTGCACGTTCGCCCGGTTCTGGGCGAGGATGGTGCCGAGACCGGCATGTTCGAAGTGCCCGCCGGCGGCCGCCGCTTCCGTGCGCTGGAAGTGTTGGTGAAGCAGAAGCGCCTTGCAAAGACCGCACCGGTCCCCTGCATCGTGTCCGATGCGACCGACGATGTGCTGATCGACGAGGTCTCGCTCGCCGAGAATATCGAGCGCGCACCGCTGCATCCGGTGGATCAGTTCCGCGCCTTCCAGGCCATGCGCGAGAAGGGCATGACCGAGGAGGCGATTGCGGCCGCCTTCTTCGTCGATGCCAAAGTGGTGAAACAGCGCCTGCGGCTGGTCTCGGTCGCGCCCGCACTGCTCGAGATCTATGCCGAGGATGGCATGACGCTGGAGCAGCTGATGGCCTTCACCATCTCCTCGGACCATGAGCGCCAGGTGCAGGTCTGGGATGCGGTGAAGGATAGCTGGTCGAAGGAGCCCTACCAGATCCGGCGCCTGCTGACCGAGACCACGGTGCGGGCCTCCGACAGGCGCGTCACCTTTGTCGGCATCGAGGCCTATGAGGCGGCTGGCGGCTACGTGCTGCGCGATCTCTTCCAACAGGACGACGGCGGCTGGCTGCAGGATCCGGTGCTGCTCGACCGGCTGGTGAACGAGAAGCTGAAGGCCGAGGCCGAGATCATCGCCGCCGAGGGCTGGAAATGGATCGAGGTCGCGGTCAGCTTCCCCTACAGCCACGCCTATGGCATGCGGCAGTTGATCGGCACCACGGTCGATCTGACCGAGGATGAGCGCGCCACCCGCGAGGCGCTGCGAGACGAATACGACCGGCTTGAGGCCGAGTATTCGCAAGCGGAAGAATACCCCGATGAGGTCGATGCCCGGCTGGGCGAGATCGAGAAGACCCTCGGCGCCTTCGAGATGCGGTCGATGATCTACGAACCTGCGCAGATGGCGCGGGCAGGGGTCTTTGTCAGCCTCGATGTCGACGGCACGCTGCTGATCGAGCGTGGTTATGTCCGGGCCGAGGATGAAGCACCGCTGGAACCTGAGCCCGAGATCGTCGATCCCGAGACCGGCGAGGTTCTGCAGCGCGCCGAGCATGAAACCAGCCATCAGCGTGCTGTGATCACGCTTGGGGGCGAGCCGGCGACTTCGCCCGAAGAGGAGGAAGACGAAGGAGAGGCGATCAAGCCGCTGCCGGAACGCCTGGTGATCGAACTGACCGCGCACCGGACCCTCGCGCTGCGCGATGCTGTCGCCAACAACCCGCGCATCGCGATGACGGCGCTGCTGCACCGCTTGGTGCTCGACTGCTTTGGCATCCGCAGTGCGGGCAATGCGCTGCAGGCCCGTATCAACGAAGTGCATCTGTCGGTGCAGGCTCCGGATCTTGGCGACTCGATCCCGGCGCAGGCCATCGACGAGCGGCATGCGGCATGGCGAGCGGATATCCCGCTCGATGACGGCGATGACCGGCTCTGGGACTGGCTGCACGCTCTCGACGAGGCCAGCCGACAGGCTCTGCTGGCACATTGCCTGAGCTTCGGGGTCAACGCGCTCTATGAGCGTCCGAACCCCTATAGCGGCAATGGCATCAGCCAGCATGGCCTGGATCGCCGCATGCAGGAGGCAGATCGTCTCGCGCGCGTGACCGGTCTCGATCTGGTCGAGACGGGCTGGAAGCCGACGGTCGCAAACTACCTTGGCCGCGTCACCAAGGCGCGCATTCTCGAGGCTGTGCGGGAAGGTGTCGGTGAGCAGGCGGTGGAACTGATCGGTCATTTGAAGAAAGGCGAGATGGCCACGGAGGCCGAACGGCTGCTGGCAGGTAGCGGCTGGCTGCCGGAGCCGCTGCGGATGGAGGACCTCGAGGCCGCCGCCGCTGCCGGCGATGCCGAAGGGACTGACGCGGATACGCTGCCGGACTTCCTCGCAGGCGATGAGGATGATGCACTCGAGGAAGAGGAACCGGACTCGGCGCATCGCATCGCTGCAGAATGACCAGTCATGAGGGCGACCGTAGTCGCCCTCTCCTACATCTTCTGAGGCTGGCCCGGTCCTAGTGACTGGGCTTTTCTTTTGGTGCTGTCTCCCTGCCTCGGACCGGGGCGGCAATCGCGGCAACGAGATCTGCATCCTCCCCAATGCCTGCATTCGGTGTCGTGAGCAGGGTGTCTCCGTAGAAGATCGAGTTGGCACCGGCGACGAGGCAAAGGATCTGCGCCTCCCGGTTCAGGCTGGAACGTCCTGCGGACAGCCGCACAATCGAGGCTGGCATCACAAGCCTGGCCGTGGCGACCATGCGGACCAATTCCAGTGGGTCGATGCGGGCACGTCCGGCAAGCGGCGTGCCCGCCACCGGCACCAGCGCATTGATCGGCACGCTTTCCGGGTGCGGATCCATGGTCGCAAGGACCTGCAGCATCGAGGCGCGATCCCGCACGGTTTCGCCCATGCCGATGATGCCGCCGCAGCACAGCTCTATGCCGTAGCTGCGCACCGTTGCCAGCGTGTCCAGTCTGTCTTGATAGGTGCGGGTGGTGATGATCTTGCCGTAGAACTCGGGGCTGGTGTCGAGATTGTGGTTGTAGGCCGTAAGCCCGGCCTGTGCGAGGCGCTCTGCCTGATGCGGCTTGAGCATGCCGAGGGTGACGCAGGCCTCCATCCCGAGCGCCCTGACGCCCGCGACCATTTCGACCACGGCATCGAAGTCGCTCCCATCGCGCACCTGCCGCCAGGCCGCCCCCATGCAGAAACGCTCCGCCCCGGCATCTTTCGCATTGGATGCCATGCCGATGACCTTCGCCGGATCCATCAGCCGGTCGCGGGTCAGTTCCACGTCACGGTGATGCGCCGATTGCGGGCAATAGGCGCAGTTTTCCGGGCAACCGCCGGTCTTGATCGAGAGGAGACTGGCTTTCTGGAGGTGGTTCGGGTCGTGGCACGCGCGATGCGCGGCATTCGCGCGTCCGACAAGCTCCAGAAGGGGCAGTTCGTGCAGCGCCAGTATCTCATCGACCGTCCAGTCGTGGCGCAACGCGCCGTTTGCGGATGTGTCCAGCATCACTTGGCGCTCCGCAGTCGCGCGACCCCTTGGGTCGCCAGTGCCACGAGCGCGATCTTGACCAGATCTCCGAGCAAGAATGGCAGAACCCCGACCGCCAGCAGTTGCGCCGATGGGACAAAGACCGCCAACCAGATCAGGCCAAGGCCATAGACCACACCGAGCCCCGCCAGCATTGCAAGGACCTGGCCGAGCAAACCCCGTCCCGCAGCCAGCCATCCCGTCATCCCCGAGGCAATCAAGTAGCCGATAAGATAGCCGCCGGTTGGCTCTGCGATATAGGCCAGACCCAGACCGCGCTCGGGCGATCCCGAGAACACCGGCAAGCCGGTTGCCCCGGCGGCGAGATAGGCGGCGAAGATTGCCGTTGCCATGCGCGGCCCGAGCAGAACGGCGAAAGCCATGACCGCGAGGGTGTGCAGCGTCATCGGGACCGGCCAGAACGGGATTTGCACCTTGGCCGAGATCGTCATCAGCATGACACCGCCAAGGCCGATGGCCAACGGGCGGAGGAAACGCACGAGACGGGATGTCTCGGCGCAATGCGGTATGGCAGGGGGCATGGGTATCTCCATATTATCTATAAAATGACGAATCCGTCTTTGCATAGACACATGAAGGGTGCTTGCCCGCAAGTTGTCGCCGATAACTATAGATAATTACCGGCTGTTCTGCGGTCCCTTCGGACCTGTCCACTGGACATGACGCGCAAGCGTGGCGCAGGCGCTCATGACGTCCCCTACGCGAAGGGCCGAAAGGATAGCGCGGTGATCGCGATCCGTTGGAGCTTCCCATTCGGCGCGCCACCCCGAGAAGAGGAAACGGGCGCTCGCAGCATGCAGATCATCGATGCTGCGCATCAGGCGCGGCATGTCGCAGGGTTCCAGGATCAGCCGGTGAAAGCGGCGATTGGCTTCCTCCCAGGACTGTACGTCCGGGGCGTGATCGCCTGCCCGCGTTGCTTCCTCCGCTTTATCAAGTATATAACTTGTAAGATTGGGCGCGGCGTTGCGGAGCGCCATTGTTTCCAATGCTGCGCGCATGCCTGCGACTTCCCTGACTTCCCTCGGGCTGAAGCCTGCAACCCGTACGCCGCGGCGCGGCTCGCTGATTGCGAGCCCCTGCGCCTCCAGCCGGCGAAAGGCCTCGCGCACAGGAACATGGCTGGCGCTGAACTCCGCCGCAATGTGATCCTGGCGAAGGCGCTCGTCAGCGCGAAGCGTGCCTGCGATGATCCGATCTGCGAGAATGCGGCTGATCCTGTCAGCCAGGGTTTCTTTGGTATCGTCCTTCATGAACTATAGATAAAATACAGGCACCGCATTGTCGATGACCTTCGCGAGCTGCAGCATACGCATTGTGCTCATGCCCGCGAGAACGAGGCCGATCCAGCATTGTTGCCAGAATGTCCTTCGTACCCTGCCAATTGGTTGAGGTTTCTCCAGCCTGGCTTTTACAGGGGCAGGAACCGGGCCTTCCCCCATGTTGCGTCCTCGTCAGGATCCTGCGGTTCGGGCTTGCGCTGATCAGCCAGCCTGGCCGCACGCGCTGCCCCTCTTCCCGGTCGAGCGCGGCGGCGGCATGTGCCGATCCGGCGGCCCGGCCAGTATCCGATCTGGTGCATTGCCGTACCCGTGGCTCGCAGGTCGGTGAGGAGGGGCGCAAGCCGGCCTGTTCGCAGCTTGGGTGAACATCGCCGGTGGTTGCCTGTCGGGTCTTCCTGCCGGTCCCTGCAGGATCGCCGCTGTCTCCTGTCTCTCGGGAGTGACGGGACCGCTCGCATGCGTCCTCTGTGATGGGCTGATCTGGCCGAAGACCAGCGCGGAAGCCGCGCTTCGACGTCTCGGCGCAACAGCGTCGTGGGACTTTCTTCCCCTGGGCTTCGCCCATTCCTCGCGGGCCAAGAAAGCCCTGCCTGTGCTGTCGAGGTCCCGGGCGGGACTGCGCCGGCCGTCGTCCCCGGCCTGTCGATCGCCATCGAGGCCCCAATGGAGCGGGCCCGAACACGAGAGAATGGAGACAGACAATGGCGACCATCGGCACCTTCAAGAAGACCGGCAACGAATACACCGGCGAAATCGTCACCCTGAGCGTGCAGGCCAAGGGCGTGCGCATCGTCCCCGACCTGCGGGCCACGGGCGAGAACGCACCCTCGCACCGGATCCTGGTGGGCCGCGCGGAAATCGGCGCCGCCTGGTCGAAGCGCTCGAACGAGGGGCGGGACTATCTGGGCCTGAAGCTGGACGATCCGAGCTTTGCGCACCCGATCTACGCCAACCTCTTCGACGACGAGGAAGGCGAGGGCTCGAGCCTGATCTGGTCGCGCCCCAACAGCCGCCGGGGGGAGTAATCCCCCCACCAGGGCCCCGGTCGAAAGGCCGGGGCCTTCACGCATCCTCTCAGACTGCCGCGCCTGCGATCAGAGCGTTTCGCGCGGCCTCATATGCATCCACCAGCGCTGGCTGCCCCTTCAACTCCTCAAGCGCGAAGCTGTTGAGGAACTGACGCCCGGCGAACAGCCTGCGGTCAACCTGGGAAAGCGCCGCCTCATCGCAGGCCGCTTGCCAGCCCGCTGCAATCGCTTCGATCTGGCGCTCAATGAGGGCCACGGCGTCGCTTTCCTTCAGGTGGAAGTCCGGGGCCGCGGCAAGGCAGGTGGCAAGCGTGCTGGCACGGGCCTCCCCCTTGATCAGCATCGCTTGTGAGGCTTCGCTGCCCGTGCGCCCCTGTGGGCAGATGTCATAGGCGGGGGTCAGCGTCAGCTGTCGGCCATCCCAGAAGGCCGCGTGGTTGCGGGCGTGATCGTCGGTATTGCCGCAAAGGATATTGAACGCGATCCGCCCGTAAAGCTCGTGCAGTGTTGCCTTGGGTTCCGAGAAGCGATGGCGGATCAATTCGGCCAGATCCTCATATGAGGCATAGCGCGCCATCATTTCGTCAAGCCCCAGCATGGTCAGGGCCGAGACCATCGCGTGCCGGGTCCAGCCAGAGTCCGTATGCGTGCGGTCAAAGCGCTCGACCAGAAGGACATCCTTGTGCGCGGCCCGAGTCATCTCGACCGTCGCGACGTTCAGCCCGGCGGCGCGGGCCAGCCGCATGGCGATGAACTCGGCCTTGACCACGCTATAGGTGTCGTTGCCGGCGGAAAACTTGGCAATGAATTTGCGGCCGCCAGCATTGATCATGGCCTTGGGGCGCGCGCCGCCAATGGATGTGCCGTGATTCAAAGCCTGATCCAGCGCGGGCGGCAGTGGCACACCCTGCTCAATCAGGTTTGCTGCTTCCTGCAATTCGGCCAGCGAGGCCTCTGTCGCCAGGCGCGGAACATATTCCGTGGCCGAGGCCTGGAAATCGAGCGCGCCAATACGGTCGGATCCCGATTGCAGCAGAAAGGTGAGCTCGCTCAACTCCGGGACATCGTGTGCATCGGGCTTCTTACCGGTCAGCCGATTGATGATAACGCGGCGGCCCCAGGCATCCGGCGATCCGTCCCGGATGCAGCTAGCCATGCCCATGCCGGGTGCGGGTTCGATTTTTCCCTCGCGCAGGGGTAGCTCGGGTTCGTAAAGCGGAACCGCGCGGATATTGCGCCGATAGCTGGCACCATAGGTATAGGTCAGCCGGGCGCCGTCCGGGACAAGCCGCCCGGCCACGACAGGCTCTGTTGCGCCCGGTAACCAGATCCAGACAAAGGCACCTTTGGGCGCGGTGTCAGAAGTCATCATCAACCTCGCGGGCTTTGTGTCTTACGCTTTTGGGCAGCAAGGCGAGTTTTTCTCCCAGATGCGCGTTGTGCATCTGCAGGCTGCCCGCGTCCTGCCCAAAGAGCGGCACACCGGCGAGAGCGGCCACCTCGAACACGATGCCCACCTCAGGCCCGGCCGCGCCCTTTTCGATATTGGACAGGGTGGTGCGGCTGATGCCTGCGCGGTCGGCCAGGTCCTGTGCGGTGAGACCACGCTCGAGCCGGCCGATGCGGATCATCCTACCCAGCATGATCAGCGCGTCGCGGGTTACTCGGGAATAGCTTCGTTCGCGCTTCATGATCTATGCTGTGCTCATTATGTTGAACGCATAACAATCTCGCGTCCATAATTATGTGCATGATGTCTGGGCGCGCGTCTGCTGTCAACGGGAGGCCATGAAAATGGACGGATGGCTGCGATATGTCCAGAATTCTGGACTATCTATCGTGAATCAAGCTGCATCGCAGGCAAGTGGAGGGGGCATGGCACGCTCAGCGCTAGGTAAGCGAGCAACCTTATCCAATTGCGGCATCGGCCCCGCACCCTGAAGGCTTTGAGTTGGCAATCGAGATCAGGGTTGCCCGCATCCACGCCGGTGCCTGCGTCGCATTCCTGGCGAGGAGCTTCTTGTCGCTGGCCGAAAGGTGACGGCTGGCCGCGTGCATCACGTCAGAGGCCCGTGCAGCACCTACATGGCGCAGAGCCTGCACTACGGTTCCGGCCGGGCTGCCGGGGGCAATCAGATGTTTGGGCGAGGTATGGCGAAGATCGATCACCCGCTTCCCGAGGACAACACGGCGCGAAGGCCCATCCGTCAGCCAACGGCTCTGTGCGGCGACCTGCGTCGAGAGTCCGAGGGCGTTGGCAGCCTGCGGACCATCAATCTGCAGGTTTGATCCGGTTTCGCGAGCAAGAGCTTTGGCCACATCGTCGGGCGAAGGACTAAGCGCACCGAGCTTCGGATGGATCTTGGGGAAGTCATAAAGGCCGCGGGCGAGACGCCGGAGGTCTCCGGCCCTGGTCAGCCGAGACAGCGCTTGGTCCACCGCGCCACGGGCTGCCACGTCCAGAAAGTCACTGGGCGTGAAGACGCTGCCGCGTCCGCTTGCGCGGACACGCTTCATGATCCGATCGGGAACAGAGGCATATGCAGTCTTCATGTGTCAGAAAATAGGCTATATTTTTCTTCCAATCAAGTGTGCGACGTAATGCGCCCTCTCTCTTGTTCAGACTGAGATTGTCGCAGTTGCGGACAGGGGTGGCGAGCGCGTGTGCTCGGCTGGGGAAAAGGGGCCGGGGTCGGCACTTGCGTCCTGTGCCAGGGGGGCTATCCGGCATTCGCTGGGAACCACCCTATTCATCGTCGGCGCGCAGCAGATCTGCGATCTGGCCTTAAACACGTCGACACCTTTGATCAGCGAAGCGCCAAGGCTGGCAGCTGCGAAAGGGCATCCCGTCACTGGACACGGCCCCTGTCAGAGCCAAAGCCCCATCCCCGCTTCCATTCGCAAACCTTGGTCCGATCCGTCTCTTTGAAATCAACCCGCAAGGGGTCGGCTTGACGCTTCGCGTGCCGCCCTCGGGGATTCGGGCAAACGGCCCGAACGCCCGAGGGTGATTGCAGATCCGGTCAGACACTTCGGGCGCCTGTCGAGCGGGGGATGGTCCCTCGTCTCCAAAGACAGGAGCCAGTCCCATGTCCAAGAAGGATGCCACCGCTTTTGCCGCCAGCCTGGCCGCCACGCTCATGGTCTCGATCGTCGTGTTTCAGGCCGGCGATGGCAGCCATGCCGCCATGCCCGCCGATGAATATGATGGCGATGAGACGCTCATCGCCCTCGAATATGATCCGTGGGAGATTATGCCCCGCTGACCCCTACGGCTCAGCCAACACCCTGATCTGTCGGGACTTCTCCCGGCAGATCGGACTTGGCGCGCAGCATAATCAGAGGCTCTTCAGGAAAAGCATCAGATCATCGGGAGCGCGATAGCGCAGCTTTCCCGATCCTTTGGTCGGATGCAGCCGACTTAGTGCGGCCTCCTTCATCGCCATGTCGGCTTCAAGATAGATGTGCGTCGTGGTCGTGCTTTCATGCCCGAGCCAGAGCGCAATCACCGTGATATCGACACCCGACTGCAGCAGATGCATTGCGGTCGTGTGCCGAATGGTATGAGGCGAGACTGTCCTTCCGATCAGCTCCGGGCAGGTGCGACTTCCTGCCTCTACCGCCTGTGCCAACCGTCGTGCGATCCCCGAACGCGTCAGCGCACCTCCACCTGAACTGGCTGGGAACAATGGCTGCTCCGTTTCTGCACTGGGCAGATCGCGCAGCCATCCCCGAAGTGTTGAGGCCGTCTGCTTCCATATAGGGACTGTGCGGTGCTTTCGTCCTTTGCCATGGAGATGAACGGCGGGCGCGGGTTTCAGCAGGAGATCACCTATCCGCAACCCGGCGATCTCGGAGACCCGCGCGCCCGTATTGTACATCAGTCCGAACATTGCTTTGTCACGCCGCCCCAGCCAGGTTGTCACATCCGGGGAAGCGAGGATGGCCTCTATCTCGGGCCGCTTCAGGTAGCCCAGCGAAGGTCGGTCATGGCGCTTTGTTGGAATCGCGAGATTCCGTTCGATTGTCGCAAGGGCAGCAAAATCCTTGTAGGCGGCGAACTTCAGAAAGGCCCGGATCGCAGACAAGCGTGCGTTGCGACTCCGGACGGAGTTGCCGCGCCCATGTTCCAGATGATCCAGGAAGCGCAGGATGATGTCTTGGTCGAGGTCGTGCAATGACAGTGCGGTTGGCGATTTGCCGGTGTCCCTTTGCACAAAGAGCAAGAGTAATCGAAACGTATCGCGATAGGATGCGACCGTGTGACGACTGACCGCCCGTTGCTGGGCGAGGTAGTCCACGAAGAACTGCTGCAGGAGGGCCGGGAAGGTTGTTCGTGTCTGAAGATCAACCATGATCTAGCCCGCCGCGATCTGCGCTGGCCTCAAATCGAGACCCGGCGATTGCCATGAGTTCAGGCACCCCCTCCAGATACCAGTACGTATCTGCCACGCTGGCATGGCCGACGTAAGTAGACAGCGCGATCATCGCGCTGTCGGGCTGAACGCCGTCTCGCTGCCAGGTCATGACGCGATGGCAGATGAAACTATGGCGCAGGTCGTGAATCCTTACGCGCTTGTAGTTGCCGCGAGGAATGATCCCCAAGTCTATGGCCAAACTGCGGAAATTGCCTTGCACCGTGGCATAGGGCAGCCGTTCATGTGTCACCGTGGAAATGAACAGTGGTGCAGTCGGCTGAGTCTCTGCATATCTGGACCTCACGGCCAGATAGCGCGTCAGCGCCGTCGTCACTGATGCATGTATTGGGAGAAGGCGTTCCCGCCTGGACTTCGTTCGCCTGATCGTCAACAGGCCGCGTTTGTGGTCGAAGTCCCTGCATTCCAAGGCTAGCGCTTCGGAAATGCGGACTCCGGTTGCGGCGAGCAGCCCTATCAATGTCGAGAGATTTGCGGACCTGAGCTCGCCGCTTGGGGGCAAGGCGGCTGCGGCAGTCATCAGAGTTGAGATCTCGGCGGCGGTGTAGATGTGGGGAGTTCGTCGCCTCTTGGCTGGTCCAAATGGCATGCCATCCGGGAACCCTGTTCGGGGGTCAGTTGCCGCGAGATGCTTTGCAAACGGACGGATAGAACTCAGTCGGTTGGCCCAGGTAAAGGGTCGATCATAGATGGCTTCCTGTTTGGCCCATTCGAGGCATAGGTCCGGGGTGACAGGACCTGTGTGCCCCTGCCTGTCGGCAAACCGCGCAAACGCCAGAATCCGGCTGCCGCTTGCTCGCTCTGTGAATCCCAGCCGTCTGCGCTCGGCAATATAGGCTTCGGCGGTCGCTACAAAACTCGGCTCACGCATCATCACAGCCCCCCGGCCAGGGCATGGCAACCTGAGCAAGATGGTCGACGTTGATGCGCGCATAGATGGAAGTGGTGGCAACGTCACGATGGCGGAGCACATCCGCAACTTGGGGAACCGGGGTTCCGGCGGTGATCAGGCGGGTTGCAAGTGTATGCCGCAATATGTGAACGCGACTCTTGTTCCACCCCAGCCTTTTGTAGGCGTCGTGTAGCGCCCGCTGAACTACCCGTCGGCCGACTGGCTGGCCCAATGGTGGTTTGTGACGCACGAAAATCTTCCTGCAGTCAGTCGGCGGGCGCTCCTTCCGGATGTAGTCGGCGATTGCCTGTCCGGTGAGATCGGGCAGCGGCAATCGCTCGGCACGGCGCCCTTTGCCCTGCACAATGCAGATCTCGCCTTCAGCCCAGTCGATATCATCCAGGCAGAGACGAACGACTTCGCTGGATCGCAGCCCGATGTCCGCCAGGCAGCGGGTAATGGCGTAGCTGCGCCGTTGTCCCGGCTGGTTCATGTCGAAAGACCCCAGAAGCGCTTCAAGTTCTCCATCGGACAAAGCCTCCGGAAGCGGGCGCTCAATCAGCGCGGTGGGTCGGGGGACCGCCGCTATCTGGATGGTGACGTCATCCCCCATGAGCCGTCGATAACGAAAATAGCACCGGACAAAGCCCGACAGGGCACGGACAGTGCCCATACAGCGGGCTTCCTTGCCGAGCACGAACTCACGGATAGCGCTGGCACTGATCGATGCCGGGTGGATATCATTGGCACCGAACACCCGGGTCAGCAGGCAGCGCAAAGACATGCGATGTTGGGCGCGTGTACTTGGTGCCAGACCCCACACATCCCGCAAAGCTGTGTCAAATGCTGCAATCTCGCACCCGATGATATCCGGCTTTATGGCTT
Organism: Paracoccus aminophilus JCM 7686; assembly: GCF_000444995.1. NCBI lineage: Bacteria > Pseudomonadati > Pseudomonadota > Alphaproteobacteria > Rhodobacterales > Paracoccaceae > Paracoccus > Paracoccus aminophilus. The sequence goes on along the minus strand of NC_022050.1, from coordinate 96,078 downwards.
CCGTGATGCCGAGATCCCGCATCACGCGCAGGAGGTGGTTCAACGCCGATCTGTTGTGGTGCAAATGGCCAAGGACATGGCGAGAGCAAGTGCAGGAGGGGATATGCTCCCGCAGAAACTGCTCGGCATGTCGTTCTGAAATCGTGGCGATGCTGACCGCCTCACTCTGAAGCCATTCTCCGAAATGGAAAACGCAAGCACAGTAAAGCTCGACAGTTCGCGGCGAATACCGCCCAGCCTGAAGTCGAGACCTGAATGGTTCCACGACCCCAGCAAGGTAATTGCCAGGGTCGTCCTTCAGCATGAAGATTCTGCGCTTTGCGGACATTTGCCATCTCCTGTTTGTGGGAATGGCAAAGTGAACGATGTGATTATGCTGCGCGCCAAGTCCGATCTGCCGGGAGAAGTCCCGACAGATCAGGGCGTTGTCTGAGCCGTGGGGGTCAGCGGGGCATAATCTCCCACGGATCATATTCGAGGTTATGGTGCGCGCACCATAACCTGGAGATCGACCCCTGGCAGTGAGGCGCGCAAGCGCCTCACCCCTTCCGGGTGGCTCTCGCGCGGTGCGCCGCGCCGCTCACCCGGGTCGCGCGATCACCCGCCTGTGGCGCGCGCCGCGCAGCTGAGCCGGGATGAACCCCGGCGCGGGAGAGGTCGAGGAGGGATCCGGGAAGGGTGAGCCTTCCGGTCCCAGAGAGAGCGCCGGTCGGCTTCACCCGCCCCTTTGCGCTCAGGAGAAATCCCATGACCCAAGATATCACAACCTCCCCGGAAGCCAGCCTCGCGACCGCGATGGCGCAGTTTGACGCCTCGCAACTGGCGCATCAGACGCTCAGCACCACCGCAATGGCACAGAACAAGGAGGCCCTGTTCGCGGCCATGCGCGCCGCCGGGCTCACCGAGATCATCGTCACCTTCGACGGCGGTGGCGACAGCGGGCAGATCGAAGATATCGACGCCCGCTGCGGTGACACCGTTGTGCCAATGCCGGACACGGCAATCACGCTCGCGCAGGTCAGCTGGGGCATCAGCGAGATTTCGACCAGCAGCATGTCGCTCTCGGAGGCTGTCGAGACCCTGGCCTATGACCTCCTCTCCGACAGCCATGGCGGCTGGGAAAACTGCGACGGCGCGTTCGGCGAGTTCCATTTCGACGCCGCGGCCGGGACGATCCTGCTCGACTACAACGAGCGGTTCACCTCGTCCGAGCAATTCAACCACAGCTTTTGAGGATGGGGAACATGGCACATCCCTATCATCATGCCCTGTCCTCGGTGAAAAAGTGGGGCGGCGTGGTCGAGGATTACATCGAGCTGCATTCCTGGTTCGATGCATCGAAGCTCATCCTTGCTGACTTCCGGCACCGCGCTTTGCGCCACCATGCCGAGGGCATCTTCCTCATGGAAACCGTGTTCGGCAAGACGCTGACTCTTTCCTCCGGCAGGGTTATCCCTACCCGTTGGGTGGGCGAGCAACATGTCCGCGAGGATCTCGGCCATATCCCGAGCTTCGCCGACTGGGCGCGCGCGATCCGCCCTGAACCCTGGATGGGCCGCACCCAGAAGATCGAGACCGAAGTGGAGCCGTTGCAGACTGCTCCGACCCGGACACCTGATCCATTTTATCCCCTTCTCGGCCTTTCCCCCGATGTCTCAGGGTTTAAGGTACTGCGCGCCGCGGCTCGGGCCTTCCATCCCACTATCCGCAGGGATCCCGGTCTCAGGCTCGCCCGGCGGCGGTTCTACCGCCAGATGCTGGCCGCCCATGCCGCTGCAGTGCCGCAAGGCTCTCCCACGTCCCCGGGCACCTGACCCTTTCCTTCAGTCCAATCCCGACCAGACCCGGCCTCGCGCCGGGCTTTCCATTTCTGACAAGGAGCCTGTCATGGCCGACTATTTCACCCATTTCTCCTGCCTGCTTGATGCGGGCTCGCCTGAGAATGCCGCCAAGGCGATGGCGCTGTTCCACCGCCTGCGCGCTGAAGAGGCGGACGCCGATGAGCCTGCAATCAACGGCTTCGATCTCGTCCAGCAGGACGGACCGGGCGGCGCGCAGCTTTGGATCCATGATGATGATCAGGGCGATGTTGAGGGCGTCATCAATTTCGTGCTTCGTCTCGCCGAAGAGCTGAACCTTTCCGGCCTCTGGGGCTTCGACTTCGCTCACACCTGCTCCCGACCCAGAGTTGAGGCTTTCGGCGGCGGTGCGCATGTCATCGATCTCGGGTCCCGCAAAAGCATCGGCTGGATCAGCACACATGAATGGCTGAACGCCGTGCTGAATGGCGAGGACGTCGACGCCGTGGAGGCGGTCGCAGGATGAACACCACGGTTCCGATCATACCCGCCTCTCCCTCCCGGTTTCTGCCCGTCGTCGAGTTTGGTCGCAGCGCTGATGACCTGCTGGTCGCGCGCGTTGGCGACACCGCCTTTGCGATGGTGCCGACCTGGGCGGGACGGCATTTCCTGGCGACGGGCTGGCGGCTTTCTCGCCCGCTCGACACTTGGCGGCGCGATGACTTCTATGGTCATTCCGGTGATGTGGCTGACGAGGCCGCTTTCCGGGCGCTGGTTGCGGAGAACGCAGAACACCAGCGTGAACGCGCGACACTCAGGCGCCGTGAAATCGCCTCCCGGGCGCGTACGCCCTGGGGCGTGTCACAGGGTGCGATGACCTATGGTGAAGGTGTGCTCTGCCATTCCACCGCCGGGCATGGCGGATTCCAGCTTGCGCCAGAGCAAAATGCCTGTGTGCATCCGCTGCTGCGTTCCTCCTCCGGGTTCTACGAGGAGGACGCTGAATGGGCGGCGGTCGCGCAGGCGTTGCCGGAACTGTTTACAGCCTATGAACGCCGCCTGTCCGATGAGACACTGCGCAATCACTGGCCGGAAGCCTGGGAGGCCATTCATGGCTGCGCCCTTCAGCCCGGCGAATCCCGGGAGCGGGATCGCCAGATCTTCGAGCGTCAGCACGCTGCAGACTGGATTGTGATCTCGGCGGTCAGTTCGGATCGCTTTCCCGGTTTCGTGGAAACGACGGCTACGCCGGGAGCGAAGCGTGGCCCGAGCGTCGAGCGCCGGCGCTTCCTCGTTCCGTCAGTCGAGTATGAACCCGGTTTGTTCGGGTTCGTGGTCGATCCCGCATGGCATCAAGATCTGACCGATGGAACTGGTTGACCAGCCATACCAACTTTCTCGGCCGCGCGCGTCTGCTGCGCGGTCGAGAGGGAGAGGTGGGGGGCGGGGCAAAGCGACGGGTCATGAGGTGGGAGAGAGGCTTCCGCTGCCTGTCGTGGAGACACCGCGATGTCCTATTCTGGCTCAACTGCAGGGTTTCGATCCGCCGGGCGGGTGCTGATCAGCCAGGCCCTTGCACAGCTTCAATTGGCGCAGCGCAATCCTCTGACCGTTACCTGTTCCGGCGAGGCGCGCTATCTCGACCCGGATCTCGATCAGTGGGCCTTCGAGCGCAGCGTCTGTCTCGGTACCTGTGACAGCCTCGTGGACGCGATGATGCTGGTGTCAACGCGCCTTGCAAGCGGCGACATTGCCTGTGGCGATGATCCCGCGCTCCGCTTCACGCCACAGCTGATTGCAGTGGTTGGTGCCGATCAGGGGTTGGTGCTCGCTGGCGAAGTCTCAAACCGGCACGTGACCTGGTGCCAGCCCGTCGCCAGCGATACTGAAGCGCGGGCGGTGGTCACCCTGGCCTGCCGCCAGCGGGCTGAAGCGCAGCATCTCGCCGATTTGGGCAGACATGCCGAAGCCAGTGGTTTGCGCAGGCAGGCTGCCGCGACCGAAGGGCGCCTGGTCGATCCGTTCTGGCGCGATGCTGCACAGCTCGCGCTTCTGCATCGGAGGGCCGCGTGATGCCTTCGATCATCGAGATCACGGTCTATCGCTATGACGAGCTGCCGGAGGCCGCCAAAGACAATGCCCGGGGCTGGTATCGTGAAGGTGCCTTTGATCACGACTGGTATGATGCCGTCTATGAGGACTTCCAGCGAATTACGGAGATCCTCGGAATTCGTCTCCGGACCCGGACATCCCGGCTGATGGGCGGCGGGATCAGCGAAAGCCCCTGCATCTGGTTCACCGGGTTCTGGTCGCAAGGGGATGGGGCGGCGTGGGAGGGAAGCTATTCCTTCAGCAAAGGCGCTTCCACTGCCATTCGCTCCTATGCGCCAAGTGACTACGAACTGCATCGGATTGCCGATGGGCTTTTTGAGATCCAGCGCCGCAACTTCTACCAGTTGCAGGCGGACGTCCGGCATCGCGGCAGCTACTATCATGCTTTCACCATGGACATCGCTGTCACGCGCGAAAGCCCGGTCGGTCAGGACATGACCGACGATGCCGAGAGCGCTGTTACGGACCTGCTGCGCGACCTTGCCCGCTGGCTCTACCGGCAGCTCGAGCAGGAGTACGACTATCTGTCTTCCGATGCTGCGGTCGATGAAGCGGTGCTCACCAATGGCTATACGTTCACGGAAAGCGGGCGACGGGCCTGATCAACCGGCTGCCAGCCGGGCCGCGATTCAGGCTCAGCGATTGCTGTCGATCCACCGGGACAGCAATTGCCGATCCCGGAAGCATTCATCCGGAATAGCCCGCCGCCGAAGCCGTGCGAGCCGTTCGGCGAAGGCGACCTGTTTTGAGGTGGGTTGGCCATCGTCCAGAGGTTTCAGGCGCGATTGCGTCTCGATCCAGGTGCTGAGACTGCGGCGATCCTGTTGGACCTCCCAGGGCAGGAGGGTCTTGTTCCGGAGGGCGAGCGAGCGGGCATAGGCGATCTGGCGCGGTGTAACCGCCAAGGCATGAGGGACAGGTTCCATCGTGGATCTCCCTTGCTGGGTTGAGTCCCAAGATAGAACATATAAGGAACAAAATCAACCGATGCCGGGGAGAGGCAGAGCGGGGGAGGGAATTCTGTGAGCCATGCGGCAGGCAAGAGAGCGCCGCCGGGCTCGAGGTTTTCCCTTTCCGAGGAGTTCGATCCCATGAGCACGATGACCACTGTTGCCCGGGTGGCCGAAGAGCGCCGCCCTACCTTTTTACCCGAGCTGTTCGGGCCGACCCGAATGCTTGTCGCCGAGAACATGGTCTATGCCATGATGGATAGCCTGAGCCCGCTGGACTATGGCGGTGGCCATTGGAACTTCTATGAGCAGGCCGGACGGCCGCTCTTTATGGCCCCGACCTCGAAAGCGCGCTACCGCATGGCCTGTAGCGGCAACGGCTGGCAGGGCGAGGTATCGGCCGAAGCGGCAGGGATTATCGCAACGCTCTTCGCCTTCTCGCACCTCTCATTCCACCATGCTGCTGACCAACTGGTCGAGGGCTATGCGCGGCTCTATGAATTTGCGGGCGACCATCCTGAGGCTGCGGAGATTTTTCAGGCCATCGACTGAGCGCCTTCCCTGTCATGCTTGCATGAGCCCTCTGTGCCCTCCGGCGTTTGCGTCGGAGGGTATTTCTCTTTGGCTGGCACCTGTCGCGCTCACTCAAGGCTTCTGGCGACCCTCAGGCATCGTCTGCTCTGTCATGACTGGGTTCTGAGAGGTGGTTCGGCTTATCTGAACAGGTCCTGGGCGTTTTCTAAGTGGTTTTCCGCCTCAGTTATGCCGCCGCCGCTTTGGGCATCGGCTGGTTGAAGTAGGCCTGATCGGGGGTTTTCCCGTCAAGCGATGAATGCGGGCGGCGGCTATTGTAGAAGGTCAGATACCGGCTGATCCCGGCCCGGGCCTCGGATACGCTGGCGTAGGCGCGCAGGTAGATCTCTTCGTATTTGATGGTTCGCCACAAGCGCTCGACGAAGACGTTGTCCCGCCATGCGCCCTTGCCATCCATGCTGATCTTGATCTCGCGGGCGGCCAGCACCTTGATGAACTCGGTCGAGGTGAACTGGCTGCCCTGTCGGTGTTGAAGATTTCGGGTGCGCCGTGACGCAAGAGCGCCTCTTCCACAGCTTCTATGCAAAAATCGGCTTCCAGCGTGATCGACACCCGCCATGCCAGGACGCGCCGCGTGAACCAGTCCAGCACGGCGGCGAGGTAGATGAAGCCCCGGGCCATGGGGATGTAGGTGATGTCCATCGCCCAGACCTGGTTGGGCCGCGTGATTGGCAGCTTTCCCAGCAGATACGGGTAAATCTTGTGCCCGGGTGCAGGTTTCGAAGTGTTCGGCCGGCGGTAAAGCGCCTCGATCCCCATGCGTTTCATCAGCGTGGCAACGTGCAACCGCCCGACCTTGAACCCTTCCTGAACCAACAGCCCCTGCAGCATCCGGCTGCCAGCGAACGGGAACTCCATGTGCAGCTTGTCGATCCGATGCATCAGCTTCAGATTGGCGTCCGACACCGGGCGGGGCTGATAATAAACGCTGCCCCGGCTGATCCCCAGCACGATGGCCTGGCGGCTGACGCTGAGCTGCGCAGTCGGATCGATCATCTTTTTGCGCTCGGCAACAGACCCGCCTTGCCGAGCGCGCCGGACAAAAAATCATTCTCCAGCGTCAGTTCTCCGATCTTCGCATGCAGGGTCTTCACATCAATGGCCGGCTCCGGCTCTGTCTTCGGGGTTTCCCCGAATACCCCGGTCGCGCCCTCAAGCAGCTGGTCGCGCCACTGCTTGATCTGGTTCGGATGGACATCGAACTCTTGCGCCAGCTCGATCATGGTCTTCTCGCCCTTGATCGCTGCTACCGCCACTTTCGCCTTGAAAGCCGGGCTGTGGTTCCGGCGCGGTCGTCTTCCCATGGTATTCTCCTCGCTCGCAGCATCATGCTGCTGTTGCGCGAAAAATCCACTTATCCCGGCTGTTCAGATCGCCGGAACCACCTCTCTGATCGCTTGCGCTAAGATGACCTCTGGCCAGCCCGGCCTTTCGACCCTGGGCATCGGTTGGCGTTTTCCCCCCGGTAGTTATGGGCGTGCAGGGATCAGCTTTTCCCTCTTTCCGGCCTCTTTGATCGCGGGGTTCGTAGATCGGTGGCACGCTCTGATCGCGCTTCCTGCCCTGTCCCTCTTCCCGGTCGAGCGCTGCGGCGGCATGTGTCGATCCGGTGGCGCGGTCAGTATCTCATCTGGTGCCTTGCCTTGCCCGTGGCGGCAGGTTTGTCGGGGAGGGGCGCAAGCCCGCCAGTTTGCAGCCTGGGTGATCATCGCCGGTGGTTGCCTGTCGGGTCTTCCTGCTTGTTCCTGCAGGATCGCCGCTGTCTCCTGCCTCTCTGGTGGAGGCGGGACCGCTCGCATGCGTCCTCTGTGATGGGCTGATCTGGCCGAAGAGCAGCGCGCAGGCGCGCTTCGCCGTCTCGGCGCAACAGCGTCGCCCGAACTTTCTTCCCCTGCCGGCCTTGCCGTTATTCCTCGCGAGGCAAGAAAGCCCTGCCTGTGCTGTCAGGGTCCTAGAGGGACTGCGCCGGCCGTCGTCTTTGGCCTCTAGATCGCCATCGAGGCCGCAATGGAGCGGGCCCGAACACGAGAGAATGGAGACAGACAATGGCGACCATCGGCACCTTCAAGAAGACCGGCAACGAATACACCGGCGAAATCGTTACCCTGAGTGTGCAGGCCAAGGGCGTGCGCATCGTCCCCGACCTGCGTGCCACGGGCGACAAGGCCCCGACGCACCGGATCCTGGTGGGCCGCGCGGAGATCGGCGCCGCCTGGTCGAAGCGCTCGAACGAGGGCCGGGACTATCTGGGCCTGAAGCTGGACGATCCGAGCTTCTCGCACCCGATCTACGCCAACCTCTTCGATGACGAGGACGGCGAGGGCTACAGCCTGATCTGGTCGCGCCCCAACGGCAACCGGGGGGACTGATCCCCCCACAAGGCCCCGGTCGAAAGGCCGGGGCCTTCACAATTTCTCGCCTTGGTAGGCTGCTTTGCGGGACAAACCGGACATTAGGCGCATTGCATCCGTCTTGGCAGCGGAGATGTGTGCTATCACAGCAGCGAAAGCGCCACTCCCCCAATCGCGCCGACCAGCACTACCAGCCAAGGCGCTGTTCTCCACGACACCAGCGCAACGAAACATGCCACAGCGAGGCCGAAGTCTCGCATGTTTTCAATCGCACTAGTGAATACGGGTGAGTAAAGCGCGGCACCCAAAATGCCTACAACAGCGGCATTTGCGCCCTTCATGGCGGATAGCGCTCGCGGCATTACACGAAGGCCCTCCCAAAAAGGCAGCACAGCCACGAGAAGCAGAAAGCCCGGAAGAAATACCGCCAGCAAGGCGAGCGTCGCTCCGACGCCGCCATTCGGCTCTGGCCCCACAATCGCGCCGAGATAGGCCGCGAAAGTGAATATCGGCCCCGGCACAGCCTGTGTTGCGCCGTAGCCTGCAAGGAATTGATTGGGTGTCACCCAGCCCGAATCCACAACCTCCGCCTCCAGCAGAGGCAGAACGACATGACCTCCTCCGAAGACAAGTGAACCTGCGCGATAGAAGCTGTCCAGAAGCGCCCACCATTGGGACAGACCCGCCAACAAAGGCAAAACCAGCAGAAGCACTGTGAAAGTCACCAACGCCATGCCAGCCTGACTTCTTGTGACAGGCACTTTGATGTGGTCACTCGCAGCGCTGGCGGTTCCACGGCACAGCATCAGGCCTGCCAACCCACCCATTGCAATTGCGCTGACCATGCCAACTGCACCGGGAAGGAAGGCCAACATGGCGACCGCAATCACCGCGATGGTCGCTCTCCCACGGTCAGGGCACAGGCTGCGCGCCATGCCCCAAACGGCCTGCGCGACAATGGCAACGGCTACGACCTTCAGACCATGCAGAGCACCGGTTCCGATAGGACCAGACACAGAGGACGCGGTGAGTGCAAATGCGAGCAGGATTAGGGCAGACGGCAAAGTAAAGGCCACGAAGGCCGAGAGTGCCCCCATCCATCCTGCGCGCATCATTCCCAATGCAAATCCGACTTGAGACGAGGCAGGTCCGGGCATGAACTGGCACAGAGCTACTAGGTCCGCATAGTCAGCTTCAGAAAGCCAACGCCGCCGCGTGACAATCTCGTCGCGGAAGTATCCCAAGTGTGCGATTGGTCCACCGAACGAGGTTAGACCCAGCTTGAGAAAGGCACCAAACACTTCGGTGGGAGTGCCTTGAGTCTGGGTGCCATCAGGTTGCAACGTCATGTGCAGTCTCGGTTTGGGAAGTTTAAAGCATTTGATGGATTAAGAAAATCCATCTTCTACATTGAATGTCGATCCGACTTAATATCTGATCCATGACGTAAGCATGACGGACGAAACAAGCCCAACGACCACACCTCTGCCAGCCTTGGTATGGTAATGTGAATGACCACTATGGGCTCTTTACGACGAGGGGGCAGTGAGTTCCTCCTCTTGATCGGGGTCTTGATTTTGACGTCTCCCGGCGCAGCCGGGACCGGGCTCAGGTCCTGGCGGACGGAAGCCAGCGTCGCCGTCTTCCCCCTTTCGGGCATAGATCCCTGACGCAGGGCCCGACTGAGGTGGGGGGCGCCGAGGGGTGAGCCGCGGCCACTGCGCGGAGGTTACGGGTCTGTCCGGTTCAGCGTGAGAGGTCGAGAGGAGGCCGGAACGGGCAGGTTCCGGACGGTTGAGAGAGAGCGCTGTCCGGGCCTGTCCAGTGCTCTGCTCTCCCGAGGGTATCCCCGATGAACGATCTGTCCCCCGTGGCCACGGCGCAAGCGCCGGTCGCGCCCACTCCTGTTCCGGCCGCCCGCTGCATTCTCACAGCAGCGGAGGCGCTTCTTCCGCATCTCGAACGCGGCCGGCGCATCGACAGCACGGTGCTGCGCGGTGCTATGGAGACCGCATTCGGCGCATCTGACGCTTCCGGCCTCTGGGATTGGAAAGACGCCTACGAGGCCTGTGAAGTCGCCACGGTTCTGTTCCTGCGCAAATTCGGCAGCGCATTGCTCCGCAAAGCGGCTGCGCCCGAGGCGCGTCTCGCGGCGCTGACGAAGATCGCCGCCCTGCTGCCGAGCCATACAAGGCGTTCCGAGGAAAGCCAGGCGCTGCAGCAGTTCAGCACGCCCCTTCCGCTCGGGCTCGCAGCTGTCACCGCCGCGTCGATCACGCCCGCGGATCTGGTGCTGGAGCCCTCAGCCGGCACCGGCCTGATGGCAATCCTTGCCGGTATTGCTTGCCGCAGCCTCGCGCTGAACGAACTGGCCGAGACCCGCGCGGATCTTCTCTCCTCTCTCTTCCCGGCCTTGCCTGTCACCCGGTTCGATGCCGCCCAGATCCACGACCACCTCGATGCAGGAGTCGTGCCGTCCGTTGTCTTGATGAACCCGCCCTTCTCTGCGCTGGCCAATGTCACCACGCGCGTGGCAGATGCCGCTTTCCGCCATATCGCTTCCGCTCTGGCGCGACTCGCCCCTGGCGGGCGGCTGGTGACCATCACCGGTGCTGGGTTCGGCCCCGAAGCACCGGCTTGGCGCGAGGCCTTCATCCGGCTGCAGGAGCATGGCCGCGTGGCCTTCACCGCCGCCGTGGACGGCGCCGCCTATGCAAAGCACGGCACCACGTTCGATACGCGGCTGACGGTGATCGACAAGATCCCGGCCGAAGATCCTTCCTCCTTCCCGGCCTCTTCTGGCATTGCGCCCGATGTTGCGACGCTGCTCAGGTGGATCGCTGCCCAAGTGCCGCCGCGCTGCGTGGTCGATCTGCCCCGGCCACCGGCACCGGCAGCACCGGCCGCCGCCCGTACGGTGCGCTCCTACCTTGCTCGGGCCGGTGCGACGAAGTCTCCTCGGGTTACATTGACAACTACCAATGCCGTCGAGCTCGCCTATGACACGCTGGACTGGACGCCGCCTGAAGCCGCGCGGCTCTCGGACGCGATCTATGAAGAATATGCCCTGCAGGCGATCCGTATTCCCGGCGCGGCCCCGCATCCGACCAAACTCGTGCAATCCGCCGCCATGGCCTCGGTTGCGCCGCCCCACCCCTCCTACCGGCCCCTGCTTCCCGCTGACATCTGTACCCGCCTCTCAGATGCGCAGCTCGAGACGGTGATCTATGCCGGCGAAGCGCATAGCGACCACCTCGCTGGCTCTTGGACGCTGGATGAGACCATGGACACGGTCAGCGCTGCCGGAGCGGATGCGGCTGGCGCTGTCCGCTTCCGGCGCGGCTTTATGCTGGGCGATGGCACCGGCGCGGGCAAGGGGCGGCAATCTGCCGGGATCATTCTCGACAACTGGCTGCGCGGGCGGCGCAAGGCGCTCTGGATCTCCAAATCCGACAAGCTGATCGAGGATGCGCAGCGCGATTGGTCGGCCCTCGGCCAGGAGAAGCTGCTGATCACGCCGCTCTCCCGCTTCGCGCAGGGGAAGGCGATCACGCTCAGCGAAGGCATCCTCTTCACCACCTATGCCACGCTGCGCTCGGATGATCGGGGCGAGAAGGTTTCGCGGGTTCGCCAGATCGTGGATTGGCTGGGGTCGGATTTCGACGGGGTGATCATCTTCGATGAAAGCCATGCGATGCAGAATGCCGCCGGTGGCAAGGGCGAGCGCGGCGATGTCGCAGCTTCGCAGCAGGGCAGGGCGGGACTGCGCCTGCAGCACGCGCTGCCGGATGCGCGCGTGGTCTATGTCTCCGCCACCGGGGCCACAACGGTGCACAACCTGGCTTATGCGCAGCGCCTCGGCCTCTGGGGCGGCGAGGACTTTCCCTTCGCGACCCGGGCCGAGTTCGTTGAGGCGATCGAGGCCGGCGGCGTCGCGGCCATGGAGGTGCTGGCGCGCGATCTGCGCTCCCTCGGCCTCTACACCGCCCGCTCTCTCTCCTATGACGGCGTCGAATATGAGCTGATCGAGCACGAGCTGACCGCAGAACAGCGACGGATCTACGATTCTTATGCCGGCGCCTTTGCCGTCATCCACAACAATCTCGACGCAGCGATGGAAGCCGCCAACATCACCGGCTCGGACGGCACATTGAACCGTCAGGCCAAATCGGCGGCGCGCTCGGCTTTCGAGAGTACCAAACAGCGCTTTTTCGGCCATCTGCTCACCTCGATGAAAACGCCGACCTTGCTACGCTCGATCACCGAGGATCTGGAAGCGGGCCATGCGGCCGTCATCCAGATCGTCTCGACCGGCGAGGCGCTGATGGAACGGCGGCTGGCGGAGATCCCCGTCGAGGAGTGGAATGATCTGAACACGGACCTGTCTCCCCGCGAATACGTCTTATCCGGAGTTCCGGATAAGACATAATATGCTGCGCCCGCGTTATGCAGAGCGTGGCGCTTCATGTCTTTGATATGATGTTTCATTTCGGGATCTCCACTTGGCATAATCATGATGCCTCTGCTTTCAACCGCAGAAGGACACCCTGACATGACCTCCCCCTCCAACTCTCACCCCGGCAGCGCGGCAGCCGCCGGAGGCATGCTTACAGCAGAGCCGTTTGGCCGTTATGGTCGGAGGGAGGGGACAACTAGGCGGAAATCACAGGTGGTGGATCGAAGCGGCACAGCAACAGAATTGGCGAGGGTTCGGGCACGGCTGGCCGAGCTGGATGCGGAACAACGTCGACTTTTGCAGGAGCTTTCGGCGCTGGAGGCCCGGGAAACCGCAGAAATAGCTGCACAGGCCAAACGTCCTGCATTTGAAAATGCCCCCGTCACGAACGCATCGTCATCGGGCGAGAAGGTAGAGCTGTTCCGCAGCCTGTTTGCTGGCCGCCCGGACGTGTTTCCAGTGCGATGGGAAAACCAAAAGACGGGACGTGCCGGCTATTCGCCCGCCTGCTTCAATGAATGGGTGAGAGGCATCTGCGGAAAGCCAACTGTCAAATGCGGGGACTGCAAGCATCAGCGGTTCATTCCTCCCGATGCCAGTGTCATTGAACGACACCTCCGCGGCGGCGAGGGCCCTTCGGCCGACTTCGTGGCCGGCGTCTATCCGTTGTTGCGAGACGACACCTGCTGGTTCCTGGCGGCGGATTTTGACAAGGATTCATGGGCGGAAGATGCGGGCGCATTGCTCGAAACCTGCAGAGCAAAAGGAGTGCCTGCGGCGCTTGAACGATCCCGATCGGGCAACGGTGGCCATGTCTGGATCTTCTTCGGGGAACCGGTATCGGCTCGGATTGCCCGTCAGCTTGGATCGGCGCTGATCACGGAGACCATGGAGAGGCGACCGGAGATCGGCTTTGCATCCTATGACCGCCTCTTCCCGAACCAGGACACAATGCCTGTCGGCGGCTTTGGAAACCTGATCGCTTTGCCGCTGCAGCACAGCGCGCGGAAGGTCGGCAATAGCGTCTTCCTTAATCAAGACCTTCAGCCATTCGAAGACCAGTGGGCGTATCTGTCGACGCTGCCACGGATGTCCGCGGAGGCGGTGGCCAATCTTGTTGCGGCTGCTGAGGCATCTGGTCAGGTGCTGGCCGTTCGGATGCCGGTTGATGATGAAAACGCTGACGAGCCGTGGAAAATGTCGCCGTCGCGACGCCCGAAGACAAAGCCTGCGGACGTGGTGGTTCCGCCCAACATCAAGGTGACAGTCGCAGATCAGGTCTATATTGACCGAACCGGGCTGCCCTCTGCGATGATTGCCCAATTGGTACGGGTCGCAGCTTTCCAGAACCCCGAGTTCTATCGGGCTCAAGCGATGCGACTGCCCACCTTCGGAAAACCTCGCGTGGTCTCCTGTGCCGAGCTGCACCCACGCCACATTGCCTTGCCTCGTGGCTGCTTCGATGAGGCAGTTGAAGTCCTGACCGAACACGGTGCGAAGGCAGAACTGGACGACCAGCGCAGCGATGGAACCCCGCTGCCGAACACGGTTCGGTTCCTTGGTGAGCTTCGGCCGCCGCAACAACGCGCCTTCGAGTCCCTCACCGCGCATGATACCGGCGTGCTTGCCGCGACCACAGCCTTCGGCAAAACCGTCGTCGCGTCGGCCCTTATTGGTCATCGCGCCCGAAACACGCTGGTTTTGGTGCATCGTCGTGAACTTCTCGACCAGTGGGTTGAGCGGCTGAAGACTTTCCTTCAGATCGACCCCAAGCAGATCGGTACAATTGGCGGTGGAAGGCGGAAACCGACAGGCATGATCGATGTGGCGCTTATCCAGAGCCTAGTGAGAAGCGGCGAGGTCGACGATATCGTGGCTGACTACGGCCAGTTGATCGTCGACGAATGCCACCACCTGTCTGCGGCGAGTTTTGAACTTGTCGCGCGCAGAACGAAGGCGCGCTATGTCGTCGGTTTGTCGGCAACCGTCGCCCGAAAAGACGGGCACCATCCCATCATCTTCATGCAATGCGGCCCCGTACGGCATCAGGTTCATGCCAGATCGCAGGCTGCTGAGAGCGGCATTCGGCATCGGGCGCGCGAGCGTCACACGCGGTTCAAACTGCCTGAAGTGCTTGCGATGGCAGAACGGCCATCGATGCCCGCGATCTATGCCGCTCTGGCTGACGACGACGGTCGAAATGATCAGATATTTGATGATGTGCTGAAGTCGCTCGAAGCGAAACGGTCCCCGATCGTGCTGACCGAGCGCAAAGACCATCTGGATTATCTGCAGCAGCGGTTCTCCAAGTTTGCGAAAAACCTGGTCGTGCTGCGCGGCGGCATGTCGGCAAAGGACCGGAAGGCCGCCGCCGCCGCGTTGAATGTCGCGGATCGCGAAGAACGGCTGATCCTTGCGACCGGACGCTACATCGGTGAGGGGTTTGACGACACCCGGCTCGATACCTTGTTCCTGACGATGCCGATCGCGTGGAAGGGCACGCTGGCGCAATATGTTGGTCGCTTGCACCGACAGCATGACGGCAAGAAAGATGTTCTGGTCGTGGATTACGTGGATAGCGCGGTGCCTGTTCTTGCCAGAATGGCGGCAAAACGGCGTTCCGGGTACCGCGCGCTTGGATATGTGATGGAATAGCAGCGCCCCACCCTGCGTAGGACGCTGCCGATGCATAGCGAGTCAAGGACTCAGAACGGTGCCGTGGTCATAGCCGCGGCTTCGCGCCGGTCGAGGCTGCAAGGATCGCCATCAGCTTGTCCGACGGCGGCCGAAACTTGCCCGGCTTGATCAGCGGGGCATGGTGCGCTTCGAGAAGGGCGAGCTTTTCAGTCGGGTCCACGCGCAAGTACATCTCGGTCGTCTGGAGGCTGGCATGACCCAGCCAAAGGGCGACCTTGCGGACATCACCTGTAGCCTGCAGCGTGTGCATGGCGCAGCTGTGTCGCAGCACATGCGGGGTCACGTGCTTGTCGGCAATCGAAGGGGTCGCGCGTTCGGCCACGGCCACATGTTGACGGAGCCGGTAGGCAAAACCATCCCGTGTCATCGGGCCGCCATCGCGGTTCAGGAACAGTTCCGGCCCGACATCGTTGGGACGGACGGCCAGCCAAGCCCGAATAGCAGCTTGCGTCTCCTTCCAGAGCGGCAGCACCCGCTCCCGACGGCCCTTCCCAAGCACCCGGATGTTCGCGAACGAGCCCCGCGGGAAATCGTCCATCCGAACTGCGAGAAGTTCAGACGCCCGCAGTCCTGCGGCATAGGCCAGGTGAAGCATCGCCCGATCACGCAGCCCAGCCGGCGCTCTGCCGTCCGGGGCCGCAAGCAAGGCGCGCACCTCGTCCTTCGTCAGGTAGTCGATCAGCTTTACATCGGTGCGTTTGACGGGCAGCGACCTGATCATCATCGCCTGTTCGAGGCAGGCTGGACGCCTTGGTTCAAGGAAGCGGAAAAACGCCTTGATCGCTGCCAGCCGGGCATTGCGGGATCGCACGGTATTAGCTCGACCCTCTTCGATGTGCTCGAGAAAGGCCCTGATCAGGCTGACGTCGAGATCCTCGATCGCAAGGTCAGAAGGCTGTCGTTTAAGGCGTGTGGCCGCAAACCGCAGCAAGAGTGTGAACGCGTGAGCATAAGCGGCGATGGTATGTTGGCTGGCTCCACGCTCATCGGGCAGATGCTTCTGCAGGAAAGCCGACAGATCCGGCGCGAGCGGGGTCATGCTGCACCCCCGATCCACGTCTCTTCCGCCCTTGCCGCGATCATTTGCAACAAGACGGGGGTGGCTTCGAGATACCAATATGTATTGGCGATATCGACATGGCCGAGATAGGTGCTCAAGGCCCGCATGTGCCGCAGGACCGACTGCAGATCGTTCCCGCAGGTCTCCAGGGACCGAACCGCGAAGGTATGGCGCAAATCGTGTAGCCGGGGGCCGGGACCAGTCGGATTGCGGTAACCGAGCTTGCGCACGATCCGTACGAAGACCACGTGTGCTCTCGTTGCCGTCGGTGCGTGACCGTGCCCGAGCACGAAAAGGTCATGACCGGCATCACGGACGATGCGCCGCCGATCGAGATAGCGCTCCAACGCTGCACGGGTCGAGGCGTGAAGTGGGACGAGGCGGCTCTTGCCAAATTTGCCCTTGCGGATCATCAGGCCATCTTCCGTCAGGTCGTCGCAACGCAGGGACAATGCTTCCGAGATGCGCAGACCTGTCGAAGCCAACAATCCGAACAGCGTGTGATAGGTCTGCGGGCTGATAGGGGACAGGCCCGGAACCAGCAGCGCCTCCGCCAGGATGCCACTTATCTGGTTTTGCGAAAGGATGTGGGGCGCAGGTCGGCGGCGCCTTGACTGGCCGAATAATCCTGCCACTGGAACCTCATGTTGCGCATCCTCTGCATGCAGAAACATCGCAAAGGCGCGGGCCTGATCATATCGGTTTTGCGCTGAATTGGGCGTGGCAGCGCTGCCCGCCCAAGCGAGGATAAGTGACGCGGTGACGCGGTGATCGGACCGGTCAGCGGCAAAGGCGGCGAACTCGCGCAAGGACTTCTCATGATTGGCAAACCCCTTTCCGAGGGCGCGATGCAGGTTGATGTAGCGGTCGACATGGCGATGCATCATGCTGCGCACCCCGGCCAAGGCTGGGCCACGACCCCCAGCAGATCGACATCCACCTTGGCGTAGATTGCGGTTGTGTCGCGTGAAGCATGGCGCAGCGCGGCCCCAATCTGATCCAGTTCCGCCCCACCGCGCAGCCATGTCGAAGCCAGCGAATGCCGAAACACATGTGCGCCGGTCGGCAGGCCGACGAAGCCGCCGCGGGAAAGAACTCGAGAGACGATACCGGCGATCTCGGCCGATGAGCGAAATGGGGTGAAAGGGGCTTGGACGCGCAAGAAGACCCGATCGGATGCAACCACCGGGCGGGCGTCCTCGATATAGGCGAGCAGCGCATCACCGACGTCTTGCGGCAAAGGCATAAACACCCCACGTCGGCTTTTGCCGCGCAATCGCAACCTGCTCGCGCGCCAGTCGATGTCGCGGAGATGGAGTTGCCAGATATCGCCAGCCCGCAGGGCCATCCGCGCGAGAAGCAGGATGATGGCGCGGTCCCGCACCTCAACCGCGGTGCCTGTGCCGCAGGACGCGACGATCTCTTCGATGGTCGAAGCCGGGATCGTCTTTGGGACGGTCGAAAGCCTGCGTCGCACCCCTGACGGCACCGCAAGAAGCAGCGACGGAGCACACAACCCCTCGCCGATCATGAAACGCAAGAATGTGCGCAAGACTGTTATCGTCATGCGGACTGACGATCGGGAGCGGTCCTCGCCTTGATCCAGAACGATCGAGCGGACGGCCGCAGCGGTGATCCCCTGCGGTTCCGATCCAAGCTTCATCAACCAGCGGCCCAACTCTTGCTGATAGCGCCTGATCGTCTCGGACGTGGCGCCGCGGTCCCGGCGCAGCCAAGTGGCAAAATCGGCGACGCGTGGATCGGCCGGTAGTTCCGTGGACACGGCCACTGGGATTACCCCCTCCTCTCTGAGGAAAGACACGAAGGCGCGGGCACCACGGCGGCGATCCTTATTGCCGGTGCCCTCGACCCGCTTGCCGCGTTTGGTCTTGATCCCGCACTGGCAGTTATGATGGGCAAACTGCTCGATCAGGTCGTTATCGATATGGCTGGCCGGAATACGTCGCTGCAGAGCCCATTCCGCAAAATGCCGCGCCTGACTCATGCGGGAGTTGTAGATGACCTTGCCGTAGCCTTGGCCAGCAAGCCACGCGGAAAAGCCGGCCAAATGCGGGCCAAGCCGGGCAACCTCGTCTGGAATGGCCACATGGCCGGTATCTTCCAGATAGCGAAGAAACCTCCGGACCTCGATGATGTAAGCGGGGTCCCGCAACTGCGCGGCGCTATAGCGGCCGCACCGGCAGCGGTGTCGTGCGAAACGACTGATCGCCGCAGTATCAAGATCCCTGATCGCAATATGCCGGGCGGCGACCCACTTCAGGAAATGCCGGGCGGCGCTGAGCGCGCCAGCAGACAAGTTGGGATTATCCGCAAGATAACCGGAAACAAGTGCTTGGCCGCTGACTGCGGCCCCAGCGGCTGCCGCGCTGCCGGGGTGAGAGTTGGAGGGGGAGGTCATGTCGGGGTGTCCTTCTGCGGTTGAAAGCAGAGGCATCATGATTATGCCAAGTGGAGATCCCGAAATGAAACATCATATCAAAGACATGAAGCGCCGCGCTCTGCATAACGCGGGCGCAGCATATTATGTCATGAGCTACCTGCAGCATTCCTTCCCGGTGCAGCTCTACGAGCCCTTCAGCGACGGGGAGGGCAACGTCAGCTCGCGGCCGGTGTTCCGGGATGGCCAGCCCGTCGAGAGCCGGGAGGCGGTCTCCCGACGCGACGCCATGATCGAGCATCTGGCGGGCCTGCCGCCGGTGCCGGGGGCGCTCGATCAGATCGTCCAGCACTTTGGAACGGAGATGGTGGCTGAGGTCACGGGGCGCTCGAGACGGATCGTCCGCAAAGGCGAAGGCCCGGCGGCGCGACTTGCTGTCGAGAACCGCGCACCTTCGGCCAATCTCGCCGAGACCCAGGCCTTTATGGATGACAGCAAGCGCATCCTCGTCTTCTCGGATGCGGGCGGCACGGGCCGCAGCTATCACGCCGAACTCTCGGCGCGGAACCAACGCCTGCGCGTGCATTATCTGCTGGAACCGGGCTGGAAGGCCGATACCGCCATTCAGGGCCTTGGGCGCACCAATCGCACCAATCAGGCGCAGCCACCCCTCTTTCGGCCGATTGCGACTGATGTGAAGGCCGAAAAGCGCTTCCTCAGCACGATCGCGCGGCGGCTCGACACGCTCGGGGCGATCACCCGCGGGCAGCGCCAGACCGGCGGGCAGGGACTGTTCCGCCCCGAAGACAATCTGGAAAGCCCCTATGCCCGGGCTGCCCTACGCCAGCTCTACCTCCTGTTGGTCCGCGGCAAGGTCGATGGTTGTTCGCTGGAGCGGTTTGAATCCGCCACCGGCCTGAAGCTGATGGACAGCAATGGCATCAAAGATGAGCTGCCGCCGATCACCACCTTTCTCAACCGCCTGCTGGCGCTGACCATCGAGCTGCAAGGCATCCTCTTCACCGCTTTCGAGCAGCTGCTGGAGGCCAAGGTCGAGGGGGCGATCGCGGCGGGGATCTATGATCTGGGTCTCGAGACGCTGAAGGCCGAAAGCTTCACCGTTACCGACCGGCAGGTGATCTACTCCCATCCCGGCACCGGGGCCGAGACGAGGCTTCTGACCATCACCGAGCGGCGGCGCAATACGCCCCTGCTGCTCGATGCCGCCCTCGACGAGTTGGATGATCCGCGCGCGGTCCTGCTGGTGAACAGCCGATCCGGCCGGGCGGCCGTGCAGGTGCCGACCACCTCGATCATGCTTGACGATGGCGAGATAGAACGTCGTGTGCGCTTGATCCGGCCGATGGAAGCCTTCAGCATGTCCGTCAGGATGATGAGTGACACGCTTTGGGTTGAGACTGACAGTAAGACCTTCGCGGCCGCATGGCGGGCCGAGGTCGCCGATGTGCCGGAGTTCTCGGATGCCACGCTGCATGTGGTTTCGGGGTTGCTGCTGCCGGTATGGAAGCGCCTGCCGCAAGATGAGACCCGCGTCTATCGCCTGCAGACCGATGACGGCGAGCGCATCATCGGCCGCCGGGTCTCGCCCGCCTGGGCCACGAACGCCACCGCAAGCGGAGCGTCCAGCCTGACCCCGGATCAGGCCTACGCCGCATTGCTCGACGGGCGGACCGTCCTCGATCTTGCCGAGGGCCTGCAACTGCGTCGCTCGCGGGTGATGGGCGCGAACCGGATCGAACTGACCGGCTTCTCGGAAGCGATGCGCGAGCGGCTGCGGGCTTGGGGGCTCTTCAGCGAGATCATCTCCTGGAAGCTGCGCTTCTTCGTGCCGGTGGGTGCAAATGGCACCGACATCCTCGGCAAACTGCTCGCGGTCTATCCGATCAGCCGTATCACCGTGCGGGAGGCGGCATGATGACCTATCCTGCCAACGCTTTCCGCAGCGCCTCGGTGACGAAGGCGCTCTTGTTGCCGACTTCGTTCAGCTTTGCGGCGATGTCGGCGTCGATCATCAGGTTCATCCGAACCTTCTTCTCGCCCGGCAATAGTGCCGGGCGTCCACGCCGAGCGGTGGCGAAGAAGCTGTCGCCGAGATCGCCGACCTCGCCATCGCTATCGATCAGCGGCCTATCCTTGTTCATAGCGCTTCCTTTCCCTTGTGTTGGCCTTGCGCAGGCTGATCACCCGCAGCGCCTTGCCGCGGACGCACCAGGCCACCACGCAAAGCCGGTCATGGATCGGGACGAGGCTGACAAGGCGGCGCTCGCCGTATCCCTCCCGCAGATCCTCGGCGGTCAGGGCGTCATCCCAACGCGCCGCGGCAACATCGGCAAAGTCGAGGCCCCGTTCCTGCAGGGTGCGCGCGCGTTTGTCTTCGTCCCAGTCCAGATCCATGCGCTCAAGATAGGGCAACGTGCCTCACGGCACAATAAAAGTGTGTATAGTTATTTTCGGCAGGAGGTGTCGTGATGGCTCGCATCGATGCCGCCGATCTGTCGCACCGTCTTGGCCAACAGGCCGAGGCGGTGTGTCGGCACTATCTGTCGAATGGCCGCAAACAGGGCAATTACTGGCAGGTCGGCGATGTGCGCAATGAACCGGGGCGGTCGATGTTCGTCCGCCTGACGGGCCCGGCGTCGGGCAAAGGTGCTGCTGGAAAGTGGACCGATAGCGCTACGGCCGAGCACGGTGATCTGCTCGATGTGATCCGCGAAAGCCTTCGCCTCAGCGACTTCGCCGATGTGGCCGAGGAAGCGCGGCGCTTCCTCAGCCTGCCACAGTTGGAACCGGCACCGGAGGCGAAGAAACGCAAGTCGGTACCAGCTCCTTCCGGATCACCTGACGCTGCCGAACGGCTCTGGCGCATGTCCCGGTCCATCCGGGGCACGCTGGCCGGCACCTATCTGCGCAAACGCGGCCTGACGGATCTGCGCGACACGGACAGCCTCCGCTTCCACCCAGACTGCTTCTACCGTCCGGAAGGCGTGGGTCCGACCGAGACCTGGCCCGCATTGATCGGCAAGATCACCGATCTCGAGGGCAATCTCACCGGCGTGCACCGCACCTGGCTCAGCCGCGACGGCAGTGGGAAAGCGCCTCTCGACCCACCGCGAAAGGCGATGGGGGACCTGCTCGGCAACGCGGTCCGGTTTGATTACGCGCAGGATGTCATGGCGGCAGGGGAGGGCATCGAGACCGTGCTCTCGCTGCGCCAGATCTTACCAAAGATGCCGATGGTTGCGGCTCTCTCGGCGGGACATCTCGCAGCCATCCTGTTCCCGGCAACTCTGCGCAGGCTCTATATCATCCGCGACGACGATCCCGCCGGCGATGGCGCGCGGGACAGCCTGATCGCCCGGGCGCACGAGGCCGGTATCGAGGCCATCACGCTCTCGCCCATGCTGGGGGATTTCAACGACGATCTCCTGGGGCCGGGTCTGGAGGCACTTCGGGCGCAGGTCCGGGGGCAACTCGCCCCCGAGGACGTCAGCCGCTTCATGACCCTTCGCTGATCTGCCGGGAACGGGAGGTGATCGGGCGGGCGCGCTCCTGCCCGGGCGGACAGGGGAAGCAACCCCCTTCGGCAAGAGGACCGCGCCGAGGCCTTCTCAGAGGGCGAGCGGCCCACAAGCGCTCCGGCCCGGCAATGGCGGCGCCCGACTGATTTCCGTCGGCGGGGCAGGCCCCGCCTTTACATCGCGAAGCAAATCAGCCGGGCTTTGCCATCAAGGCCCGCGGGTGCGCGGGCTGCCCGGCCGGAGCGCCCGTGGGCTTGTCGTCGCCAGAAGGCCGCGACGGTCGCGGTCCAAGCCGAAGGATGCATCCCATGTTTGCCCAGGATAGTTTCGAGCCCGATCACACCATTTCCCCGACCGGCCATATCATCGAGGACATGCAGCTCTATGGCTATCGTCCCGCCGAGGGCGAGGCAGATCCCCGGCCCACCCCTGAAGACCAGGCCATCCAGAGCGCGGTCTCCGACATCTTCGACGCCCTCATCTCCACCATGGCCGATACCAGCCTCGATTTCGACCTCGACGAAATCCTTTGGTCGACCGTCAACACTTTCCACCGCGCCGCAGAGCGGATCGAGCGCAAACTGGATGACAACGAGCAGGCGCAGAAACGCCTTCAGCGCGAGCAGGATGGCAGCGAAGTTAAATCCGTCCAGCTCGAGAGCCTGATCGGCATCGGCGGCAATCTGATCGAACGCCGCGAGAGCCTGGAACTCTTCCGCGAAACCGCCGCCGACATCTTCCTGCGCGTGACCGGCACCCATTGGGCACCGCGCTCGGGATCGCGCACCAACCATCGCCATCTGACCGCAGCGATGATCGACAGCCGCGATTTCCTCGCAGCCAAAAAGATCGCAGAGACTGAGATGCTGGTGCCGCCGGGGCCGAAGGTTGCCTTCTCGGGCGGGGATACCACTGATCACCGCACGATCTGGGATCGTCTCGATCAGATCCGCGCCAAGCATCCCGATATGGTCTTGATGCATGGTGGTAGCCCGAAGGGGGCCGAGCGCATCGCCGCAACCTGGGCCAGCAACCGCAAGGTGCCGCAGGTCGCCTTCAAGCCGGACTGGACCAAACACGCCAAGGCGGCCCCCTTCAAGCGCAATGACCAGATGCTAGACTGTCTGCCGATCGGGGTCATCATCTTCCCTGGCACGGGCATCCAGGAAAACCTGGCCGATAAGGCCCGCAAGATGGGTATCCCTGTCTACCGTATGGCGAAGAGTGGCGCGTAAGCGCCACCCCACACGCGCTCCGTCGGCTCTGAGTTGCGACCTGGTGTTTTGCAGTAAAGCGAACTCGTGTAGAAAAGGAACGAACGTACTCCCTGACGGCAGGCTCAAGATGACGATTGCACTTTGGCATAGCGATGAAGACCTCGATCGCCTCGATGCGGTGCTTTCGGCGCTGCCCGAAGACAACGATCCGATGATCCTTGCCGAATTCGATGGTTTTTGCGCGGGTCTCATCACCTGTCCGGAAATGATTTCGCCCTCGGTCTGGCTTGCCGAGGTTTGGGGGACTGGCGGCCCGCCGGAGTTCGACAGCGCCGAAGAGCTTCAGGCGGCTCTCGATCTCATCATGGCGCATTACAACCGCGTTGCCGGAATGCTGATGATCCCGGGGGAGTATTTCCCCGTCCTCGACGAGGATCAGCGCAACGGGGATATCATCTGGGAGTTCTGGATGATGGGTTTCGTCGCGGCGATGCGACTGCGGCCTGACGCCTGGGATCTGATCGAGGACAGCAAGGACCGGCGGGCGAAGAAGGCGCTGGATCTCGTAGACAAACTCTCGCGTATCTCGACCGGATTCGCCGAAGGGAAGGGCTGGAAGGCTACAAAACTGTCGCGCGAGGCCCATGATCTGATCCCCGATATGGTCGAGGATCTGAACGCCTTTGCCAAGGCGCATACGGCGAAATCCATGCCCGGTCTGCCGCTGGCAGCCAATCTGGCTGCTGCGCCCTCAGCTTCACCGAAGCCCGGTCGCAATGATGCGTGCAGTTGCGGCTCAGGGCGCAAGTACAAGAAATGCTGCGGCGCTGTTCACTGACCTCAGCCTTGCGGGAACAGGATCGCCTCAACGTCCATCGCGCCATTCAGGACGTGAAGCACTGTCACCTTGTCCCCGCGGATCTGGTAGAAGATCAGGTAGCGCCCATGCACGCGGCGCCGGATGCTTTGCGTCTCATATCGTGGGATGACCGGCCAGGCCTCGGGGAAGTCGGCCATATCCATGCAGCTGCGCCCGAGCTCGCGGACAAAGCTGACCGCGCGGGCGGGATTGTCCCGTGCGATGTAGTCGCCGATGGCTTCCAGATCCGCTTCGGCCTCGGCGGTGATCTCGACGATCATTTCGCCGGTTCGCCCATCGCCTGATACTTGGCCTCAAGCCGCGCGAAGACGTCACCGGCCAGTTTGACCCGCCCGGCATCAGCATCTGCGAGCCCCCTGGCCAGGGCCTGATCCAGCACGGCAAGGCGGGCTTCACGTTCCTGGATCAGGCGGATGCCTTCGCGCAGAACCTCGCTCTTGGAGTTGTAGCGGCCGGTTTCGACCAGCTTCGCCACGAAGCTCTCCAGCTGTGTTCCCAGATCGGCACTGATCATCGCGGCCTCCGCTAATGCTGATTTCACAATGCCACGCTTGATAACTGTTATCAACGCTTGAGGCTGAGATGGCGCGGCCTTCCTGCTTTTCGCAGGGTTGGCTGTCGGTCGGATTTTCCCGTCGTCATGAGCGCACAGGGCTCAGTCTTTCCCTCTTTCCGGCCTCTTTGATCGTGGGTTCTGCGGATCAGTGGCACGCTCTGATCGCGCTTCCAGCCCTGTCCCTTTTCCTGATCGAGCGCATGGGCGGCAGGTGCCGATCGGGCGGCCTAGCCAGTATACGATCTGGTGCTTCGCTTACCCGTGGCGGCAAGTCGGCGGGGAGGGGCGCAAGCCCGCCTGCTCACAGCCTGGGTGAACATCGCCGGTTGTTGCCTGACGGGTCTTCCTGCCGGTTCCTTCAGGATCGCCGCTGTCTCCTGTCTCTCTGGTTGTGACGGGACCGCTCGCCTGCGTCCTCTGTGATGGGCTGATCTGGCCGAAGACCAGCGCGGAAGCCGCGCTTCGACGTCTCGGCGCAACAGCGTCGTTGAGCTTTCTTCCCCTGGGCTTCGCCCATTCCTCGCGGGAGACAAGAAAGCCCTGCCTGTGCTGTCAGGGTCCCGAACGGGACTGCGCCGACCGTCGTCCCCGGCCTCCAGATCGCCATCGAGGCTGCAATGGAGCGGGCCCGAACACGAGAGAATGGAGACAGACAATGGCGACCATCGGCACCTTCAAGAAGACCGGCAACGAATACACCGGCGAAATCGTCACCCTGAGCGTGCAGGCCAAGGGCGTGCGCATCGTCCCCGACCTGCGGGCCACGGGCGAGAACGCACCTTCGCACCGGATCCTGGTGGGCCGCGCGGAGATCGGCGCCGCCTGGTCGAAGCGCTCGACCGAGGGTCGGGACTATCTGGGCCTGAAGCTGGACGACCCGAGCTTCTCGCACCCGATCTACGCCAACCTCTTCGACGATGAGGACGGCGAGGGCCACAGCCTGATCTGGTCGCGCCCCAACAGCCGCCGGGGGGACTGACCTCCCCAACCAGCGCCCCGGTCGAAAGGCCGGGGCCTTTGGCCGCCCGAACCGCTGGCCGGAAAACGTCACTGCCGGGTCTCGCTATCCACCCGCTGCTCAGTAGCCCGAGCGCACCTGGATGCTGTCGAGATAGACGATGAGGGGGGCGATCTCGTCAGCTTCCAGAACGAACTCCGGCATCTCGTGGCTCACCATGATGCCCTCTGCCAAGGCCTCTTCCAGGCCCTCGATTGGATAGAGCCGACCCAGAAACCGTAGCGGGATTGATCGGGGATTGGGACTGTAATCCACAGCCGTCACTGCGTGGCAGCGTGAACAGTTTTCCTGCGCGAAGGCTGCTCCACGAGCAATGTCATCGGAATGCGCCGGCAATGCGAAAAAGATAATTGCTGCGGCGAGGTAGCGGCTCATGTCCACGTCTCCCTTGCTGTTGCGACAAGAATAGCTGCCGCAGCGCAGAAAGACGAGGGTTTGTTTTGCTCAGGGCACAGGGGCAGCGGCTGTACTGACATCAGGAGAAATGCCACAACGGCAGGCCGCAGCAGGGAATTGCGCCTGTAGTGGCTCACTCGCGACGGACGCAAACTCTCAGATGGTGCCGCGCCCCGGCCTTTCGATCTCGGACGGAGGTTGACGTCTCCCCCGCCGGTTACCGTTGGCCCTGCAGGGCTCAGCCCTTCCCTCTTTCCGGCCTCTTTGATCGTGGGTTCTGTGGATCGGCGGCACGCTCTGATCGCACTTCCGGCCCAGATAGTCCCGGCTTTCGGTCGAGCGCTTGGGCGGCAGGTGCCGATCTGGCTGCCTTGCCAGTATCCCATCTGGTGCTTTGCCTTGCCCGTGGCGGCAGTTCGGCAGGAAAGGACGCAAGCCGGCCTGTTCGCAGCTTGGGTGAACATCGCCGGTGGTTGCCTGTCGGGTCTTCCTTCCGGTTCCTTCAGGGTCGCCGCTGTCTCCTGTCTCTCTGGTGGGGACGGGACCGCTCGCATGCGTCCTCTGTGATGGGCTGATCTGGCCGAAGACCAGCGCGGAAGCCGCGCTTCGACGTCTCGGCGCAACAGCGTCGTGGGACTTTCTTCCCCTGACGGCGGTGCCGTCATTCCTCGCGGAAGACAAGAAAGCCCTGCCTGTGCTGTCGAGGTCCCGGGCGGGACTGCGCCGGTCGTCGTCCCCGGCCTGTCGATCGCCATCGAGGCCGCAATGGAGCGGGCCCGAACACGAGAGAATGGAGACAGACAATGGCGACCATCGGCACCTTCAAGAAAACCGGCAACGAATACACCGGCGAAATCGTCACCCTGAGCGTGCAGGCCAAGGGCGTGCGCATCGTCCCCGACCTGCGGGCCACGGGCGAGAACGCACCTTCGCACCGGATCCTGGTGGGCCGCGCGGAGATCGGCGCCGCCTGGTCGAAGCGCTCGACCGAGGGTCGGGACTATCTGGGCCTGAAGCTGGACGATCCGAGCTTCTCACACCCGATCTACGCCAACCTCTTCGACGACGAGGACGGCGAGGGCTCGAGCCTGATCTGGTCGCGCCCCAACAGCCGCCGGGGGGAGTAATCCCCCCAACCAGGGCCCCGGTCGAAAGGCCGGGGCCACTAGCACTTGCCAAAGCGGAACAACGGTCAGCCAAATTCTTCGATTAGGAACGTGCGCTCGGCCTTGCCGAACCAGGCAGCCTGCGTCTCTCCTGTGTTCCACTCGTAAATCAGACCAATGACGTTGCCATTGTCCTTGTTGCGCAGCCTGGCGATGGGCCGGGCCTCAAGACGGGTGGCGCTGCTTGCGCTCGCGCGGTGTTCATTGGTCTGCATATTCATGGCACTCATCCCAACTATAGCAAAACGTCGCTGGCTGGCGATCTAACCCCTTTACGTAAGATCGCTTCACGGTTGATTTATGCGCGCGTTCATCACAACCTGACACAACGGTGGGGGGGCGGCCATGCCGTTACCCTTTTTGGTATCGCTGTTTGTGTGCTGCACATTTTCTCGTGCGGGAGGGGTAATGGTTTGGACTATTGTTCCAGAAATGGCCCATTTGGATGCCCGGCTGCGGGCAATTGCACCGATGGGCTATTCACTCGTCATCCATGTGCGCAGTTTGACGCCAGAGCATTATGTCTCCACCTATCCGGAGCGTTGGGTCGAGATTTACACTGAGCGGCAATATGCGATGTTTGATCCGGTCAATCTCTGGGCCAGGACGCATTCAGGTCGCATCAGATGGAGTGAAGTGCCGGTCGAAAAGCTCTCGCCTGCTGGCACTCTGATAATGGATCACGCGCGCGAGTATGGCCTCAACTATGGTTGCGGCGTTTCTCGCAGTCGCATTGAAGAATATGGCACGCTCAGCTGCCTGTTTTGCGCCCGCGAGGATCGGGAACTGACCGACGGTGAGCTGGACGAGGTTGAGGGCATATTCAAACAGCTGCTCGCCTCTATCGAGGCGGCAAGACCGCTTTCAGAGATGGAGCGTGCTATCCTTTCTGATCTGGCGAACGGTTTGCCCTATAAGGAAGTCGCGCATCGACAGGGCGTCAGTACCGAGACCATAAAGAAGCGCCTGGAGCGGATAAGGAACCTGCTCGGGGCGCGGAACTCGGTACAGGCAGTGGCAATCGCTACCAAGCGCGGTCTGATCCTGAACCAGCCAGCGTCAGGGCCTGAATAGCCCGTGCCAGCGTGGGTCAGCGGACATCGTCGGAGTCGTCACTGAGCGATGCGAGGAGAGCATCGATTTCCGCCCAGACCAGCGGCTCCAGCTGACCCCGCACCAATGACCACCGGCTGTCGACCCCCAGAGGGTCCTGATCGGCAAGCAGCCGATCAAAGATTGCGGCGGGCACTGCGACGCTGGTCCTGACGGTCCAGCTTGCCTGACTTGCCCGCCTGTCACTGGAGGGGATGGCATATGTTGCTGAGAGCCCCCACTTCTTGACGGCCTTCCGCAGGGCGGCCCGGATCACCTGTCGGGGGGCAATGCCGCAGGCAACCAGCCCTTGTTCCTGGCGCTTCAACGCGTTCACGCGCACGTCGACTTGGATCGAGGCTTTTGAGTCATCTCTTGAGGCTTGATCCTCCGATGCGATGCTGGCGCTCGGCTGCGCCGGCGCACGGGCCTCGGCCGCGCTGGCTGGTTCGTCTCTGTCTCGCGTCTGTGCCGGGTCGGTCCTGTTTTGTTGGGACAGACTGAACGAATAGGCCTGATCCGGCCGTGTCACGAGGGGGATGCGTTTGCGGACCATGTCACTCTCAGCCGCTGATGATGGTGTTCAAGATGTCGGTGGCTTCTTCCAGCGCCTCGACGAGCGGGCGGGCATGGGGCTTCATCAGCGGGTTGGGATCATTCTTCCGCGCAAGAGCGATGGCATGAAGCAGACCAAGCCGATCCATCTCCTTGAAGGCGTTTCGGTGCATCATCACGGTCTCGATGACCGGGAAGCAGTTGACCGCCTGTGCGATCAGTTCCGCATCGGCCTTGGTCGGTTTCGCGGGCACCATGTTCAGAACCACATGATGCCGGGGCAGGGCGCTCGGGTCGTCCACACGGGTCCGCAGATGGGCAAACCAGTCTGCTGTCTGGATGCCGACCTTGAAGTCGGTCGTGGAGAGCATCACCGGGGTCACGATGTGATCGGCCAGCACAGCGACGCTGTCCGACCAGTCCGCTCCGACACCAGCGGTGTCGATGAAGATCAGATCCGCCAGATCCTCGGCATAGACCCGGTCGATCTCCTGCTCGATGGCGGCAATGCTGAGCGCCCTGGTGCGAGACAGCAGGGGTGAACTGTACCCGGCACCCTCGGCCCGTTCATACCAGGCACCGAGTGCATCGGTCCCGTCGGTGTCCATGAGGGTGACCCGGCGACCGGCGGCGATAGCGGCGCTGATCAGGGCGCGGCTCAGCGTGGTTTTGCCCGACCCGCCTTTGCGGGCCATCGCGGCGATTACGCGCAAGGAGTCATTTGGCATGGCACACCTGCAATAATGGTTATTCGTAAACATAAGAGCTTTCTTGTCGTAGGGCGCTGACCGGGATGCGTCAAGCGGGACGCAAGGCGCAGATCGCAGGAAGCGGCACGCATTGTGCGGCTTCCAGAGGACGTGGCGCAGGCAACGTGATGCAGATCCCATTCCCCTTCCGGCACTTCCCACTCCGCAGGATGCAGGACGCAAAGAGCGCGATGCAGGTGCCAGAAGACATGCTCCAGAGCGCAGATAACGGGAGGCATTTCGCATGGGACGGGATGCAAATCGCAAGGCGCGTGATGCATTCCGCAGACAACGGGAAACCGCCCCTTTGGGCCGGTTTTTCATAATGAGTACAAGCCCGTAGGCCCGACTCCGCTTGTGCTGGGAGTCGGCGGGCTTGTACGATCTTGGCAAGAAATAGGAGCGTTAACTTCAAAATGTCCCCGGCCCGCCGACTGACCGAAGAGGAGCGTCTGAGGATCGCCAAAGAGCGGTCTGAAGGCGTGCCCGCGGCTGATCTGGCACAGCAGTTCGGGGTCAGCCTGAAGGCCGTCTACAATGCGGTGAACCATGCTCACGGACGGCGCGCCTCGAACGGCAGTCGGCCTCAGGTGGTAGGATTGAGGCTCAGCGCGGCCGAGCTGCGCCGGTTTGATGCGGCGCTCTCGGCACGTGGCATCGGGCATCGTTCTGATGCTCTGCGCTGCATGATACTGGCCGCCAGCGACCTGCTCGCGCCCGATGTGCACATGACGGAGGAACTGCGCGGCCTTGGCGCGGCGATGAACCGGGTCGGCAACAACATCAACCAGATCGCCCGCCGTCTGAACGAGGGGCGTGTCCGTGGCGAGCAGGCGGTCCTGACTGGGTCGGAGAAGGCCGAGATCCGGGCTCTGGCCGGGCTGGTCTTCACCATCGCGGATCAGGTCCAGGAGATGAGCCGCAACCGGCGGGCGTCCCTCAAGCTGGAGGTGGACAAGGCGCTCGCGCCCCTGATCCGGGAGGCACGCGATGGCGCGGGCTGATGCCGTGAGGGCGGTCAATCCGGCGCTTTTTGACCGGGGCTGGAGCAAGGTTTCTGGCTCGGCCTCCGGGGGCTTGGGCAAGCGGGCACAGATGGTGCGCGCGGCGCGCGGCCATTCGCCGGCAATCTTCAAGGCGATCCGGCAAGGCGGCTGCCACACCGGGGCGCAGCTGCGCGCCCAACTGTCCTACCTGACCACCAAGTCGAGCTTCATCCTCGACTCGCGCGGCACGCATGACGGCAAAAAGCTGCTCTCGCCGGGTGAGATCGAGCGCGTGGCGCGGCGCTTCGAGAACCAGTGGAACGAGCATCATGCGCCGAAGCTGGGCCATACCGCACATCTCCTGATGGCCTTCCCTATCGGCACACGTTCCTCCGAGGCGCAGGAGATTACCCGCGAGATCTGCGAGCGCTTCTTCGAAGGGGACGGCGCGCAGTTCGATTACATCGCGGCGATCCACGAAGATCGCGCTCATCCGCATGCCCATATCGTGCTGAATCGCCGCAGCAAGGATGGCGAGATGTTCTTCCTCGGGAAGGATCATCACTTCAACTACGACGCATTCCGCGAAGCCATGGTCGAGGCGGCCGAGCGCCACGGGCTGCGCCTTGAAGCCACGCGGCGGCTGGACCGGGGCGTGCTCACCCGCGCCGCCAGCGATGTTGAGATCCGCAAAGCCATGGAAGAGGGCAGGGCGCCGGTCGAGCGCCAGCGCACCGGGGCCGACTTTGACCACGCCATTGCCGAGGTGGCGCGCAATGCCGCGATCTATCGGGGCCTCGCCGCCGAGGCCTCGCGTTCGAACTTCCACGATGTTGCGGAAGCCCTGTCCCGGGCCGGGGATGTGCTTGCCCGGGGTGATCGTATCCAGTCAGACGGAGTGTTGTATATGAGTGATGACGTTCATGATTTTGACCAACTGATCGATCGGTTCTCGCAGAACATCCGCCAGATCGAAGGGCTGATCGAACGCGCTCCTGCGTCCGAGCGCCCGGTGATCGAGCGCAAATTGACCGATGTGCTGCGCGAGGTCTCGCATCTGCAGCCCTTTGGCGACCGCTCCGACACATTGCATGAGCCGGCATCCCCGGACGGGATCTATGCTGCGCCGAACCTGGTTGAGGCCCACCGGGATCAGCTTGAAGCTCCGGGCCTCAAAGCCCGCATCACGGAAGCGGTGCAGGGGACCGGAATCGATAGCGATGCCGTTCTGGCCCGGATGCGCGAGGGTGCGGGCAATGCGGCGCTGGAGCAGCAATGGCTTGCGCAGGATCTGCGGGCCATCGCGAAGGAGGAGCAGCTTGATCTGCGCGACACCGTTCAGCGCGATCAGGCGATGGACCGTCTTGAGGCCGTGCATGGCAAGCTGGGGGATGTGCTGACCGAGGCCCGCGTCCTGCGGGCCGTGGAGGATGTGGAGAGGGAGGGGCCGGAAAGGGAAGAGGGGGCGCGGCAGTCGGAGGCCTCCGCTCACCGCGTTTCGGCTGACAACGAAACCCTGCGCAGCGAGCCGGACATCTACAGTCCGACGGAACGGGAGGAGTTCCGTGCCTTGATCAAACAGTTCCAGCGGACGGATTTCAGCTACCCCTATTCCGATGACCCGCGGGCGCGGCGTGATGGCGAGAAGCAGGTGGCCGAGGCGAAAGAGGCCTTCGACCGCTTTGCCGAGCGCTCGCCCCAGCATGCCGAAATTGCCACCATGGCCTGGGAAAAGGCCACCGATGTCATTCAGCCTCCAGCGAACGGCATTCGGGCCGCACATCGTACCCTCCATGCCGGCGATATGGATCTCGCGCAGCGTGATCCGTCGATCCGGCTCGGTCCGATCACCGAAGAAGTTCGCGAGATGGCGCGCCTCCGGGCCGAGACCCCACAAGAGCAAATCCGCGATGCCGTCAGCCTGGAAATCAACCAGCTCCATGCCGCAGGCGCGTCCCGCGACCGTATCATCGAGAGGCTGGCCGAGGTTGAGGACGACACCCGTCAAGCTTATGCGGAACGCCGCAATCTGGATGCGACAGCGCCCCAACTGGCCTCCGCCTTGCGACAGGCGGTCGATGGCAAGGTGGATCTGGCCTCGGATGCGGCGCGCCAGCGCTTTGTCGAGCAGGTCAATGACCGCCTGACCCCAGCCGAAATCGATGATCTGCACCGCGGCGATGCGAAGGTGCTGGACCGGATCACCCCCAATGCGCTCGAGCAGCTGCAGCTGGCGCGGGCATATCTCGAGGCCAGAGAAGTTCATGCCAATGATCCGGCAATGGACCGGGTGCTCGAGCGGATCGTGGAAGAGCGCCACGGCGAGGATCTGAGGCATTCCCTCTCCCATGGCGAGAAGGGGATCACCCATGGATAAGGGCCGCATGCTGTTAGGCGCGGTGGTTCTGACCCTGCTCGGGCTTGCCATCGGCTATGTGCTGGCGACGATCTATTTTGCCGTCCAATATGGGCACTCGACGAGTAGCTTTGATCTCACTCTGCTGGCGCGGAACTGGCTGGGGCTGAGAACCTCGGCCCCGCAGGATTTCCTCTGGGTGAATGGCATCATCCTTGGGACGGGTCTCGCGGCCCTCCTCCTTACCGCGACCATGCTCGGCGATGCGCTGACCCGTTTCGGCACCACGCATTGGCAGAGCCGGGCGGAGATGAAGCGCAACGGCTTTTTCGCCGGGACGGGGGCAGGGTTCCTGCTCGGCAAGATGGGTTCTCCAAAATCGAAGAAGCCCTTCATCGTCTCGCGCACCTTCCCACATGCCCTGGTCGTGGCCCCGACAGGACGGGGCAAAGGTGTCGGCTTCGTGATCCCGAACCTGCTGACCTATCGTGGCTCGGCCGTGGTCCTCGACGTCAAGGGCGAGAATTTCCGCGAGACTTCGCGGTTCAGGGCTTCCACTGGCGACAAGGTGTTTCGCTTCGCGCCCACCGACTGGGAGCGACCGACGCATCGCTACAACCCGCTGGCCCGGATCGCGGCACTGAAGAACCCCAACCGCCAGCAGATGGAGCTGAAGCTGACTGCCAAGCTCTTCCTGCAGACCGACAACGAAAAGCTCAGCGGTCTGCTTGCCGGCGGGATTGATCTCTTCGTAGCGGCCGGGCTTCTGGCCTTTGAGCGTGGCAACCCGACCATCGGCGAGATTTATCGCATCACTGCCTCGGGCGGGAACAAGCAGCTGGAGTTCCTGAAGCGCGCGGAGGAGGTGAAGAACCCTTCCGCCAAGTTGATTTTCGAGCGCATGGCCTCGACCAACAACGACACGCTGACCTCCTACCTCTCGCTGCTGATGACGTCCGGCCTCGATACCTGGGACAACCGGGCGATCGACGCAGCAACGGCAACTTCGGATTTTTCGTTCCGAGACATCCGCCGGCAGCCGCATGCGATTTATCTGGTGGTGGAATCTGAGATGGTTGGGCCGCTGGCACCATTGATCCGGCTGTTCTTCTCGGATCTGATCGCCTCGCTGCAGGCCGCTGAACCCGGAAAGGATGAGCCCTGGCCGGTGATGATCATGCTTGATGAGTTTGATCGGCTCGGAAAGATGCCGATCGTGGCCGAGAGCATCAAGACGCTGCGGTCCTATGGCGGCAACCTTGCCATCGTCACCCAGACCATCCCTGCACTGGACGAGATCTATGGCGAGAACACCCGTCGATCGCTGCAAGGCGGGGCAGGGGTGAAACTCTATCTGACACCTTCGGACCAGAAGACCATTGAAGAGCTGAGTCAGGCTGTCGGCAAGACGACCAAGCGTGTGGTCACGCGATCACGTTCTGTAGGGCGAAATCCCTTTGAAGGCCGTAGCGTCACCGAGCGCACCGAGGAAACACCGCTCCTCAACGAGGACGAGGCGCGGCGGCTGGATCTGGACGAGGTAATCCTCGTGGTTGATGCCCAGATGCCGATCCGGGCGCGGCGCATCAAATACTATGAGGATCCGGCCCTGAAGGTGATCCATGCCGGGCAGAAGGGGGATCTTCCTAATCCGGACGCCGAAAAGCGGCAATACGATTCACGGCTGCATGAGGCCGAGGCGGCGGTTGCGAAACTGGCGCAGCAGTTGCAGGCGGTACAGCAGGGAGCGGCGCGAGGGCAGGGACCAGATACTCCGCCCGACCCGAAGCCGGTGTTGCGAGCACCAGCCCGGCGTGGAACGCTGGCTCTCGCGCCAGAGCCGATCAGTTTGGACCTTTCCGCGCTTGGGCAGACTGAGGAAAGCCGCCTTGCGGTTCAGAAAGCTGTCGTCACGACCGCCGAGATCATCGCTGGACATGGAGGCCTGGGAGCCACTGGCTAAACCCGAGCGGGTTCAGTGCATGCCTTCTTTGACCGGGGCCGAGGCGTCAGCAGTTTCGGCCCTTTGCGGACGGTCGCACAGACAAGATGCTGCTTTGCAGCGTTCCTCATAGCTGCCGTTAGTCGTGCTCCGCAGCACGCAACCGGCAGCCTGCGAGACCACTCTACCGTCGCATGGCACCTGCACACACCCAGGAGGGCGGTCGCTCTGCCCTGCGGTGCGCCACCCGCGGAAGGGGCTTAAACGCGGCACGGTATGCCGCGAGGCCTGTGGCTCGCAGTTTGCCTCTACCCCACCTCTCGTTGGCATTCCGGCGCAGCGCCTGATGGAGTGAGCGCGGCTCACTCAGCTCATCACCTAAGCCATTAGGCGAAGGCTTCGGCAACACCAGGCATGCAGGCGGAAGATTTCTTGATGGTAATCAAAAAAATCTTCCACTATACAGTTCAAATATATCTATGAAGTGCGAGGCAATGATGAGCAAAATGGAAGAATCTGAAAAAATTTCAGAAGATTTCATCCACCTGGCGCGGATTGCCTTGTCTGATCGCCAGCAAGATGTGCACGCGTTCCTCCATCGCATTGCTAAGCGGACTGAAGATCCAAGCCTGGCGAGCGCGCTTGTGGAGCTGTTACGCAAGCGTCCGACCCGCTCATCGACCCTGCGCCGCTCTCCGACAGTCGCCCTGCCGGTAGATACGGATAGCCGGTTCCAGTTGTTGCGGCAGGAGGAGCGCCCAGTACTCCCGCATGAGCCCATCTATGCTGACGCCGTACAGGACATGTTAAGGCGCCTGGTCGAGGAGCGCATGCGCCTAGAGGCGCTGACTCATGCCGGACTAGAGCCAACACGCACAGTCCTGTTCACTGGCCCGCCTGGGGTTGGCAAAACGATGGCGGCGCGATGGATTGCTCGCGAACTGGATAGGCCGCTTCTTATTCTAGATCTGTCAGCTGTGATGAGCAGCTATCTGGGGCGGACGGGGACGAATTTGCGTTACGTTCTCGACTATGCAAAGTCGATCGACTGCGTGCTTCTGGTTGACGAGCTAGACGCCATTGCCAAGCGCCGGGATGATGCGGCTGAAATCGGTGAATTGAAACGGCTCGTAACAGTATTGCTGCAACAACTGGATGACTGGCCGTCGTCGGGCCTGCTCTTGGCGGCAACAAACCATGCCGAACTCCTTGACCCCGCAGTGTGGCGACGCTTCGAGGAACAAGTCGCGTTTGGCCTGCCCGATCGCGAGGCGGTGCGTGCTTTCGTGAACAGCCTTCTAGAGCTTGTTGAGCCCAATGCTAGGGAATGGTCGGACGTTCTATCGCTCGCCTTGTCAGGGCAATCTTTCAGTGACATCGAGCGGAAAGTGAATAGTGCAAGGCGCTCGGCCGCACTCAATGGAACATCGATCAGCGATCACTTGGCCACCCTTTTGTCGGTCAATGATCGCCCTAAGAATGAGCGCATCGAACTAGCGGTGCAACTTGCCGAGTCCGGTATTGCATCGCAGAGGCGTGCGCACGAACTGACAGGTGTGGCACGCGAGACGATCCGCGACCGTCTGCGTTCAAAAGGTTTTTAGGGAACGATTCGGAGTGAGGGAATGATGAAACAGAACTTTCTTCTGGGTCGCGGTGAGCGCCTGACTTCGGATGTAACGGTCAGGGGCGGAGGCGGACCTAAGGCCGCGCCCTACACGTTCGAAGAAGCGAGGCGCCGCTTGGTGCCGATGCTTGATCAAGCGGTCGTCGACCTTGATCGACTGCCGGCAGATGCCTATCCAAACGATCAAGCAATCGTCTCGCTAACCCTCAACCCCGAGTACATTGCCAAATCCTACTTTCCGACAGACCTATTACGCGACGTGGGGATCGAAGTTGTCGGTAGCCGCCCTCGAAGAGTGAAGCCCGAGAAGCGCTCCCGTGACCGCGAGCCCGTCGATGCGATGACAACGGAATTGTTCGCGCGTGGCTCCCGAGCCGCACTGCGACATTGGAGCGAGGGCTTATCGCATTGGGCGTCCAACCGCCGGGGTGCGGATGACCTAGGAGCCATAGAAGTCATTGCGGCACCATCGCCGAGCGACAAGATCAAGGGTAGCATGCCGAGTAAAGGTGTCCTTCCCATGGAAGTTGTGCTTCACGCGGACGGCATGGAGGGAGAGGCAGACATATTGTCTGCTTTCCAGCGGTTCTTGCGCGCCCGTGACGTTCCGATCGAGCTTGGACGACGCTTTTACGCCAAGGGCCTTTGCTTCTTAGAGCTTGATGCCCCCGCTGAACGAGCCGAAGAAGTTGCGACTTTTTCAACTGTGCGTGCGCTGCGCAGGATGCCAGAGCTCCGCGTCCTTCGTCCGATGATCCGATCCCCCGGCCTGCCGGCGGCACGCCCAGTCTTACCCGTCGATGCTCCGATTTCGAACGACGTGCGCGTTGCAATCTTTGACGGTGGAGTGCCCGCAGGTCATCCGATCACGCAGTGGGTTACGCCTTACGAGCTGCACGGAATGCGTCCAGCAAGTGCCGAGTTCCACGAGCACGGCGTAGCGGTTAGCTCAGCGGCCCTGTTCGGCACCCTGGATCCACGGCGCCCAGCACCTCGTCCTTTTGCGCCGATCGACCACTACCGGGTCCTTGACGACAATCCGGCCCAGAACCTTCATGAACTTTACGAAGTGCTTGAGCGAATAGAAGGTGTTCTGTCTAGCCAGACCTACGATTTCATCAACCTGAGTATCGGTCCGAGCCTTCCGATTGAGGATGACGACGTGCACGCTTGGACAGCCGTCCTTGATGATCGCTTGTCCAACACATCGACATTGGCTGCAGTTGCTGTCGGAAATGATGGAGACGGAGACGCGATACTCGGCCTAGACCGTGTCCAAGTTCCAG
Organism: Paracoccus aminophilus JCM 7686; assembly: GCF_000444995.1. NCBI lineage: Bacteria > Pseudomonadati > Pseudomonadota > Alphaproteobacteria > Rhodobacterales > Paracoccaceae > Paracoccus > Paracoccus aminophilus. Next base: position 58,296 of record NC_022050.1, on the reverse strand, counting down.
CAGACTGCGTGAACGCCCTGGCCGTGGGAGCGTGTAACACCCCCGATAAAGATTGGCAGCGTGCCCCTTACAGTTCAAAGGGGCCAGGGCGCAGTCCCGGCCTAATAAAACCTGACCTCGTCGGGTTTGGCGGTTCAATAGAACGACCGTTCCTCGTGTTAAGTCCTGAGATGAATCCCGCAGTTGTCGGCACAGGTGGGACATCATTCGCCACGCCAAGTATTATACGCATGGCAAGCGGAGTTCGGGCACATTTTGGCAAGAACCTAAATCATCTCGCGATACGTGCGCTACTCGTCCATACCGCCGAGCGCCGAGATCACGATATGCGCGAAGTCGGCTGGGGTCGAGCAGCGCAAGAAATCGATGACATTGTATTGTGCGCCGATGATGAGGTCCGCATCGTTTATCAAGGGGAGATATCCCCGGCAAAGTATATCCGCGCTGCAATCCCAGTTCCCGCAGGAGAAATCGCAGGCATGGTTTCTCTCTCCGCAACGGTTGTCTATAAATCTCAGACTGACCCTCACCATCCAGGAAACTATACCCGAGCAGGACTCGAAGTTACGTTCCGCCCGCATGATGAGCGCTTCAGCCGGGACGGCCAGGTCCATCCCGACTCGAAATCTTTCTTTGGCTCCTCCCCAAGCGGGGCCGGTGAAGACGAGCTGCGCCGTGATGCGATGAAATGGGAAAACTGCCTGTACGCGACGAAACGAATGCGGGGCAACTCGCTGCTGAACCCTGTCTTCGATATTCACTATAACTCGAGAATCGAAGGACGAAACTTTTCCAGCGCCCCTAATTTGCCATATGCGCTTGTTGTGAGTGTACAGGCAAAGGGTATCTCTGACCTATACGATCAAGTTGTGCGAAAATACGCTACTCAACTCGAACCACTGCGACCAATACTCGACGTGCCGCTGCGCACATAACTTATGATCCCCAGTGAAGCCAAGGCAACTACCTTAGGCTAGCGAAATGAAGCATGTGACGGACATGCTCTGGTTGATTTTGTCGGAGGATATTGGATAATTCGAGCGCATATCGAGAAGAGATAAAGATCAAAATACATTGCGGACGCACCATGAAGGTCAAACTTACATCCGAAGTATTCTGTTATTTTTCAGGCCAGCCACGCGCCCGGATGCGTTGGACTTTTCGCCCTGATACCCCCTCCACGAAGAAGGGCGTAGAGTAATGGTGGCGGCTGGTGGCTACATTTTGCAGGTACCCACGCAAAGGAGAAAGCTGCTTCTCGACGAAGCCGAGCACGGCGGTTCCTTCTATTCGCCAAAACCCTTTGTTTCGGAACCTGTTTCCCGCTTCGACCACAGCCGAAGAGCGCCGCTTTGCGTCTTCGCGTCCTTCGAGGATGGCTTCATCACCCATATCGCCGGCGGCCGAAAGGGACAGTCAGCGGGCACAGGCCTTGACCGACTGAATCTCGAAGAGCTCCAACCGCTGAAGCGGCCCGTGAGCTTCGATGAGATCCTTGCTGGTATCGGCACACGCGTTGCCCGGCACGTTAAGCATCGCTTGGAAACAGGCGGCCTTCTCCCACCGAAATCCCTCGGCGCATTTGTTGATCGTATTACGCAACTCGATGAGACCGTCAGCCCGCGCCTTGCGCGCTATTCCGAGCGTCGCGCCCAAGCGCTGCGGCGGCTCGAGCCCCGTGCCCGCGAAAACCTCGCCTACCAGAAGGAAACGCTCGGCCTCGCACTTGAGATTGCTGGTATATCGCGAGATGATCTCTTGGCGTGGACCCCAAGGGACGCTTCACAGCAATCCTTCCTGGATGGACTGCCGGGGGCACAGGTTCGGGAAGATGCCATGCTTTTGTCCGACTTCTCTACGGTGCCGGGCTTTGAAGCTATGGGTGAGACCACCCACTACGGCTCGAAGGTGTTCGCGAGCGATGAAGATTCGTCAAAACGTTTGACGGTGATCATGGCTAACCGTCTACCCCTCGAACAACAGACGGGCGCCGACCTGATCTACTTCAACGAAGCTTACCGTAGCTTCGTAATGGTCCAGTACAAGGCGATGGAGAAGCGCGAAGACGAGGTGGAATTTCGTTGGCAAGCGAAGGATCAGTTCTGCGACGAAGTTGAGCGGATGGAGACCCTTCTGGAGGAGATCAGGAAGGTCCCAAGTGGCAAGCACCCTGACGGGTTCCGCTTTTCGGATAACCCATTTTTCCTGAAATTCTGTCCGCGCGTTGTCTTCAACCCGGACGACAAAGGGCTCTTCAAGGGTATCTATCTGCCTCTCGATTTATGGAAGCGGGCAGATGTCGCTGGTCTGTTCACGGGGCCGCGCGGGGGCAAGGTTCTGACCTTCAAGAACGTCGGTCGTCGAATCAACAATTCGGAGTTTGTCGGGCTCGTGGCCGGATCGTGGGTAGGCACTTCGATTGAGCAATCCGCTGTACTCAGCGAGATTGTCCGGCAGGTGCTGGAAACCGGGAAGACAGTCACGATCGCCATCAAGCACACCCCACCTCCCCATGTGACCGAAATGGAGGCCGCTAAATGAGCAATATCCAGAAGCTTTCGATTCGCCTCTTGAGAGATGGTCTCGCCCCCGCTGACGCAGTTCGCGACGGTGTTGATCTCGCATCGTGGGACAAGCTGGAAGGCGCTCTCATTTCATTGGCAACGCTTGGCGGCGGCGCGCCAAAATGGGCGCGCTTCCTCGAACTGTCGGAAGACGACAAGAAGAAAGTCTTCAACCATACAGCCTTCGGGCTCGTGTTCGTCCCAGCGTCAGGGCGATGGTTCGCCGTGTCTTTTGGCATGGGTCACGTCAAGCTCGATCCTGCGGCGTTCGAGCAGGATTTTGGGCTGCGCGTCGTCCTCAATGCTGTTGACCCGAAGCAATTGAAAAGCGCGGACGTTCGGACACCCGATGAGAATACTTTGTCCCGCCGCACGCAGACCAGCCGGGGCTCCGATCAGACTGCCTTCGCCATCGACATCGAGCGCGACCTCGTCCGCGGGTTGGCAGGGACACCCAAAGATGACGCGTTCGGTTCCTATGTGGCAGGGACCGACGGCCTAACGCTCAACCGAAAGCTTGAGATTGCGAAACTCGCCCAGGCCTGTGCGGACACGTATGCAATCTACCAGAAGACCAGCTACAAAGCCGACTTCGGCTGGATCGACCAGATTCGACACATCCGTGAGCAAGAATTGATCGACAAGCTGGACGCCAAGCTGGTCGGAGCTTTGGCGAAGGCGGTTGACGAAGGCGAGACAGACGGTATTCACCTCGCATTTCCGGTCATTTACGACCCTGAGAAGTCAAGCCTCATCCGCTACAAGGGTTTTCGAAGCTGGCAGCTCTATGCCGACCTCGACTTGCCCGGTTACCTGGACGCATTGAAGGAGCGCGAGAAAGCCGGTTACTCGGACGAGGACCTCCGCAATCACACTGTCCACGAAGTCGATGATGATGGTCACGACTGTGGTGGGAAGTGGAAGTTACGGGAATGCATAGTGTTCGAAACAGAATTCGATGGCCTGACCTACGTTTTCTCTGGAGGCCGCTGGTATCAGATTGACCAGGACCTAGCTAAAGCTGTGCAAGAGTTTTTCGACACGACAAGCAAGGTCGATATGCCTGCCGCTGAGGCTGACGAGACAGAAGAGACCTACAACAAGCGCGTCGCGGGCCTTGATGCGGACATGGTCTGCCTAGATCGTCGGCTTATCAAGCCGACAGGTGCTGCAAGTAAGATTGAAGCCTGCGACTTTCTAGGCCGTGGGCGTCAACTGATCCATGTTAAGGACAAGACGTCCTCCTCTCGACTCAGTCACCTTTTCAGTCAAGGAACCGTCTCCGCGCGTGTCCTTGCCACCGACCCGCCGTCACGCGACAGCGTTCGAAACGAAGTGATCGCGGTCCAGGCTGAAACCGGACAGACCGGTTACGAGGAGATCATCCCAAATTCCGGGACTGACTTCACCCGTGGTGATTTCACCGTCGTCTACAGCGTCATTGTTGCATCGGATAAGCCGAAACTTCCCTTCTTCAGCTTGGTGTCGTTCCGACAGGCAGCGCGCGAATTGCATGCTCTCGGCTACAAATGGGCTTTCGCATGGATCGAGAAGCCAAAGTCTGGCGCGAAGGCGAAAGCTAAACGATCCGCGAAGGGCGCTGGAGATGGTGCGGAGGTCATTGAATGAGCGAAAGACTTAACTACTACCCCGCCGCGGGAGGCAAGCAACCTCAGACAATCAGACGCAGCCCATGCGCAACTATTTTCAATGATTTTCATTCAAATGACAGCTTTCCAGCGCACTGTTGTCATTCGTGATACGCGCGGCGAACGTCCACCATTCACCGCGTGATAGGCAAAGGCGAGCAACCTGTGCTGCGGAGTGCATGAGTGACCACTATCCCAAGTTCGCCGCGGGCGCCAAGCTGCACTGCCGTCAGTCTGCTCTCCGCCCTTCTGAACGATTGGACTGCCACGTTATCGGGTCTCTATGGCATGGGTCTGATCCGGGAGTGAGGCGGCATTGGGCAGCGGGGGTAGATCGTGATCGAACAGCATCCGGATGAGGGGCGTGCGATCGATGCATTCATGAAGTTGGCTTGCACAAAGCAGCGACGTGCCTATGACGATGCTTCGGATCGGAGATGAAGGCCTTTAGGTGGTCTCGGATCTGTGACTTTCTGCGCCTTCTGTCATGGGGCGATGACCATGGGCCAGATGGGCATGGGCAACATGGCCGACAACCCGGTCTATCAGTCGTTTGACACGGATGGCGACGGCAAGGTGTCCACAGCGGAGATGGACACAGGTCTTGCCGCGCTGCTGGCTGAGCATGATGCCGACGGCAACGGCGCGCTGTCGCAGGATGAATTCTCGGGCCTTTTCGCGCGAATGACACGCGGCATGGCAGACCGCCCGTTTCGGATGCTGGACGCCGATCAGAATGGCGAAATCAGCGCCGAGGAAATGGCGTTCCCTGCGCAGATGATGGCCCGGATGCGTCTGATGCACGTCAATGACGCAGCCACTGACTCTGAATAAGGCTTGGGGAAAAAGGGCCGGACGCGGCATGCCGCGCCCGGCTGCTTCGCAAATAAACGGACAGACCATGAAACAGACAACCGGATACTCCGCCACTCAAATCGGCCTGCATTGGATTGTGGCCGTGCTTGTGGCGGGGCAATACATGTTCAAGGACGGAATTTCGTCCGCGTGGGATGCCTATTCCGAGGGACAGGAAATTGCCTTTTCGCCACTCGTTTTTGCCCATGTCGCGGGGGGTATGCTGATCTTGGCCTTCGTGCTTTGGCGCCTCGTGTTGCGGTTGACCCGTGGCGTGCCGCCCGCGCCGGAAAATGAGCCTGCCCCCCTCAAGACGCTGAGCCATGTCGCACATTGGGGCTTTTACGTGCTGCTTGCTGCCATGGCGGTCACCGGTGCGATGGCATGGTTTGGCGACATCGCGGCTGGCGCCGAGGCCCATAATGTGGTGAAGATCGCACTTCTTGCGCTGATCGTGCTGCACGTTCTTGCCGTGCTGTTCCACCGCATTGTTCTCAAAAATAATCTGATGCTGCGGATGATCCGCCCGGCTGATTGACGGCGCCGAATAGTGAAGGAAACCGGGCATGCCCCTGACTGATGACACCACCCTGCCCATTGATCTGGAACGTCCCGATGCCCCCCCGCCGCGTCGCCAGGTGTTTCACAAAAGATATTTGCTGGTTCTGCTGATCCCGGTGCTGATGTTCTCGGGCGGGGTACTCGGCATGTATTTCCAGCCGCCCGCATTGCAGCGTTTCTACGAAATGTCGGGCCTGCAACCGGGTGGCGGTTCCAACAGCCCGATCGCATTGCCGCCCGAAATCGTGCTCCCCGTGCAGCTGGCCGAGACGCTGTTGCCCTCCGATGTGGTGGGACTGGCGCGGATCATGCCGCGCGGGGACGTGGCCGTGGTTGCAGCACCTTATGGGGCGGGGGATGCGCGGGTGGCCGAGATTCTGGTCGCAATCGGTGACACGGTGGCGCGGGGGGATCCGCTGGCACGGTTGGACAATGCCCAGGCGCTGGAGGGGGCCGTGCTTCAGGCCGAAGCGAACCTTGCCGTGCGGCAGGCGACGCTGATGCAGACCCGGAGTTCCATCGAGGCCAGCCGTGCCGAAGCGCAGGCGACGCTTGACCAGACCCGCGCCGGTGCGGCTGAAGCGGCTGCAAGTCTTGAGCGGACACAGGCACTGAGCGAACGCGGGGTCGCCACAACGGCCACGCTCGATACTGCGCAATCGCGCGCGAGTGAGGCGGCGCAGGCCGTCGCCCGGGCCGAGGCGACGCTGGCACGCTTTGCCTCACTTGCGGTTGACGATCAGCCCGATGTTGTTGTCGCCGCCCGCAATGTTGCCGCCGCTGAAGCCGAACTGGAACGTGCCCGCATGGACCTTGGCCGGGCCGAGGTGCGCGCCCCCATCGACGGCACGATCCTGAATATCCACGCCACCCCCGGCCAGCGTCCGCCTGCCGAGGGGATCATGGAGATGGGCGACACCGGCCAGATGATGGCCGAAGTGGAAATCTGGCAGGACCGCATCGCCTCGGTGGCCCTTGGCCAGCCGGTCGAGATTGTCGCCGATGCGCTTGGGCGGTCCTTGCGTGGAACGGTGGACAGCATCGGCCTGACCGTTGGACGGCAGGGGCTGATCTCGGACGATGCCGCCGCAAATTCGGATGCGCGCGTCATCCGGGTGCTGGTCGTGCTGGAACCCGAGTCGTCCATCATCGCCGCACGATACACAAACCTCGAAGCCGTCGCCCGCATCGACACAGGCGCGCGGGCGCGGGTCGCGCCATGAGCCGCCTTTTGCAATGGGTCTTCGGGCGACTTCCCATCGGCTGGCTGCAACTGACCCACAAGCGCGGACGCTTTGCCGCTGCGCTGGCAGGTGTGGCTTTCGCCAATGTGCTGGTGTTCGTGCAGCTTGGGCTGATGAACTCGATGGCGACGGCGACGCTCAAACCCTATGGGTTTTTTCAGGCAGATGTCATGATCTCGGCCGGCAATGCGAATGCTCTGGCCGAGGGAAACAATGTCGCGCGTCAATGGATGTTGCAAGCTTTGGCCGACCCGGATGTGACCGAAGGGATGGGCCTGTTCGTGGGGAATGTGCCCTGGGACCGGGGCGGCAACGAGATTGTCTTCACCACATTCGGGATCGACCCGGCCCGACCCGCCTTTCTTGCGCCGACCATGTCGGACGGCCTGCATCTGTTGCAGGTGCAGGGCGTGGCTATCCTTGACCGGCTGGCACGCGGCCTGCCTGCGGATGAGGCCGCCGCGATCCGCCCGCAAACGCCGCTGCGGTTTGAAACCCTCGGGCGCACGCTGACCGCCCTGTCCACTTTTGCAGGTGGCGGCGGCTTTGGCGGCGACGGATTCATGCTGGTGTCGGATCAGACCTTTTTGTCGCTGTTCCCTTCGCGAACCTCCGCCGCGCCCGACCACATCCTGCTGCGCCTGCGCCTCGGCGCAGATGTCACCGCAACCGTGGCGCGGTTGCGCGGCGTGATCTCGGACAAGACCCTGCGTGTACGCAGCTATGCCGATGCCGCCCAAGAGGATCTGCGCTATCAGCAGACCCAGCGCCCGACCGGCGTGATCTTCGGCTTTGGTGTGTTGATCGGTGTGCTGGTGGGGCTGGTGATCGTCTATCAGGTGCTGTCGGCAGACGTGGCAGACCACATGCGCGAATACGCGACCTTCAAGGCAATGGGCTATGGCCCGCGCTTCTTTCTGGGCATCGTGCTGGAGGAAGCGCTGGTGCTGGGCCTGTTGGGCTTTCTTCCAGGGCTTGCGATCGGCACCGCGATCCTGACGCTGATGGCCAAGGTCACGACGTTGCCCTTGCTGATGACGCCGGGCATGGCTGTGACCGTTTTCGTGGGAACGGTCGTCTTTTCGGCGCTGTCGGGGGTGATTGCAACCCGGCGGCTTGCCGCGGCTGATCCCGCCGACCTGTTCTGAAAGGTGAAGACAATGACAGATGCGCCCATCGTTGCGGTAAAGGAACTCAACCACTGGTTCGGAACGGGTGACGCCCGCAAACAGGCCATGCTCGACATCACCCTCAGCCTGCCGCGCGGAAGTTTCACGGTGCTGATGGGCCCGTCGGGTTCGGGCAAGACCACGCTACTGACGCTGGTCGGGTGCCTGCGGGCCGTGCAGGACGGCTCCGTGCGGTTGCTTGGCCGCGAATTGCTGGGCGCAGGCGCGGACGAACTTACGCGGCAGCGTCAGCAACTCGGCTTCATCTTTCAGGCTCATAACCTACATGAAAGCCTGACCGCCGCGCAAAATGTCGTCATGGGGGCACAGGTGCGCCCCGGCGTGCCGGATGACATCGCACAAAAGGCAGCGGCGCGCGCGCTTGGTCTGGTCGGGCTGTCCGACCGGATGGATTACTTGCCCGCGAACCTGTCCGGCGGCCAGAAGCAGCGGGTGGCCGTGGCGCGTGCGCTGGTCGGAAACCCGGCGCTTGTGCTGGCAGATGAACCGACCGCTGCGTTGGACAAGGACAGCGCCGCCGATGTGGTGGACCTCCTAAAGCGGTTAGGCGCGGCGCGCGGCACAACAACACTGCTTGTGACCCACGATCCCAGGATCCTCGACCGCGCGGACCGGATCCTGACTCTGGAGGATGGGCGCATCGTGTCAGATTCCGGAAAGCAATGAGTGCTGGTAAGTTCTTTTGCACAGGTCCTGTGAGCAATTCATTTGGTGAATCCAGCGTGGTAGCTGTGGTACATTCGCAGACCGACACCCCCGGCCCAAGACCAGAAACCGGCCAGCCTGCAATGAAGCGCTCATCCTGGGCGACGGTGGCACAGAGGTGTTCTCTCACCATGCTGCACAGTGATCTGCCCGTGCCTTCGCGTCGTCGAACGATCATCCAAAGTGCTCTCAAGGGCCTGCGCCCAAGCAGCCTGATTGTCGAACTGATCGGCAGTCGGTGCGAACCAGTTTGGCCTCCGGAACTTGGTTGGTAATCGACCAAAACCCACCATCACTTGCCCACTACTTGATAACTATTATCAAGATCGCTAAGTTCGTCCTGATACAGGAGGAGCCAGTCAATCCTATGGCCCGTCGCGGTCATCCGGGGACAGTTCCGAGAAGTCGGTGAGCGTGTCGCACTGGATGCAGTAGTGCATCTGAGAGGCCTCCTGAAAATGCATTCCGCCCAGGCATCCGCAGAAGGGACAGCATTCGTCGATTTCGAGGTCAGCCCATTCCCACACACCGAGATATTCAGGAATGGCGTCGCGATCGTAGCCGGTGATCTCGAAGGCATCGGCGTTCTTTGCGACGAAACCGCGCTGTCCGACCTCCATCAGGAAAGGCAGGACATCGGCCGGCTCGATGTAGAACCACTCGCCGCGGCCGCGCCGGGATGCGAGGCGTCGATGCAGATCGCGCTCGGTCTCGAAATCGTCGGCCGATGTGATCCAGCCGAGTAGTTTGAGTTCGAGCGGATTGCCGGTCTGCAGGTCGCTCTTCCGCCGGCCAATGTCCTTGGCGACGCCGACCTTGATCGGCGAGCACCCGTTGTCATCCTCGCCTAAGAAGTAAACCGGCATAGGCCTTGCCCCGTTGCGCCTGTCCCCATTTGCGATCAGTCATTACCGTAGTCCGGCTCGTACTCCATTTCACGCTCTTGTTGGTCCTCGTGGATGTAGCTCAGCCCAGAGGCGTCGATTTCGTCGCTTCCCATCAGCGTCAAATCGCATGTCGGGCAGCGAAACTCTTCACCCACGAACTCGCGGTCGACGACTTCCCAGATCGCATGCTCATCGCGCTCCTCGCTGATGTCTTCGCCGGTTTGCTCGCCGGTCATGAAGGCTCGGCATTTGCAGGCCGGGCAGCTCTCCGACCAGATCTCGTCGTAGCGGCCCTTGAAGATTCCCATCTGGTGCTGCGGTTCGCGCAATTCTGCTTCGGCTGTCAGGCGCTCGCGCTCTGCCCTCTTCAACGCCTCGAATTGCTCGCGGGCGGCCTCGACGCGCAGCTTGACGGCCGCCGCGAGGGCCTTGGCGGCCTCATCGAGAAGCTGGCGGGGCGCTTTTGCATCGGCCGCGCCGAGCCATTGCTCCAGGGATGAACCCATCTCGTGCAAGATCGTGTCGCTCGCATGCCAATAGCGTGCCTCCCAAGCGTCGAGTCGCATCGTCCGGAACGGAAGATCGGCCGAGTGCAGCTCGGCGTTTCGACGCTCCGCGATGTCCTGGCAGAATTTCTGGACCGTCTTGTCGAAGCGCGGGACGAGATGGGCCAGGCGCTCGAACAAGGTCTTGGCGGTGATCGTCTTTACGTCTGTGGTGACGTTGATGCCGGCGGCGACGAACATCGACTGCCAGTGCATCGGATCGACCACGAGGCTCGGATGCTTGCGGGCGAGCGCGGCCTTGCCGAGCAGCTCAAGCGCAAGAGAGGCCCAGAGCTGATACTCGTCGAGATCGCCGGCGCTCTTCCGTGCCAGCGCGCGGCCGATGTAGACCTTCGATTTCGCGTGGAGCGCGTCGCCGTTTATGGCGATGAAGACGTCGTCAGGCATCGATGAGAATCCTTGCGAGGCGTCGGCCGGACCCTGGGCCCGACGGACTGCGCCCGTGAAGGACGCGCCAGTTGTCGATGATAAGGATGTCGCCCTGGCGCCAGTGATGGGCTTGGGGCGACGCGGCGGCGATCCGGTCCTCGATGAGCGCCAGGGCCATACGGCCGCGCTGGTCAACGGCTTCAAGGCAGCCGGGATCGTATCGCAGGAAGGCTCCTCCCGGCGCGAGGATCGTCGAGTAGAAGGAACGCCGACCGCTACGAACGAGCACCGGCGTGCCTTCGAGAAGGTCAAGCTCTTCCGACGAAAAGCCAAGCGTTCGCCAGTCGAGCAGCATCGTCGCCGCTGCTGGCGATCCTGGGTCGATACACCCGAGGAGAAGGTAGCGGCATGGTCTGGTGCGATGGCTGAGTTCTGTGTGGAACGGCAAGGCGTCTAGGCCGTAGCGGACGCTCAAGGATCGCGGATGCGCATTGTCGGCACCGTGAGGCTCGATGACTTCTTCGAGCGCGCCGGCGCGGCCTGCAACGCGAGTGCCGAGGCGATCACCGAACTTGCCCAGATCCTTCACTGTGGCGTCTGAGTCCATGCCTTCGCTGCAATGAAGAAACCAGCCGCGCTCTGCCAGCGGGCCGAGGGGCTGTCCCGTATCAGAGACGGCAATTTTGTGCGCAGCCATCTCGCTGTCCTATCTATCTAGGCGGACGCGAAGACGGCGGGCGCGCTCCTTGAAGGCGCGCTCGCCGCCTTCGAGGATATCGCAGACATGTTTGCGCATATCTGCGTTTTCGAGGCCACCCGACAAATAGCGGATGGGTGGCAGCTTGCCGGGCGTATGAGTGCCGGAGAACGCGACGATGACCTGATCGGCGTCCGTGTTGACGACGAGGTTCGCGTTGTGCGTCACCATAATGACCTGGCGTACGTTTTTCGCGGCGATGAATAGCTCTACCAACTCGTCGAAGATCGACTTCGGATCGAGGTTTTCCTCCGGCTGGTCGATGATCAGCGGGCGGTCATCGCTGTCGTCCAAGGCAAGATAGAGCAGCAGCAGGACGATGCCGCGCGTGCCCGGAGAGAGCTTGCGGATATCGACGGCTTCGTAGTCGATACTGTAGCTGATCTCGATATGGCTGGTGCCGTAAAGCCACTTGGCGAAGCGTCTCAGCCAGGAGCGATAATCCGCTTGCTGTGATCGCGGCACCTCGGAGAGATCGAGTAGTTCGGCCTGATGGGCCTGACGGAATCCCGCCATGGCCTCGGCAACGGCTTTTGGATCGCCCGATTCCCACGCCGGCTTCAGCAGCGCGTCGGCCCAGGCCTCCAGCGTGCCTACGCCCTTGAACGGGCCGGTGCGCCGTTTGTCGAACAGGCCTTCGCCCTCCGTCGCCCAGCGATGCACGTCCGCATGGCGCGACACCGAGAACGACAATTTGCGCAGTGTCCCGGACGCTTGCGCAAGCCGGTCCATGAGCGGTCGATACAGCGCGTGCAGCACTTGCTCTTCGGCGGCGATGGATTCGAAGACCCGCAAATAGGCCTTCTCTCGATCGGATTGGAGCTGGGTGGTCCGCGCCGCCGCGCCTTCGCAGTCGGCTAGGGAATCCTTCAGACGTTTCAGTGCGGCGTTCTCGTCCCCGATCTTGGTGGTGATCGTGCGCAAGCGATTGGCGGTGTCCGTATCAATGTTGATGAGGCGCTGAATGCGGCCGATCTCGGCCTCAAGTTCGCCGAGCGACAATTGCTTCAGCTCGGCGTCGTCAGCGACAAATGGCTCCTGGTCGCTCGCCTTACGCGGCAGCTCTTTACCCCGCCACCCCGCAGTCGCCTTCTCGGCCTTGGCCAGCCGCTCGGTCAATGTCCCGTCGACGTTGCCAGCGTAGGTCTGCCGGAATACCTCCCACGACGTGTCGTCGAGATGTGCACCAACGAAATTCTGCTTGGTCGTTCGCAGGGCCATCGGCGCGCGATTTGTTCGGAAATCCGATACGTCGTTCTGCAATGAGCGCAGAGCCTGGCTCTCCTGCGACCAAAGCCGAATCTGCGTCCGGACATAATCGGCCGCTTCAGTGAGCGCATTCAGCCGCGCGACGCGCTCCGCGCTGCCTGCGGTTACCAACTTGTCTCGGCTCTTGATATAGTCGGCGATCAGCGCGTCCTTCTGAGTGATCTGCGATTTGAGGCCCGCGATCTGGCTCTGCTTCTCGCGCTCGAGCCCGATTTGATCGGAGAGTGTCTCGATGGCCTCTTCGTCACGGTCGCGGTTGTCGCGCAACACGATCGTCCGCAACTCCAGCAGCTCGCCAAAATCCGTCGCTCCGTCGCGTTCCAGCGTGCTGTGCGCTTCAAAAATGACCCGTTCGATCTCGTTCAGCAATTCGTCGTTGAGGCCATCAGCCGAGCAAAGCTCCTCGACGAATTTCTGGGAAAGATACCGCGCTCGCGGGTAGAGCGACGGATCAAACGAGTCGTCGAGCAAGGGGCGCACCGACGGATCCCCGGTCTCCCAGCTCAGCCGGACACCCACCCCGTCGAGATGCTCACGCGCTCGCACGATAAATGACGCATTGCTCAATCGTCCATCCGTCGCGTCGCATCCCGCCGCGATCGCATCCGCAAGCGCGGTCTTGCCCGAGCCCCGGGCGCCAATGATGGCGACCAAACCGGGGTTGAGCGCGAGCTTGGGCGTCTGCGCCCAGTCGGCGCCGGTCAATTCAACCTCCGCGACAACGCGTGCTGGTGTCGCCCGAAATGGGGGATGAGGTCCGACATAAGCCCGTCCTGCGGGATCGATGTAGGCTTGGCGTAGCGCATCGAATTCCAGCGCGCCTTTAATCCAAGAATAGCGATTGCCATCGGGTTTGGCGACGGTCGTCTGCTCATGCGCATCGCTGCCATGCAAGCACGGTTTGCACCCGTCATATCGCTCGCGAAGCAGATCCTCTCCGACGCCGCTTTTCCGGCCGAGCCAGAAATCCCGCTGCGCCGGGCTACTGGCAAAAATGACGTGCGCGAACTTCTCGATCTCCTGACGCAGGGTCGCGTCATTGGCGTCGCGGATGCCGGACGTGCCATCGGTTTCGGCGCCGGCGACTGCGATCAAGATGTTCTCTTTCGCCCAATCGCTCCTGCCGTACTCCTCGCGCAACTTGCCAAAGTTGACCTTGAACTGTGAGGCGCCATGGCGAAACGCCGCCCGCTCATCCGTCAGCTCCGGCTTGGACTTCCGCGCTAGCTTAGCAAGATCCTCTCGCGTGCAGGCAAAGTTGTCACCAAAGGCTTCAAATCTCAGCCGGCTGAGAAATCGCTCAACCTCCGAGACATGCTTCGGATCGTCGGGGCAGACGAGAAGGTGAATGTTGGTCCAGCGTTCTTTCACCGTGGCGACGTCGAGCCGTAGCTCGACGTTGGGGAAGACAAGCGCGACCTCCGGTAGGCGGCCGTTTTCCTTCATTTCCCGCACGAAGTGCTGGTAGGTATCGGTGCAATAATAGTCGGTCACCGCGATCGCGCGGATTACCGGCGCTGCCTGTTCGAGACTAGTGAAGTAGTCGCTCCAGGCATTCGGACCTTTGAACTGATTGTTGAACAAGGTGCCGGGCGCATGGATATGCGGCTCCCAACGGTGCCATTCCGAACCTCGATTGATCATACGCCCCCCTAGTATCCTTCCTTCTGTTGTCCCGCTCCGTCGCCTGTGATGCAAGTGCACGGTAGCGCACCGCCATGCATTCCAAATAAGAGTGTTTCTGAAGTTAGCTCCGCGCAATATTGTGCCGCGCTATCCTCTACTTGTCCTCGGAAAAAGCCGCTGTTTTCCCGAGGGTATAGGCGAGCTGGCGAGGCGCGCCGACTAATGGGAGTTTCTGCTCTCTGTTCGGTCACGAATGACCGCAATTCTAGCCTAGCTGCGGGTGCCAAGCCGCACTGCCGCATGACCGCTTTCCGCCCTTTCGGCTGGATCAGTTGCGATCTCGCTGCGGGCTGTCCGAACGGTTGCTCCCGTAATGTTGCTGCGGACGCCATGCCGCACTGCCGTCAGGCGGCTCTCCGCCCTTCCCGCTCATCCGCAGAAGACTGATCGCCAAGATCCCCAGCCTTGACTTTCGTCGCAGGTTTCACATGTAGTAACGTAACCACAATCGGAGGCCGCGATGACGATTCATACGATCAGCAGCCGTGAACTGAACCAGGATCTGGCCCGGGCAAAACGTGCGGCGCTTGACGGTCCGGTGTTCATCACGGACAGAGGCCGGCCGGCCCATGTCCTTATGAGCTTTGCCCAGTATCAGCAGATGAGCGGCCAGCGCCGCAACATCATCGATGCTCTTGCGGTGCCAGGACTGTCTGACATCGAGTTCGAGCCGACAAAGGCTGAGATCATGTCCCGACCGGCCGATCTGTCCTGATGTTCCTGCTCGACACCAATGTGATTTCCGAGTTGCGCAAGGCGGGGGATGGCAGGGCCGATGCCAATGTCACCGCCTGGCTGGGCGGTCAGGATGCCGGGGCACTGTTCATCTCGGCAATTACCGTGATGGAGCTGGATATCGGTGTGCGCCGCATCGAGCGGCGCGATGCGGTGCAGGGAGCCATGCTGCGGGCATGGTTCGCAGAACGGGTCCTGCCGGAGTTCCAGGACCGGATTTTGCCGGTGGATACAAGCGTGGCGCTGCGATGCGCGGGTCTACATGTTCCTGATCCGAGATCAGAACGTGATGCGCTGATAGCGGCGACGGGGCTGGTCCACGGTTTCACGGTCGTGACCCGCAACACCGGTGGTTTCAGGGACACAGGGGTGATCTTGCTTAACCCTTGGGTCAGAGTGTGACTGACAGCCGGAAGACCCTGTTACAGAGCTTTGGGCCAGGCGCAGATCACTACGGCACCTGTTCAGAGGACGCCTTCTCCCGTTTCTCGGGCGAAAAGCAACCGGGATAGGGGTTGGCAGGTCCGTAGCCTATCCCGTTCTCGAGGAAGAAGCCCAACTGCCCGAGCAGCCACGCCCGATGCCAGCACGAGCCGGCCAGCAGCAGACGCAGCCAGCGTGGCGGCTGGCGGCCCGAATAGCCAGCGAGATACATCTGGTTCAGAAGACCGCTGCGAAGGCGGGTTGCAGTGCAACCCTTACCCATCTTTCCCGACCGGCACGACTGCAAAGCGATCAGCCGTGAGTGAGGTCTCATAGACGGTCTGCCCGTCTTTGGCGTAATTGCTCTCGCCGATCCGCCCCCTCACATGGACGAGGTCGCCGGGTTTCAGGTTCTCCTTCAGCCAGGCGAAACCCGCCGTGCTGCGCTCAAAAAGGGTGACGGTGTTCCAGTCAGTGCGCTCGCGCAACTCGCCGCTGTCCTTGTCCTTCCAGCTGTCGGTTGCGGCGATGCTGACCTTCAGGACCTTGCCGCCGCCAAGCTCGGTTCTACGGCCGACATAGCCCTGAATCTGGAATTCCGCGAAGGTGTACAGCATCTTATCTCTCCTCGTTACGGTACTAAACTTGAACGGTAGGTTCCCTGCGGTCGACTACTTCCCGAGCCGCCGCGCTCTCTCCGCGACCCGGACAACTTGCCCGCCGGCGGCCAGAGCGGCAGATTTCACGGCAGGTGCATTCTTAGCGATCTGGTGCCCAACCATTTCGCCGGTACTGAGATTTCCCATGCGCTCGCGCGCCTGCACGCCGCGCGTATTCAGCATGCCGCGGGTCATTGCCGCAGTCCCGGCTGCAACCGCTGGTCCCGCCACCACCATGAAATTCCCCGACAGCCCGCGCACAATCAGAGGCGTGGCCGCGACGAAGCCCTTCGCCAGGAAGATCATGACGAAGAAGGGGATGAGTGAGCCGATGTTGGTGGCGGATTCCGGGTCTCCAACCTGCGCAAGGAGGGCGTTTGCCATGCCCACCACAGTCGAGAACATCGCGGCGATCACCACCGGGTAGAACGCATAGCTGACGGTGGTCGAGACCCAGCGGTGGAAGAAGTCCTTGGTCGCATCGAAGAGCGACATGGCGATCATCACTGGCGCCAGGCCCAACATCAGCGAGAGCATCATCTTGGCGAAGATCAGAACGATCCCGGTCATGAAGCCGAGGATGCTGAGCAGAATGAGGCCGATGCCGCCGAGGATCGCGCCTGTCATCCACCCCAAGTTATTGCCGATGGCATTCAGATAGGCCGAGAACCGTTCGATCAGATTGTCGAACTCACCGGCAAAGTGGGTCGCGCCAGCCCCACCACCCCCAACCGATGCGACCAGCGCCCCTGCGATATAGTCCAGACCGCCGATCACCGCATTCGCGACCCCGTTGAAACGGGTCCAGTTGAAGGCGAAGAACCCGATCAGGGTCAGTTTCAGCAGATACCAGAAGAAGGTTGCGCCATCCATGCTGCGGTACTGGAAGGCCATGTTGATGCAGAGACCAATCAGGGAGAGCGTGACCATCAGCAGGGTGATCGTGCCGATATTGCTCGCCACCGCCCCGAACTGCGATTCCGCAGCCGAGGCGAGGAAGCTATCGGCTGAACCGACCATCCAGCTGACGACGCCCATTACCAGTTGCCCTGCGCTTCGCAGACAGTTTGAACTGCATGGCGCAAGTCATTGGCCTGGCGACGCAATACCCGTTGGGTTTGCGTGTGCTCAGCCTGCGGAAGGTCCGCGAAGCGCTCGGTATATTCAGCGTCTGCAACAGACCAATCCGGGAAACGTGTTTCGCAGGAACAATCGCCATTTGCCACGATGGTTTCCCACGAGCGCAATTCATAGAGGGCCATCACGGTCAGCGCCTTGTAGGCTTCGCGGGGAGGGACATTTTCAACCCATGCCGGGCGCTCGGGCCTGTCGTTGCAGATCCGGTACCGTTGCGGCTCAAGCGTAGGTGTCAGATCGTTGGTGACGGGCGTCTGGCCGATGGCCGGAAAGGCGGCGGCGCAAACAGCAGCGGCGAGAACAAGAACACGCATGGGGTTTCCTTTCATCATTCGGAGGCAAGGCGTGAGGGGACCTCATCAAGTCCAATGCCGGGCAGGTAGAATTCGGTGATGCCTCTCGCCCCCTCATGCCGGCCGGCCTGAATGATCACGTCGATCGAGCCTTCGATGTAAGTGATCATGTCGGCATAGGTCATCGGAAGGTCCGTCTTCAGGGCGGCAATGGCAAGGCGCCGGACGGCGAGCTGCGGTGTCTCGGCGTGAAGCGTCGTCAGAGATCCGCCATGGCCGGTATTGATCGCTTCGAGGAAGGTCATCGCCTCCTTCCCGCGCACCTCGCCCAGAACGATCCGGTCCGGCCGCATCCGCAGCGTCGAGGTCAGGAGCGCGTCGGCGCTGCGGGCGTCAGATTCTCTGTCCGAGATCAGCGTCACGACATTCGGCTGCTCGGGCCTGAGTTCGGCCGCTTCCTCAATGGTCAGGATACGCTCGTCATCCGGGATGAGGGAGATGATCTTGCGGGCGGCGACCGTCTTGCCGGTGGAGGTGCCGCCAGAGACGATCATGTTCAGCTTGTTTTCGACACAAAAGCGTAGAGCCGCATCGATCTCGCCCGAGGCCACCACCTTCCGAAGCGCGAGGTTGCGTTCCTTGCGCAGACCTTCAAGGCTACGTTCGCGGCCGTAGAGGAAGCCAAGCCTGATCTGCTCGAGCGGGAGCGTCGAGAAGAAGCGCAGCGAGATGGAAAATCCGCCCTCGACCGCAGGTGGTTGGATGACCTGAGCCCGGATCGGTCGATTCCCCCAAAGGATACTGACCGACACGATGGGCTTGCGGGCGCTCAGCGTCGTATTCGCCGCCGAGGCGATCTGGTTTCCGAGGTCGCGGATCTCGATCTGTGTGAGCGGCTGACCCAGGTCTCGCATGAAGTGATCGCCCTGGAACTCGCCCCAGACCCGGCCATCTGGGTTGATGCAGATCTCGATCACATAGGGACTGCGGATCGGATCCCCCAATCGAGACAAAGAGGCTTCGAGGTAACTTGCCGCCATCAGAGGATCTCCAGATCGCGGTCGACCATCACGGTGATGCGGGTGCCCTGTGGCACACGGATCACCGGGCGGATCGAGAGATAGTCCTGCATCACGCTGCGGCTGGCATCGCGCAGGTCCGTCGCCACATCGCTGGCCGCATCCGAGGTCGTGTCGTCGTCAATGCTCGCGGCGGCCGCTGCCGGGACCGCGCCGATGAGGGAAATGAGTGCCGCCGAGCCAAAGCGGGTGCCAAAGCGCTGTCGACATCTCCGGTGACACCGGAGCGGCCGAGTTCATCACCGCCAAAGGCGCTGATCTGGACAGTCTGGTTGTCGGGTAGGATGATCCGATCCCAGCCGACCATCACCCGGGATTGCGCGAGGGAGACCTCGGAGCGGTAGCGTCCAATCAACTGGGCACCGCGCGGGATCAGGATACGGGTGCCGTCAAAGGAATGTACATCTTCCGAGACGACCGCCCGGATCACGCCGGGTAGGGTGCTGTCCATCGCGGTTTCCAGGACGGCCTGGATCATCGTGCCTTGCACCACGGTATGACCGGGGTTCACGATGATCTCGGCGCGGGTCATGGGCGCCGCCGCCGCGCCACCCCGCACGAAGGCCTCGTCGGCGCTCAACCGGGCGGCTTCGACCTCGGTTTCTCCGTTCACTCCCCCACCCACACCGGACCAGGCCAGCATGGGGGAAGTGATGCGTGCCTCGCGCGCCGCTGCCTCAGCTGCCCGCCGTCGCTCGAGCTCCGCAAGCCTTGCATCTTCCTCGCCGTTGCCGGGCGCTCCTAGCCGGGCAATCTCGAGATCCATGCGGATCCGCTCCAACTCGCGGTCCCGCTCGACGAGCTGCCGCTCAAGAGCGCTGCGGGCTTCCGCGTTCGAGGCATCCAGAGCCGCCAGCTGTGCTGTCAGGTCCGCGATTGCCGCCTGCGCCGCTGGATCGCCGGTTTCGACGGGGCGCGCGCGCATTTCGGCCAGTTCGGCTTGCAATCTGCCAAGGGTTTCTCGCAGTTCGAGTTCTGCGGCACTTGGCCCTTCAGGAACCGGCGTGGGTGCCGGAGCAGGTTCTGAAACCGGCGTTACCGGGAATTCTCCGAAGCCCGACCCTGCGCTCTGGAACTCTTCAGCAGCAGCCGTTGGCAAGCTGGGCTCTGGCTTTGGCTGTAGGAGCAACCACCCCAGTCCACCGATCACCAGAATTGCGGCGCTGCCGAGCAGGGCCGCAAAGAGAGAGGGGCGTGCGGGCACCTTACGCTTTCCCGTCGAGGCCTCTATGGCTTTGAGGCGGGCAGAGAGATCGTCGGGAGCGCCGCTCATGACGATGCCCCGCCCTCAGAGCCTGACATGTCCTGGATGCAGATGACCTCCTCCCCGAGGCGCAACACCCATTGGCGGTGAACCCCGGAGACCCGGATCACACCCTCGTCCTGCGCGACCGAGTTCACGGTTCGCTCGCGGCCGCCGGTCCAGCGGAAGATCGCAGGCACAGGGGCGTTCCGCGGGAAGCGGAAATAGGTGAATGTGCCGTCATCCCAGACCGCTGTCGGTGTGAACTCGGTCTGGCTGCTGACAGCATAGTTGCTGTTCGGCGCACCTGCAGCGACGGCATTGACGGCAGGCGTGGCTGCATCAGGGTAGCGGAACTGCACGACATAATGTGGAGTCTCGCGCGCTTCGACGACATGGAAATAGTAGGAGCGCCGGTTGGTATAGACGGTGATGTTCGTCGCGACATTCGACGCCACCGGCTTGATCGCAAAGGCCCGGCCGCCGGGCACGCCGTCGAACTGGAATCCTGCGGTGTCTCCCGCGATGATCGAGCGGATGGTTTCCCCCTCTCCGAACTCGATCGAAGTGACGCGGGTCAGATTGGTGACCACGCGGTAGACCTGTCCCTCGGTCCAGGTGGCAACCCGCACCCGGCTGTCATGCGATCCGGGGCGCGGTGTGGTTTCTGCGAACGCGGGCAAGGCTGCGACGATCAGGACGGCGGACAGAAGCCGGGAAGGGAGGAGTAGGCGGGGCAGGGCAAGCTTCATTCCGACCGGTCCGATCTGATGGCATATTGGGTGACGGTGAAGCCGAAGGGGTTCTGCCAGACAGCGTCGATCGAGCGGGCACGCTCTGGGCGGAACTCGAACATCAGCGTCGCGGTGAAGAGCCCGACCTGTCCGCCCTGCGGGCTGGTCAGGCGCTTGCGCAGGCGAACCTGAGCGCGATTTTCGCCGATAAGGGTGATGCTGGCGATCTCGACCGCCATCTCGGATGTGGCGCCGTAGCGGGTCGGAGGGAAACTCTCCTGGCCGCTGGTCCACATGGCCCGCATGCTGGCCTCCGCCGCGCCGATGGATTGCGCCAGAACCCGGTTCACCCGCAGGTCGTTGTCGAGTTGGTTGTAGGTCTCGCGGTCAATGATGTAGCGATAGATCTGGGACTCGATGACCGCCGGGCGCTCGGACAGTCGCACTGCCTGAACAGTCGCGTTCGGCAAGGCGAGCCCGCTTTCGGGGTCATAAGGCACCACCACGGGCAGGGGAGGCTCGACAAGGATCGCGACGGCGGCCGCCGCGAGGCAGCCCAGAACCCCAAAGCCCGCTCCAGACAGACCGATCACCCGCCATTGGCGCTCCCGGCGCAGTGCGCCATAGACCAGTTCTTCCTCGACGACCTCCCGCACGGCCATATTCGCGCCCGCCGTCATTCGAGGCTCGGCATAGTGAAGTCCATGTAGCGCCGCTCTTCGGCAATAGTCGCGGCATCGACCACGCCTGCGTTGCCCGCGCCGATGGTCTGGATCGCCTCCAACTCCCACATCCGGGTCATGGCGATGGCGAGTTCTGCCGTGACACGGGTGTTATGGTCCATCGAGGCCTTGAGATCGTCCATATCGGGGATCATCGCGACGAGGCGCTCGACCCGCGCCAGAGACTGCGCCGCTTCCACATGACTGTTTTGTGCCGCTGCCGAGAGAACCGCGCCCGTGGTCGCCCGTGTGGCAATGCCCTCGGCCCCGGGGCTCCCGCTGGTGGCGATCTCACGAAGGGAATCCTCGTCGAAACCCGCGCTCGCCAGCGCTGCTTGCATCTGGGTGCGCATCGGCCCGGCGGTGCCCCCGAGCAGATTGCTCCAGTCGCCTTGCTGGATGCCGCGGATCAGGCCGGGGATGTCTTCGAACTTGGCCTCGAGAAGCTGATCGAGGTCGCCGCCCATGAGCAGGCCGAGGATTTCGCGCGGTCCGGTGAGGGACGCGTACATGCTCTGCAACTGGTCGAACTGCTGCTGCAACACGTCGAGTTGCTCAAGCGCATTCTCGAAAATGTCGCTCTGGATCCCGAAATCTTCCAGCATCTGCTGCAGCTGACGGATTTCCTGGGCGATGTTCTGAGTATCGACCGTCGGCACGCCCTGGGCCGAGGCGCCGCTGGCGAGACCGAGACAAAGTGCCGTGCTGATCAGAAACCGTCTCATCGCAAATCCTCCAATCGGAAATCCATGAACCGCCGCTCGGCCGCCTGTGCAGCGGCCAGCGCGATCTGTTCGTCACTCAAGGGTTGGGTCTGCGCCGCTTTGAGCCGGGTGCGGATGGCAACGATCCGGGCCAGCTCGGCACGCGCATAGGTGTTCAGGGCGATGGACGCCTGCACGTCTTCAGTCGCTCCGATAATCTGAATTATGTCATATAAGCGCTGTGCCGCAGCCTGAACCGACACCATGGAATAATCGCCATAGACACCGGATCCATGCGCCGAGAGGCTGAAGCTCGCATTGGCCAGCAGCACCGGATCGATGGTGCCGAGCGCATCGGGGCCGCCCACCATCGCGAGATAGCGATTGTACTGCGCCGGGATCACCACGACATAATTCTGGGTCTCGGCAAAGGGCGGCACGCCGCTGTATTGCTGCACACGGCCGGGCCCGGCATTATAGGCGGCCAGCGCATGGATGATGTTGCCGTCAAACATGCCGAGCATCTGCGCCAGATAACGTGCGCCGCCGGTCACCTGCAGGTAGGGATCCTCATAATAGGCCGGGTAGATCCCGAGATCGCCGGCGGTGCCCGGCATGATCTGCGTCAGGCCAAAGGCACCCACGCCGGACTGAGCGCCGATCTGGAAGCGGCTTTCCTGCCAAATCAGAGCCTGAAGGAGGCAGCGCCATTGCACCGGCGTCAGGCCAGCGCGCGACACGCCTGAGAGAGAGTAGGTGTCGCGGGCTCCGCGGATGATCAGCTCTTCGACCGTTTCGCGGGCGTCTCCGAACAGGCGGGTGGCGGCGGGGTTGCCGTCTTCGGTCGCATAGACTGACGATGCAGCCGTCTCTCCCACGTGCCCGGCCTCCAGCGCTGCGACGGTGGCACCGACTGAAGCGCTTGCGCCGGTGGTCATCGCGCCAAGAATGCTCTCCAATGAGGCCAGCTGCTGGCGCTCAATCTCGGCCAGTTCCTCTTCCCGGGCCAGCCGGTCGCGCTGCAACGCGATATCCAGATCTCGCTGTGCAATCGTCGCCGCCGTCCTGGCAAAGCCCTGAGCGTCAAAGGTCGGCACACCCTGCGCGCCCAAGGGCTGCGCAAGCGAAATGCCGATCATAACCTGTGGCAAGATCCGCGCCATGGCGTCAGTTCGCCGCGCCGATCAGGGTGAAAGCGCAAGGGTCTGCCGCTCGCGAGACCTCGCCGCCCATGGTCGAGACCGTGACGCGGGAAGGACGTTCGACAAAGCTGAAGCAATTGGCCCGTGGGGCCTGCCCGCCTGCACAAGCGGCAAGGAGCAGGAGACTGCCGAGGACGGGAAGATGAAGAAACCGGGCACCAGTTACACGAGACATCACGACTTCTCCTTCCAGAAATCAGGGCGGTCGCGGTAATCCGCCCCCACGAGTTGCTCGCCTTTCTCCATCCCGCCAAGGACGGTGACGAGAGGGCCGAGGGCTGAGAGATCGGCATCGATGACAACCGAGCCACGGTCGTCGCGCACCAGCGCCAGGCGCGATGCGGTACCCACACCCAGAAGGACATCGAGTTCCTTCCCGCTGAGACCGAGCATCGCGTAATCGGCCGCGCTGGCGCGGATATTTGGCAGCAGGATCTGGGTCGGCACCGCCTCGACGATGGTCTTGCCGGTGCGTGTGCGTTCGAGCTGGCTCGCGTATTGGGTCATCATCACAACGACCGCGTTCTGTTTGCGGGCCGTGACCAGCCAGTTGCTCAGACGATCCGCGAAATAGCCATTGTCGAGCGCCTTCCAGGCCTCGTCGATCAGGATCACCGTCGGGCGGCGATCCTCGATCACCCGCTCGACCCGGCGGAAAAGGTAAGAGAGCACGGCCATCCGCTCGCGCTCACTCTCGGAATCGAGGATGCCGGTCAGATCGAACCCGGATACTTCACCGCCGAGCGAGAAGCTGTCTTGCGGGTTGGCCCCGAAGATCCAGCCATAGCGGCCGGTCTCGGTCCATTCCTGCATCCGCTCGAAGAGATCGCCATCGTCATCGGTCGAGACCAGCAGTGAGGCAAAGTCCGACCAGTTGCGAAGTCCGGCATGGTCGGCACCGGCGTTCTGGCGCACAACCTCCTGCAGACGGTTGGTCTGAACAGGGGTCAGCGGCCGGTCGCGGCGTTCCAGCAGTGTCGCCAGCCAATCGGCCAGCCACGCCTGACCGCGATTGTCGATCTCGGTCTGAAGCGGGTTCAGCCCCGTGGGCTTGCCCGCACGTACCGTGGCATAGCTGCCGCCAAGAGCGCGGACGGCCATCTTCATTCCGGCGCGGTAATCAAAGATGAAAAGCCGCGCACCGGCCCGCCGTGCCATGGTCATCAGGAAAGCGGCCAACACCGACTTCCCGGAACCGGGGCGCCCGAGGATCAGGGTGTGCCCGCCGGTCGGTTCCTTGAGCGGCGAGCCCTGCTCATGGAAGCTGAACCGAAAGCCGCTTCGCTCCGGAGTCGGGAACACAGAGATTGGCACGCCCCAGGGCAGTTCCTCACCGGTCTTGCCGAGTGGCGTGCGGTGGAAGGTCGCGAGATCCGCGAAATTGTGGTTGGTGATCGCTGCTTTTCGGCTGCGAGCGCCGGTGTTCCCCGGGTGCTGCGCCATAAAATGCGCACGCGACCCAAAGCCTTCCGAGATCAGGTTGATGCCGGAACTGGCCGAGATGTTGCGGATCTCGGCGCAGATGTCGTCGAGATGGGCCCGGGATCTGGCATAGACCGCCACGGTCATATGGTGTTCGCCGAAGATCAGGCGCTTCGATTCCAGATCATCCTGCGCCAGTTCCAACTCCTGAGCGAGGCTGACCGCACCATCATTGGCGGCCTGCATCAGCCGCAACTGGCGTTTGATCCGGCCCGCCATGATGTTCGAATTGATCGGCACGAAGGAATGGGTGACCACCATATCGACCGGCAGATTCAGCTCATCGAGCATCAGGCTGTCGGTCTTGGCCGGGTAGTTCTTCACGGCAAAGATTGCCCCGAACTTCTCGCCCACGGCGCCATCAGTCAGGTGGATCTCCGGGCCGCGGAAGGTGACGCGGGTATTGGCAACGTCCTCGGCGAGGATGCCGAGGCGCGAGGTCGGGAAGAGCGGGTGTTCCTCCCCAGTGTTCAGGCTGCCGAGGAAGCCGAGCAACTCGCCGCTTTCGGCCGTCAGCAGGCGGGGCTTCAGATCGGAGAAGCTGGAGAGCATGAAGCCGACGACCTCATCAAGCTTCCGCAGCCTCCGCGTGGTATCGGCGGCAAGTCGGGCGCGCGAAGCCGCGGCGATGAAGGGGGTCCGGCTGCCCGGGGCGGGGCGTTTCAGGATTGATAGCGTCAGGGTCTTGTCGCGCAGCCAGCTCTTCGCAAGCTGCGCCTGCCAGCGCGTATCGACCGCAGCGGCAAACCCGTCGCCCGGTATCGGCGGCAGATTGGTGTCCACCGCCTTCGATACCTTGTGCAGATAGAACGAAAACTCCGTCCCGACCTGCGCCACCACACCCGCAAGCAATGCCCCGATCCGGTCAAGATGGCTGTCCTCGGAGGTTGTGCTGTTCACTCCCTCCAGCCGGATGCATTGCATCAGCTCATTGCCCCGGGTGCGGATCGTGTTTCCAGCGACCAGGCTGACATAGGGCAGCATATGTGCGAGCCGCTTCTCCTTCCCGGCCCAGGTCGGCAGCGCCGAGATCGGATCGGAGCCAATTGCTGACTCATCCATTGCAGCGGTCACGGCATCACGGGGCATAGCTGTCTCCCCCGTGATGCTTGCGATTCCGTGTCGGCGGGGTCTCCTGCAGCGTGATCACCAGCACGTCGAGGAAGTTCGGATCCCAGTCCGCCGCCTTCCATAAGAGCGGCCAGGCAATCCCGGCCGCCACGACGATGATCCAGCTCTGGGCCCAGAGGAACAGCATCGACGAGCCGAAGAGCCAGACCATGGAATACATGATCGGCAGTCCCATCAGCTTGGGGGGCCGCAAGAGGCCGATGAAGACGCGCGACTGTTCCGCCATGGCTCTGCGACCTCAGGTGGTCCAGATCGCGGCAACGATGGTCGGCGCGGCGGCAATGCCGGCGATTGCCACCAGTACCCAGAGAGCCTGACGGAAGTCGAGAATCCCGAACAGCCAGGACAGGAAGACCCCGATCAGCGCCAGCGTGCCGATCACGATGCCCAGGGGGCCGGTGATGGCATCAACGATGCCTTGCAGCAGGGTCTGCACCGGCGAGAGGTCGATGCTCTGTGCCAGCGCGGGACCGGCCAGGACCACAAAGGCCATCGTCATGATGCCGGTGACGGAAGGGGACTTCATCAACTCGTTCCTTTCAGCCGCGTATAAACGGCCTGCACACGGGCCACGTGGCCCTGGGTCTCAACATAAGGGGGGATGCCACCGTGGCGGCTGACGGCCTCGGGTCCGGCGTTATAGGCGGCCAGCGCCAGCTCCGGCGTGCCGAATGTCTCAAGCATCAGGAGGAGATAGCGGGCCGATCCGTCGAGATTCTGCCGCCAGTCGTTCGGATCGACCCCGAGAAAGCTGGCGGTATCGGGCATCAGCTGGCCGAGGCCGATGGCTCCGGCATGGCTGAGCGCAGAAGGGTTATAGGCGCTCTCGACCTCGATATTGGCGCGGTAGAACAGCGTCCAGTCAGTAACAGACAGCCCCGCCCGCCTCAGCGCGGCATGGCCACCATAGCGCAAGGCGGTGTCTTCGATGCCTTGCAGAATCTCGGGGCTGGCAGAAACAGGCTGCGGCGCAACGGCGCTGGCACTAGCGCCCGGTTCGTCCTGCGGTGTCGTGAAGAGGAAGAGACGATCCGGCGTCTCGGCACCGAACTGGCGCATGAAGCCCGTGTCGGATGACACCGAGGCCAGTTGGCCATCCAGCGCCACCCGAAACACAAAACCCTCTGCGCTCGCATCGACCGGATTGAACCCGGCAAGGACGCAAAGGGCCAGAAGAAGGGATGAAGCCTCAGCCCTGCTGCGCGGGCGCGGGCTCCGGCAGTTGGTGGAGAGAGCGTCCCCCTTCTTCGAGCGGAATATGCGCCGTGCGCATTCCGATATCCGAGAGGAAGCTGACAAGCCCGGCGACGGTCTTGAACTCGCGCGCCTTGATGTAATTGCGGCTGGTGACGACGATCTTCTCATCGCCGCCAGCGGGCCCGATGGCCCGCACATACCAGGAGCCGTACCAGGCGTTGAGGCGCTTCTCGGCTGCGGTCCGACAGACCACTTCGGCCGAATAGCCCTGGGCGAGCAGCTGTCGCAATCCGTCTTCTGTAACCACATTCGGGGCGTCTTCTAGCATGGTCTCCCCGCGGCTCCTCTCCATAGAATGGGTCAGGCCATGGGGAATCAAATCACCATAGCCGTATCATTACACCATTATTGATAGCAATGATTATTTGTCGTATTGACGGCAGATCATCGCTCCATAAGGGTGGATAGCCCAAGACTGTGACAAATCAAAGCAATGACGGGGTCTCGTCCGAAACATGGTGAAGCTGCGCCTGCTACCCTGCCTTGTCGCGATCATGGTGAGTTGCTCCGCCGCCTCAGCGTCATGCGATCCTCCCGAACGGCCATGGTTGCCAAGCGACCCGGCCGATGTACGGGCCTATGCCGATCTGATCCGGGAGGACTTCGAGGGCTACATCTCCGCAGTGCAGGACTACTTCCGCTGCCTCGATGCCGAGCGTGCCCGCGCCTTCTCTGAGGCACAGGAGGTCAGTCAGGATTTCGGTCGCTTCCAGAGCGTGGTGGGGCACTGAGGCGAAAACCGGACGCGCAGGCCATACGATAAGCAATGCAAGAATGTTGCATTCAATAATGGTGTATCGTAGCGATAGGGGGTAACTGAGCGAGTCGCCTCCATGTACCCTGCCCTTCGAACCACCGTTTTGTCAGCCTCTCTGGCCCTGACCGCCGCAGTATCGAGCCCTGCCCCCGTCCAGGCACAGACCTACCAGATCGACTGCGCCATCCTTCTGTGCCTCGCTGGCGGCTGGCCAGCCTCCGTCCCCTGCGCCCGGGCCCGCGCTGAGTTCATTCGCCGCATCACGCCCTGGCCGGTTGAACCGCCCCTGCAGATCTGGCGCTGCCCGATGGGCGCATCCGTCAGTGGCGGTGCGCCGCTCAGCCCGATGGAGCGACTCTATGACATCGCGTTCCGCGAGCCGCCTGTAAGCACTCGGCCGACCCCTATCGAAGTGCCGGGACTTATCCTCGCGCAGGCCCTGGAGCAGGCCGATATCGACATCTCCGGCGATGCTTTCGACTTCGTGCGCAGCATCCGGGTTTACCACATCCAGTTCAGCCAGCATCAGAACCGGGATGGAGACTGTATCCGCAGCGATTCCACCCGTCTCGGATCTTATGGCACGCAAGGCGACTATGGCTGGGCCAGATCCTCGGTTGCAGCTGTCCCGGAGGCATCGAGCCTCGCGGTCCCGGAGCATTGCCGCAGCTATTCCTGGCGCTCGGTCTTCGTGGATTGGCGTGACCATGCCGGAAACTATGGATCGGAAGAGGTCCGCTATTGAAAAGCCGCCGGAGCCTTGCGGCCCCGGCGGCTTTCTGTGTCGGGGACGTTCGATCCCCTTTTTTGAAGAAGACGCCAGACCAAAGGTCCAACACCAAAACCTCAAAGAACACTCACCTAGCCAGAGTGTTCTAGCACATCCTTTGAGGTTGCGCAACCAATAATGCTCTATTGTTTGCGATGGTGATGTATTGCTGTGAGCCTGGCGCGTCGTATCGGAGACGACGATCATGGAACTCACCACTGGCGCCATCCTTCGCCGCATCACCCACACCGACCTCTCCTGCGCCGCACACAAGCTTGCGACCCTCATTCTCGACGGCATCGCCTGGAAGGAGGGCTACAACGGCCTGCCCCATGGCACCGCCGCCTTTACCCTGAGCGATCTCGCCGAACGGATGGAGGTCTCGCGCCAGCATCTGCACAGCCTGCTGACGGAACTGGCGGCTTCCGGGCTGCGGCTTCTGCGCCGTCGCGGCAGGGGCAGGTTCGCGCCCTGGCTCTTCCGGTTCGGCTGCTGCGATGAGACGGATGCAGTGGATGAGGTGTCAACCACAGACGACACTTCGCCTTATATAAGAGATTCAAACAAAAATGTATTTCACGGAACAATCATGGTGGATCGTGAAAAGCCTGAAGCGGCAGCACGCTGGCTGGCGCTGATCGGGCAGGCCAAGACCACCCTGCCCTGCAGTGTGGCGGACAGCCGGCACATCTGGGAGCGGTTCCGGGAGTTCAACCGGCGGCGTGGGCGTGAGGCTGTGCCGGCGGGGTATCTGCTCGGGTTCATGCGGAAGTGGCGAGGCGGCGATGGTGAAATTCGGCCGGGCCCGCCTCCACAAGCTGCCAAGTCGATTTCGCCAGTGGCCAGCCAGTTGCAACGTCTGATGGCGCCAGCCCCGTTCATCAACCGATATTTCCACGAGCGCGATTTGAAACGGGCGATCGGAGCTGAGGCTTACGCAGCGCGCGTTACAGAAATTCGGATCCGATTTGGATGCTCGGGATTACAGGCGCAGTTGGCCGCACACGGCATTGCAGTCTCGACAGGCAAGATTCAACGATGAAACACCTCTTCGCCTCTAACCTCATCAAAATGTAAAGCCGGCCAAACATCAACGTCGCCCAGGAACTCAATGGTTGGCATTTTCAGGTGGAGGTCCGCATATTAGCCCTGACAATGGGTGAGAATTGCCACTCCCTGCCTGCGCCAATTACCGGACCTTACGCATATATTCGTAAGCGGCGGCTGGACCGCACCTTCCAGGCTTTGACCTGATTGTCGCATTGGATGTTCGTGATGATCAGGACGGAGTTTCTCCATGGAGACTACATTGGAGGTTCTCCCGGTTGGCGGCCGTGGCCGTCGGAACCGGAAGTGGCCGGATGAGGTGAAGGCTCGGGTCGTGGCGGAAACGCTGGAGCCTGGCGCATCGGTGAACGAGGTGGCGCGACGGCACGGAGTGCCTGCAAACCATGTATCATCGTGGCGAACGCTGGCGCGGAAGGGGCGGCTGGTTCTGCCCGCGCCGGAAGACCCCGAAGAGTTCGCGATGTTGATGCTGGGCCCGGTCGAGGAGCCGCCCGCTTTCGTCGTGCGGCCTGTGGCGGAGCGGGCCGAGGTCGTTGTCGGTGCAGTGACTATCCGCCTGGAAGCCGGGGCCTCGGCAGATCGGATAGCATCGGTGGCCCGCGCGCTGACGGCTGGCGCATGATCTTCCCGTCGAACCCGGTTCGGATCATGGTCGCGACGAAGGCGATCGACTTCCGGAAAGGGCATGATGGTTTGGCGGCGCTGGTGTCGTCGGTGCTGCGCAAGGATCCGTTCACCGGCACGGTCTTTGTGTTCCGCTCGCGCCGCGCTGATCGATTGAAGCTGCTCTATTGGGACGGCACTGGTCTGGTGCTGGCCTACAAGCGACTGGAAGGGGGAGGCTTCACTTGGCCTGCTATCAAAGATGGGCTGATCGCGCTGAACCATGCCCCGTTCGAGGCGCTGTTTGCCGGACTGGACTGGCGCAAGGTTAAGGCGTTGGAGGCACGCCCGCCAGCTGCGGCGGAGTGAATCAACGGGTTGGTTTTGCGTGTTTTTGCTGGGGTTTGGTGATAGCTTCAGGCCATGCAGGCCGTCCCCGCTCTTGATCTGTCCACCATCCCGTCTGCGCAACGCGCGGCGGTGCAGGCGTTGATGGAAACGGTGGCGGCGCTGACGGAAATCACCCGGCGGCAGGAGCATCTGATCGCTGAGTTGAACCATGCCCTGCATGGCAAACGGTCGGAAAAGCTGTCCGAGGACGAGCGGCAGCTGGCCTTCGAGGACCTGTCTATCGCGCTGGCCGAGGTCGAGGCCGAGAAAGAAACCCGTTCCTCCAAAGGGGGCGACGGGACAACCAGGCCCGCGCCAAAGCGCACCATCGGCAACCTGCCGGCTGCATTGCCGCGCATCGAGGAAATCATCGAGCCTGACAGCCTGATCTGCCCCTGTGGTTGCGGTGTCATGCACAAGATCGGCGAGGACCGCAGCGAACGGCTGGACATCGTGCCGGCCCAGTTGCGGGTCATTGTTACGGTGCGGCCGAAATACGCCTGCCGGACCTGCACTGACGGGGTGACCCAGGCCCCGGCACCCAGCCACCTGATCATGGGCGGCCTGCCGACCGAGGCGACGCTCGCCCATGTGCTGGTCAGCAAATATGCTGATCATTTGCCCTTGTATCGCCAGAGCCAGATCCTCGCGCGGGCGGGTCTTGATCTGCACCGCTCTGTGCTGGCCGACTGGGTCGGCCGTGCCGCGTTCCATCTGAAACCGGTGGTGGACCGGCTGGCCGGGCACCTGAAACGATCCGGCAAGCTGTTCATGGACGAAACCACTGCCCCGGTGCTGGACCCAGGGCGGGGACCACAAAGACCGGATATCTCTAGGCCTTGGCCCGCGATGACCGACCATGGGGCGGGGACGATCCGCCCGGCGTGGTCTACTTCTATGCCCCCGGGCGTGCGGGCGAGAATGCCGAAACCTTCCTCACCGGCTTCGACGGTATCCTGCAAGTCGATGGCTACACCGGCTACAACCGCCTGACCAAACTCTCGCGCAAGGGCGGCGCCCCCATTCGGGTGGCGCACTGTTGGGCGCATGCCAGACGCAAGCTGAAGGAGGTCTTCGACCGCGATGGCTCGGAGATTGCCGCCGAGGGCCTGCGTCAGATCGCCGAAATCTATGCCGTCGAGGCCGACATCCGCGGTATCTCGCCCGGCCAGCGCCTGTCCGCCCGTCAGGCTCGCACCGTGCCGCTGGTGGCAGCCTTCGGTGAATGGCTTCAGGCACAGCGCCGGAAAATCTCCTCCAAATCCCGGCTGGGCGAGAAGCTCTCCTACATCCATAACCAATGGGATGGGTTGCAGACCTTCCTGACCGATGGCCGCGTTGAGATCGACTCCAACAGGGTTGAAAATCTGATCCGTCCCATCGCCCTCAATCGCAAGAACGCCCTCTTCGCCGGCCACGACGAAGGCGGCACCGCTTGGGGGCGCATCGCCTCATTGATCGAGACCTGCAAAATCAACGGCATCGAGCCCTTCGCCTACCTCGAGGCAACCCTCGCAGCCATCGCCAGTGGTCACCCGCAAAGCGGCATCGACGACCTGCTGCACTGGAACTTCAGGCCGTCAAGCTAAGCTGACAGTGCCGCCCAGAGACCGTTTACAGACATCTTCGCGCTCGCCACGCAGGATCTGGCGAACGAGCTTGCGGCTGAGGCCGGTCGAGCGGACGATACGCTTGATGGGCAGGCCCTCACCGGCCATCGTCCTCACCATCCGATTGGTTTGCTGGCGACGTCGAAAGCCTTCGTATTGCAGCCTTTCCGCTGCCGTCAGCAGCGCGGGATCGAGCGTCTTCGCCCCGATCGCCCTGCGGAAGACGGGCATGCTGCGCTGCACGGCCGCCAAGAATGCGGCACTCGCGTTCTCAAGCAGATGCCAACGATCGGCGACCTGAACTGCCTGTGGCATGGCACGGGTGGCGGCACCGCCATAGCCGCCGTTGCGGTCGCGGGCGATGATCCGGATGCCGGGATTTGCGCGGAGCCACGCTTCCACGGTGCCAGGCTCGCGATCGGGCAGCAGGTCGATCACCTGCCGCCGTTCCAGGTCGCAGATCATCGTGCCGTAACGCTGCCCCTTGCGCCATGCCCACTCATCGATGCCGATGACACGCGGTGGTTCGGAGACGAGGCCCATCAGGCTCCGCGCCCCACGCAAGAACGTGTCTTTGCTTGCAGGCACGAGAAGGCGCCGGGCAAGCGCCTGAGCAAGTCGTCCGCCGAGGGCAACACCGAGGTGACGCACAAGATCCTGCAAGCGCGAGGTGCGTCGCATATGCGGTCGGGTGACGCCGGGCGGAAACCGTTCGGCGAAAATCCGGGCCGGACAGCCGGGCGCGCGGCAGCGAAAGCGACGAACCTGCAAGACGATTTCCACGGCTCGCCCATGCGCAGGAACATCGGCCGGGCGACGTCGATACCGACTGTGGACATGCTCCGAAATGCTCCCGCAGTGTGGACAGGCGGCCGCGGCCGCCGAAGAGCGGGCATGGATACGGATGGTATTGCCATCGAGCTCGATCTGATCGGCCGTAAGCCCTGCCGGCAGAAAATCTCGGCGTGAAAACCATGACGCCATCGGTAACCTCCCTGAAAGAAGGTCAAAATGTAGCGAGGTTGAAGTTCAACTGCACCAAATCTGCGTCAGACCCAAAATTGGGTGCCGATACCCCCGCCTAAGGGGCCAAGATTGCATGCCGAAACACAGCTAATACGATAGAGCCAAAATTTGCAACGCCGGAGCGGCCCAGCAAGCTTGATCCCTATGCCGAGAAGCTGGCCGGTTGGCTGAAGACCGAGGCTGGAAAGTCGCGTACCCGCGGCTTGCGGCGGCAGTGACCTGCCACGGGATTTTTCCTCCATCTGGGATTAGAGTCCGGCCCATGGAGAGGACGGACGATGAAGAAGGCACGACTGACGGAAGAGCAGATCATTGGCATCCTGCAGGAGCATGAGGCGGGCGCGAAGTGTGCCGATCTTTGCCGTAAGCACGGGATGTCGGAAGGCACGTTCTATGCCTGGAAGGCGAAGTATTCCGGGATGACGGTTTCGGAAGCCAAGCGGCTGAAGTCACTGGAGGATGAGAATGCCAGGCTGAAGAAGCTGCTGGCCGAGCAGATGCTCGACATGGCGGCGATGCGAGAGCTTCTCCAAAAAAAATGGTGACGCCCGTCGCGAAGCGCGAGGCTGTCGCGCATCTGAAGGCCCATCTCGGGTTGTCGGAGCGGCGGGCGTGTCAGATTGCCGGGGCGGACCGTAAGATGGTGCGCTACCAGTCGCAGCGAACGCCAGAGACGGCGCTGCGCGGGCGGTTGCGTGATCTGGCCAATGAGAGGCGCAGGTTCGGCTACCGACGGCTCTTCGTGCTGCTCAGGCGGGAGGGCGAGGCGTCTGGGATCAACCGGATTTACCGGCTCTACCGCGAGGAAGGGTTAACGATGCGTAAACGCAAAGCACGGCGCAAAGCCATTGGCACAAGGGCCCCGATCCTGATCGAGGCGCGGGCCAATGCGCGATGGTCCCTCGACTTCGTCCATGACCAGTTCGCCTGCGGGCGACGATTCCGGGTGCTTAACGTGGTCGATGACGTCACGCGCGAGTGCCTCACGGCGATCCCGGACACGTCCATCTCCGGTCGTCGCGTGGCGCGGGAACTGGCGGCGCTGATCGAACGCCGCGGCAAGCCCGGCATGATCGTCAGCGATAACGGGACGGAACTGACCTCGAACGCGATCCTGAAGTGGTGCGACGAACACAAGGTCGAATGGCACTACATCGCGCCGGGCAAGCCAATGCAAAACGGCTTTGTGGAAAGCTTCAATGGCAGGATTCGAGACGAATTTCTCAACGAGACGCTGTTCCGCAACCTCGCTCATGCCCGCGATCTGATCGCGGCCTGGGTCACCGACTACAACACCGAAAGGCCCCATTCGGCCCTCGGCTACCAGACCCCCGCAGGCTTCGCCCTGCATCTGACCACCGCAATCGCCCGTCCCGCTGCACGCGATGAGGGTTCCGCGCGCCGGGCGATTGCTCAACCCACGCTGAAAGGCGTAAATCAACTACCGGCTCCGGTCGCAGCTGGGTGAAAGATCAGTGGCAGGTCAGCAGGACTGATGCATAGCAGTCGGCTACGGAATGATCAGATCGACACATCCCGTTCTGGTTGAGAACTGCGATGGGACGAGTCACCCGATTGGAACAATGCCTCAGAGCGAGGAAATATAATGCAGTTTTGACCGGTGCTTGCGGCGTTCAGAACGCTTCCGCCAGAACCTCTTGAAGATCCACAGTCGTCAACGTGACGGGGTTGCCCCTGAAGGAACTGCTCTGGAGCGAACCCCTTGCCACATCAGCAAAGGATTCTGGCAACAGCCCATGGGCTTGCAATCCGGGAAGCCCCGCTTCGCGCGCCCATGTGATCAGTGCCCGGGGGGCATCGTCAGCAGATACGCCAAGGCCTGCGGCCAGAATATCACAGACGGTGTCGAGCCGGGCCGCGATCTTACCCGTTGCCTTTGCCCGATTTGCCGCAATCACCGGCCCGAGCAACGCGCCGCAGACTGCACCATGCGCCGCCGTCGTCATTCCGCCGATGACACCGGCAAGGCCATGCACCGCGCCCAGCCCGGCATTGGCCAGCGCGATCCCGCCTGTGAGGCTGACCCAGGCCATCTCGTCGCGGGCCGCAGGATCCTCGCCCCGCATCAGGCTTTGCAGGGCGGCAAGACCGCGCCCGATGGCCGGCAGCGTCAGCGCATCGGTGAAGGGGGTCGCCTTGTTCGAGACATAGGGCTCGATGACCTGGGCCAGCGCATCCAACCCCGAGGCCAGCGTCACTCCGCGCGGACAGTCATCGGTCAACGCGGGATCTACGATCGCAATGCGCGGCAACATGCCTCGGTCGCGCAGCGAGACCTTGCGCCCATGGTCGGGCAATCCAAGCACAGCGTTCCTTGTTGCCTCGGCCCCGGTACCGGCTGTCGTCGGCAGGGCGATGACAGGTAACGCCGGCAGCGCCAGTGGTAGGCCGCGCCCGACCACTTCCAGATGGTCCATCGGGCCCCCCGGTGCCGGGATCAGCGCCGCCAGCGCCTTGGCCATGTCAAGCACCGCCCCCCCGCCGATCCCGACCACAACATCGGGCCGGAACCCTGCAAGCTCTCCCAGGGCGGCCTCGATCATGGCAAGGGTCGGCTCAGCGGCGCAGCGCATCGTGCGGATTTCACTGCCGGCAAGCTCCGCAAGCAACCAGCCGACGCGCGCGGCGTCGCGGCCATGCACCACCAGCACCTTTTCGCCAAAGCTGCGGGTCAGGGCCGGAGCCTTTGTGGCCTCGCCACGGCCAAACAGGACTTGCCCGGGCAACGCTACGGAGAAAGCGGGCATCATGCGGCGGCCATCGTGGCCGCGACCGCACGTTTCCAGGCGGCATATTTCTTCTCTCGCAGGCCGGGGTCCATGCCAGGCACAAAGCGCCGCTCAAGCGCCCAGTTGTTTGCGAAATCTTCGGGCGGGGGTTGCAGGCCGGCCTGCAGGCCCGCCAGATAGGCCACGCCAAGCGCCGTAGTCTCCGTGACCGAAGGCCGGTCCACCGGCGCGCCGAGAATATCGGAGAGGAACTGCATCGCCCAGTCGCTGGCCACCATACCGCCATCGACCCGCAGCACTCCGTCGCCCGCAGCGCCCCAGTCGGCGCGCATCGCCTCCAGCAGATCGCGGGTCTGGTAGCCGACGCTTTGAAGCGCCGCGCGGGCAAATTCGGCGGGGCCGGAATTGCGAGTCAGACCGTAGATCGCGCCCCGCACTTCCGGTCGCCACCAGGGCGCGCCGAGGCCAGTGAAGGCCGGAACCAGGATCACCTCCTGCGCAGGATCGGCGCGTTCCGCGAGGCCCTGTGTCTCAGCGGCGGAGCGGATGATCTGCAGCCCGTCGCGCAGCCATTGCACCACCGCCCCTGCGATGAAGATCGAGCCTTCCAGCGCATAGGTCGTCTGCCCGTTCAGTCGATAGGCGATGGTGGTCAACAGACGGTTCTGCGACGGCACCATCTGATCGCCGGTATTAAGAAGCGCAAAGCATCCGGTGCCATAGGTGGATTTCATCATGCTGGGATGGAAACAGGCCTGACCCACGGTCGCCGCCTGCTGATCGCCCGCGACGCCCAGGATCGGGATCTCGCGCCCGAAAAGATCGGCCCGCGTCACCCCGAAATCGGCGGCGCAATCCCTCACCTCGGGCAAGAGCGCGGCCGGGATGTCGAGAAGCGCAAGGATTTCGTCATCCCAGCGGTTTTCGGCGATGTTGTATAGCATGGTGCGGGCCGCATTGGTGGCATCCGTCGCATGCACGCGCCCGCCGGTCAGGTTCCACATCAGCCAGGTGTCGACCGTGCCAAAGGCCAGCTCGCCACGCCGCGCGCGGTCGCGGGCGCCCCCAACCGTGTCGAGCAGCCATTTTAGTTTGGTCCCCGAGAAATAGGGGTCGAGCAGCAGGCCGGTGCGGGCGGTGATCATCGGCTCATGCCCGGCCTCTTTCAGCGCGGTGCAGAGGCTCGCGGTGCGGCGGTCCTGCCAGACAATCGCATTGTGAAGCGGTTGGCCGGTGGACCGGTCCCAGAGCAGGGTGGTCTCGCGCTGATTGGTGATGCCGATGGCGGCGATATCCTCCGCGCCGATACCGGCGCGCTCGATCGCGGCGCGGGCGGTGCCGGCGACGGTGGCCCAGAGATCGGCGGGATCATGTTCGACCCAGCCCGAAGCCGGGTAGTACTGGGGGAATTCCTCCTGCGCCGAGGTAACAGGCTTCAGCGCCTGATCGAAGAGGATTGCCCGCGACGAAGTCGTCCCCTGATCTATGGCAAGAATATGGGACATCGCTCGGGATTCCTCGATTGCGGAAGAAAGGCCGGGCGGCAAGTTACGCCGCCCGGCCACAGGTCAGTTTACTGCCAGGACTTGATCAGCTCATCATAGGAAACCGTCTCGCCCGCAGGCTTTTCGTTTTCCAGCTTCGCCACCGGCGCGCCCGGGGCATCAAGCCATTCCTGCGGGTCCTTCGGTTCGTTCATCTTCGGGCCCAGATCGCCCTGGACACCGGCTCGCTCGAGGCGTTCCAGCACACGTTCCTGTTCGGCGCAGAGGCTGTCGAGGGCTTCCTGCGGCGTTTTCGCGCCCGACATCGCATCGCCGATATTCTGCCACCACAGCTGAGCCAGCTTCGGATAGTCAGGAATATTGGTGCCAGTGGGCGACCATGCCACACGGGCCGGGCTGCGATAGAACTCGATCAGGCCACCGAGTTGCGGAGCCCGCTCGGTGAAGCTTTCGTCCAGGATCGTGGATTCACGGATGAAGGTCAAACCGACATGCGATTTTTTCACATCGACCGTCTTCGAGTTGACGAATTGTGCATAGAGCCAGGCGGCCTGTGCCCGGTCAACCGGGGTGGATTCCATCAGCGTCCAGGAGCCCACATCCTGGTAGCCGATCTTGGTGCCTTCAGACCAATAGGCGCCATGCGGGCTGGGGGCCATACGCCATTTCGGCGTGCCATCCTCATTCATCACCGGGGTGCCGGGTTTGACCATGTCGGCGGTGAAAGCGGTGTACCAGAACATCTGCTGTGCGATGTCACCACGCGCAGGAACCGGGCCGGCCTCACCGAAGGTCATGCCTTGCGCTTCCGGCGGAGTGTATTTCTGCAGCCATTCAACCGCTTTGGTCACAGCATAGACTGCTGCGGCGTCATTGGTCGCACCACCGCGGGCCACGCAAGAACCGACCGGACGGCTGTTTTCGTCGACCCGAATACCCCATTCATCGACCGGCAATCCGTTCGGCTCGCCCTTGTCGCCGCCGCCGGCCATCGAGAGCCAGGCATCGGTGTAACGCCAGCCGAGGCTCGGGTCTTTCTTGCCGTAGTCCATATTGCCCCAGGCCTTGGCGGGGCCGCCCTCGATATAGGACATATCGCGGCCGGTAAAGAATTCGGCGATGTCTTCATAGGCCGACCAGTTGACCGGAACGCCCAGATCATAGCCGTATTTGGCCTTGAAATCGTCTTTTGTTTTCTGATCGTTGAACCAGTCATAGCGGAACCAGTAGAGGTTGGCGAATTGCTGGTCGGGCAGCTGATACAGCTCCCCATCCGGGGCGGTGGTGAATTTGATCCCGATGAAGTCGTTCAGATCAAGCCCTGGGTTGGTAAAGGCCTTGCCGTCGCCCTCCATCCATTTCGTCAGGCTGCGGGCCTGCTTGTAGCGCCAGTGGGTGCCGATCAGGTCCGAGTCATTGATATAGCCGTCATAGATGTTTTCGCCGGTCTGCATCTGGGTCTGCAGCTTTTCGACGACATCACCCTCGCCGATCAGGTCATGGGTGATCTTGATCCCGGTGATCGCGGTGAAAGCCGGGGCAAGCACCTTCGCTTCATATTCATGGGTGGTGATGGTTTCCGAGACGACCTTGATTTCCATCCCGGCCAGCGGTTTGGCGGCGTCGATGAACCATTGCATCTCGGCCTCCTGATCGGCGCGGGAGAGCGACGACAAATCGCCGATCTCGGCGTCGAGGAACTTCTTTGCGGCGTCCATGTCCGCCCAGGCGGGTGCGCCGAAGACCATCAGCGCAAGCGCCATGGCGGTGGTTGTGTTTTTCAGTCTCATGCTTCTCCTCCCTGAGAATGCTTGTCAGTTTGCCCGGCCCGGATCATTCCGGGAGACGGGGTACTCAGACCCAGCGGAACACCGCTGCGGCGTAGAAAGGGCAAAGGACCAGGGCCCACCACACGGGTGTCCCCAGGAAGAACAGCCAGATCAGGCAGATGAAAGCCGAACCCAGCAGGGTAATGAACAGCCGGTCGCCGCGCGTGGTCTCGATCTGCAGAAACCCTTTGCGCGGGGTTTCCGGGAAACGGATCGCGAGGATGGTGAAGGTCACGAGCAGGCTCGCGATGCACCAGAAGAAGAGCGCCACCGGGAAGGTCCAGGCCATCCAGCCGCCCCGGATCATCGGGTCGGTCCAGGCCTTTGCACCGTCGCGCACCGGCGTGGCCCAGATCAGGAAAGCCAGCGCGGCACCCAGGAGCAGGACGACGGTCAGCGTGATCAGGGTCCAGTTGGCGCGGCGCGGCGCGAATTGGGTAGCGGTGCTCATCAGACCCTCCCCAGGGCAAAGCCCTTGGCGATGTAGTTGCGGACAAACCAGATCACCAAAGCGCCCGGAACGATGGTCAGTACCCCGGCGGCGGCGAGCACGCCCCAGTCCATCCCCGAGGCGGAAACCGTGCGCGTCATGGTCGCAGCGATGGGTTTGGCGTTCACCGAAGTCAGGGTGCGAGACAGCAAAAGCTCTACCCAGGAGAACATGAAGCAGAAGAAAGCCGCGACCCCGATGCCCGACGCGATCAGAGGCATGAAGATCTTCACGAAGAAGCGCGGGAAGGAATAGCCGTCGATATAGGCAGTTTCGTCGATTTCTTTCGGCACGCCGCGCATGAAGCCCTCAAGAATCCAGACCGCTAGCGGGACATTGAAGAGGCAATGCGCTAGTGCCACTGCGATATGGGTGTCGAACAGCCCGACCGAGGAATAGAGCTGGAAGAATGGCAGCGCGAAAACCGCAGGCGGCGCCATCCGGTTCGTCAGCAGCCAGAAGAATAGATGCTTGTCGCCCATGAAGCTGTAGCGCGAGAAGGCATAGGCCGCCGGCAGCGCCACCGAGATCGAGATCGCGGTATTCATCACCACATAGATGATCGAATTGACGTAACCCATATACCAGCTCGGGTCGGTCAGGATCACCGTGTAATTGCGGAGCGTGAAGTCCGCTGGGAACAGGGTGAAGGCGCCGGTGATCTCGGCATTTGTTTTGAAGCTCATGTTCACGAGCCAGTAGATCGGGATCAGCAAGAAGAGCAGATAAAGCGCCATGACGATTGCAGAGGATTTGATCCGCATTACTTCGCCTCCTTGTCCATATTGGTCATCACGGTGTAGAACACCCAGGAGACGAGCAGGATCACGAGGAAATACATCAGGCTGAAGGCCGCAGCCGGGCCGAGGTCGAACTGCCCCACCGCCATCTTCACGAGGTCAATCGACAGGAAGGTGGTCGAATTGCCCGGGCCGCCGCCGGTGACAACGAAGGGCTCGGTATAGATCATGAAACTGTCCATGAACCTGAGCAGCACCGCGATCAGCAGCACGCCCTGCATCTTGGGGAGTTCGATGTAGCGGAACACCGCCCAGCGGGAGGCCTGGTCAATCTTTGCCGCCTGGTAATAGGCCTGCGGAATGGATTGCAGCCCGGCATAGCACAGCAGTGCAACGAGCGAGGTCCAGTGCCAGACATCCATCACGATGACCGTGGCCCAGGCGTCGATCGGGTCATTGGTGTAATTGTAGTCGACGCCCAGTCCAGCCAGCGTCCTGCCCAGAAGGCCGATATCCACCCGGCCGAAGATCTGCCAGATCGTACCGACCACGTTGAACGGGATCAGCAGCGGCAGCGCCATCAGCACGAGGCAAAACGAGGCCCAGAATCCCTTTTTCGGCATGTTCAGCGCGACGAAAATCCCCAGAGGCACCTCAATCGCCAGGATGATCGCCGAGAACATCGCCTGACGGCCAAGCGCGCCGTGCAGGCGTTCGGAATGGATCATCTCGTCGAACCATTCCA
Source organism: Paracoccus aminophilus JCM 7686 (assembly GCF_000444995.1). Taxonomy (NCBI): domain Bacteria; kingdom Pseudomonadati; phylum Pseudomonadota; class Alphaproteobacteria; order Rhodobacterales; family Paracoccaceae; genus Paracoccus; species Paracoccus aminophilus. Next base: position 16,911 of record NC_022050.1, on the reverse strand, counting down.
GACCCGCCCAGAAGAAATCATTGTTCCCGAACGTATCGTTGAAGGCGTAGTTCACCACCGTCATCAGCGGGATCACCGCCGAAAAGGCGACCAGCACCAGAACCGGGATCACCAAGAACCAGGCGCGGTTGTTCTGCGTCTTTTCCATCAGGCCGCCCTTTCCGCAGGACCACGCGGAGCAACCCGCCATTCATTCGCATAGATATTGATCTTGTCCGGGGCGAAGGCGACGCGCGGCAAAGCAGCAACCGCCTGGCCTTCGGGCACCACCACATTCAGCGGTTTACCCAGAACCTCGCCGCGGATCAGGCGGTGACGGCCGACATCTTCGATCCTGTGGATGGTCAGCGGCAGCCCGCCCTCATCCGTCAGCCCGACATATTCCGGCCGGATGCCGATCTGGCCAGAGATCGGCGCGTAATCGGCGCCGAGCGCAATCATAGTGCCGTCCGGCAGCGTGGCGCGATTGCCCGAGACCTCGGCATCGAAGAAGTTCATCCCCGGCGAGCCGATGAAGTAACCCACGAAAGTATGGGCCGGCGCCTCGTACAGCTCTTCCGGCGTGCCCATCTGCACGACGCGGCCGTCGTACATGATCACCACCTTATCGGCGAAGGTCAGCGCCTCGGTCTGGTCATGGGTGACATAGATCATCGTATGGCCGAACTCGCGGTGCAGCTGTTTCAGCTGGGTGCGCAGCTCCCATTTCATATGTGGGTCGATCACCGTCAGCGGCTCGTCAAACAGGATCGCGTTCACGTCTTCGCGCACCATACCCCGGCCAAGACTGATCTTCTGTTTCGCATCGGCGCCCAGACCGCGCGCCTTTTTCGACAGCATCGCCTCCATACCGATCATCTGCGCGATCTGATCGACGCGGGCTTTGATGTAACCCGCATCCATGCCGCGATTGCGCAGCGGGAAAGCCAGGTTGTCGCGCACGGTCATGGTGTCGTAGACGACCGGAAACTGGAACACTTGCGCGATATTGCGCTCGGCGGTGGCGGCATCGGTCACATCGCGCCCGCCAAACAGCACCCTTCCATGGCTGGGGCGGATCAGCCCCGAGATGATGTTCAGAAGCGTGGTCTTGCCGCAGCCCGAGGACCCGAGCAGCGCATAGGCGCCGCCATCCTGCCAGATATGATCCATCTCTTTCAGCGCGTAATCCGCATCCGAGGTCGGGTTGGCAAGATAGCTGTGTGCCAGATTTTTCAGCGTGATCTCTGCCATGGGTCAGGCCGCCTTTGCATAGGCCGCAGGCGCGGCGAGCCGACCTTCGGTGTCGAACAGATATACATGGGCGGGGTCGAGCCAGACCTGCAGATCGGTCCCGGGTTCCAGATTCTGGACGCCCTCGACCAGGCCGACCCAGCGATCAGAGCCATTGTCGAGATGAAGGAAGGTCTCCGATCCGGTGATCTCAGACACCGCAAGGCGCGCGGTCAGGCCGACCGATGATGCGGAATGCCGGCGCAGAAACAGATGATCGGCGCGGAAACCCGCCATGTAGTTCCCGTCGGGCAGTGTGGCCAGACCTCCGTCGACCGGGGCATGGGCGGTTTCGCCGAAGGTCAGCCGGTTGCCTTGTTTTACCACCGGCAGGAAATTCATCGGCGGATCGGAAAAGACCCGTGCCGTGGTGGCATCGACCGGCTGGCGATAGACCTGCGGCGTCGGACCGAACTGGGTGACACGGCCTTCCCACATGGTCGCGGTATGCCCCCCCAGAAGCAGCGCCTCTTCGGGTTCCGTGGTAGCATAGACAAAGATCGCACCCGAAGCCTCGAAAATACGGGGGATCTCGACGCGCAGCTCCTCGCGCAGCTTGTAGTCGAGGTTCGCCAGCGGCTCGTCGAGCAAGACTAGTCCCGCGCCCTTGACCAGAGCGCGCGCCAGTGCGCAGCGCTGCTGCTGGCCGCCCGAAAGCTCGAGCGGCTTGCGGCCCAGCATCGGCGTCAAGCGCAGCATGGCGGCGGTTTCCTGCACCTGGCGGTCGATCTCGGCCTTTGGCCGGCCCAGGATGCGCAGCGGCGAGGCGATGTTCTCGTAAACCGTCAGGCCGGGATAGTTGATGAACTGCTGATAGACCATCGCCACGCCGCGATCCTGGACGCGCTGGCCGGTCACATCCTGGCCGTTCCACAGAATGCGTCCGGCATCTGGGCGATCCAGCCCCGCCATCAACCGCATCAGGCTGGTCTTGCCCGAAAGCGTCGGCCCCAGCAGGACATTCATCGTGCCCTTTTGCAATGTCAGGCTGGTGGGGTGGATATGGATCCGCCCGCCCACCTGCCGCGACATGCCTTGCAGTTCCAGTGTCATCCATCCTCCCCTTCAGGCCAGCGGTCGCCCCTCTTCCGGCTTCCGCGCCCGATCCCTTTCTCAGGCCGCCGGAACTTCCCGACGTTTCGCGCGCTCCATCCAGGATGCAAGCGCCGCGACATCTTCTTCATTCATATGCAGTCCAAGCCGCGTGCGGCGCCAAAGCACATCCTCGGCGCTCCGGGCAAATTCGCGGCGCATCAGCCAGTCGACCTCTGCCCCGGTCAGGCCGGCGCCGAAATCAGGGCCCAGATCCGCCCATGCCTTCGCTTCGCCCAGAAGGGCGAAACTGTCGGTCCCATACGTGCGGACCAGCCGTATGACCTGCGCGCCGGTCAGGAACGGATAGGCGCTGCCAAGCCTGAGCCGCAGATCTGCCACGCCGTCATGTGGGAAATCCCCGCCCGGCAGCGCCACGCCCGCCGTCCAGTTTGCGCCGGCCTGCGGAAAATGACCGGCGAGCTTTGCCAGCGCGTTCTCGGCCAGGCGGCGATAGGTGGTGATCTTGCCACCGAACACATTCAGCAGCGGCGCCTCGTCATGGCCGGCACCATCATCCAGGCTGAGCACATATTCCCGCGTCGCCGCCGTCGCCGATTTCGCCCCGTCATTGTAAAGCGGGCGGACGCCGGAATAGCTCCAGACCACATCCTCCGCCGTGACCGGCTTCGCGAAATATTGGCTGGCAAAGGCACAGAGGTAATCGCGTTCCTCATCGGTGCAGCGGGCGTCAAGCGGGCTGCCCTGATGGTCCTTGTCGGTGGTGCCGATCAAGGTAAAATCGTCCTCGTAAGGAATGGCGAAAATGATCCGCCCGTCGCTGCCCTGAAAGAAATAACAGCGGTCATGATCGTAAAGCCTGCGGGTGACGATATGACTGCCCCGCACCAGCCGCACCCCTTCGGTCGAGGGCACACAGGCCACGTTGCGGATGATATCCTCGACCCAGGGTCCGCCCGCATTCACTAGGCCACGGGCGCGCCAGGTCTTCCGCCCGCCCTCGCCTTCGGTGACGATGTCCCAGTACCTGCCGTTGCGCGTGGCCGAGACCACCCGTGTCCGGGTCAGGATCGTTGCGCCACGCGCCTCGGCATCGCGGGCATTAAGCACGACAAGCCGGGAATCCTGCACCCAGCAATCGGAATATTCCCAGGCAAGGCCGAAGCCCGGCTTCAGCCAACGCCCGGCTGGATCGGTGTTCAGATCAAGCTTGCTAGTGCCCGGCAGGATTTTACGCCCACCCAGCGTGTCATAGAGGAACAGGCCAAGCCGGATCAGCCAGGCCGGGCGGCGCCCCTTCATCCAGGGCATCACCACCCCCAGCAGCCGCGAGGTCGGCGTTTCACTTTCGAACCGCATCCCCGGGCTGTAGGGCAGCACGAACCGCATCGGCCAGCTGATATGCGGCATGGCGGCCAGCAGCGTCTCGCGCTCTTTCAGCGCCTCGCGCACCAGATGGAATTCGAAATATTCCAGATAGCGCAGCCCGCCATGGAACATCTTGGTCGAGGCCGAAGAGGTCGCCTGGGCAAGATCGCCCTGCTCGGCCAGAATAACCGAAAGCCCGCGCCCGGCCGCATCGCGGGAAATCCCGCAGCCATTGATGCCGCCGCCGATGACGAAGAGATCTGCCATGTCAGACTCTGTCGATGCCATGCGACCCCTCCCTTCGCTTTGCGTCTTCCGTGCTTTCTTACGAGTAACAGCTTCGCGAGGTCGGTCAAGAACGATTTTCGTTTAGCTTTCGTTATTATGAAAAACGAATGCTTGGTTCTGCAATGCGGCAAGAAAGCGAACCAAATCCAAAGAAAGTGAGGGAAATTGCCGCCTTGCATGCGCGGGCTCGTTGCGTAAAATCCGCAGGAAACCGAGCAAAAGCGAACATGACGCGAACCCGCACGGGAGAGGAAGCCATGATCCCCAGCGTCCGCCAGAACCAGATTCTCGAACTTGCCCGTGCCGAAGGCAGGGTTCTTGTCGAAGACCTCGCCCACCGATTCGAGGTGACATTGCAGACCATCCGCCGTGATCTCGGCGAATTGGCTGAGGCCGGCCTGCTTGAACGCGTGCATGGTGGTGCTGTGCCCCGGACCGGCATGGTCAATCTGGGCTATGAGGCGCGAAGGAAGATGAATTCCGAGGCAAAGGCAGCAATCGCCACCGCCTGTGCCGCAGCGATACCTGAGAATTCCAGCCTGATCCTGAATCTCGGCACGACGACCGAGGCCGTGGCGCGCGCGCTGATTCATCACCAGAACATCACGGTGATTACGAACAACATGAATGTTGCCAATATTCTTGCGGACAATCCGGGCTGTGAGATCATGGTAGCCGGCGGAGCTCTGCGACGCTCGGATGGCGGGCTGGTGGGAGAGTTGGCCACCCAGTTCATTGAGCAATTCAAGGTCGATTACGCGGTGATCGGCACGTCTGCGATGGACCTGGACGGTGATCTTCTTGACTATGATCTGGCCGAGGTCAGGGTAAGCCGTGCCATTCTGAAACAGGCAAGACAGGCTTTTCTGGTGACCGATTACAGCAAGCTTGGCCGCTCCGCACCGGCGCGAATCGCCAGCCTGGCGGAGATCGACATATTGTTCTGCGATCATGCGCTGCCCGAGCCGCTGAGCGAGCGTTGTGCAGAGTGGAGAACCAGTGTTCGAATCTGCGATCACGGCTAGGTGTTTGATCCCACGGTTTGATGGTGCGATCCTTTCTCTGGAATGGAAGGACGCCCTATGGGACAAATTCGTCATGGCAGCGCCACGACCACGCACGCCGTCAGAGCAGCAATACAGCGATCGCAAGCTTCGCTCGCGCAGTTGAGCCGTGAGTTGGGCATCAATCCGGCTTTGTTGCAGAAGTCCCCAGGGAGCAGGATTCACACGGGGAATCCATGGGGTTAATGGTCTGAGATGACGAGACCTGATCCTGCCCGCTATCGGACGAATAACTGGAAGAGTTACAACGAGGCCCTGAAGCGGCGCGGTTCCCTGCTGATCTGGTTGGACAAAGACATGACGTGGCTTGCGCCGAAGGCCGGTGGCAATGGCCGACCGCCGGTGTTCAGCGATGCATCTGTCCAGTTTTGTTTGATGGTGAAGGTTCTGTTCGGGCTCCCACTTCGCCAGACGACCGGGATGGTGGCAAGCATTCTGTCGATGGCCGGTCTGGACTGGCCGGTGCCTGACTTTTCGACCCTGAGCCGTCGGCAGAAGCGCATCACGGTGCAAATATCGAACCGCCGTGCGTCCGGTCCGCTCAACCTGCTTGTTGACAGCACCGGAATAAAGTTCCTCGGGGATGGGGAGTGGCTTGCGCGTAAGCACGGCACGCAGCGTCGGCGCCAATATCGCAAGGTTCATTTGGCGATGGATACGGCCACCGGCGACATCCGTGCAGTAGAGTTCACCTCGAGCGACAAGGGCGACAGCCCCGTTCTGCCCCACCTGCTGGACCAGATCCCTGCCGATGAACAGATCGGCACCGTGACCGGCGATGGCGCTTTTGACACAAGGCGATGCCATAGCGCGATCCTCGAGCGCGGTGGAACGGCGATCATACCCATCCGCAAGAACGGGCGGCGATGGCGGGAGAACTGTCCCGCCGCCAGGGCCCGCAACGAGATCCTCAAGGCGACACAACGCCTGGGGCGGGCAGTCTGGAAACGCTGGTCAGGATATCACGCCCGAAGCCGGATCGAGGCCAAGATGAGGTGTCTCAAGTCGTTCGGGGAACGCATTGCATCACGCGACCCGGATCGCCAAACCGCCGAGGTCCAGATCCGCGTAGCACTCATGAACCGCTTCAATGCACTCGGCACTGCCGAGATTGAACGCGTGGCCTGAACCCAACGGGGAAAGGGGCGCGTCTGGCCGCAGCCGGACTTCTGCAACAATGCCCATGCAAGCTGAACAACGTCGACCCCGAAGCATGGCTCACATCGGTCCTCCAGCGCTTGCCTGATCACAAGATCAATCGCATCGATGAACTCATGCCGTGGAACTGGCAGGCCGAGAAGGCCTGAAACCGCACCGACACCGGACGGATACTCTGCGCGCGGGGGCAGCTGACAAGAAAGCAAAGTCCTGTGGCAAGGAATCAGAGCAGTTCCTGGCGGCGGCAAAGGCCGTCCAGCTTTTGCCCGGCCCGGCAACCGCAGATGCATTCAGGATCGCTGCAGAGGAATTCCAGAAGCAGCTTTCGCCTTGGGTGCTACGCCGTCGCAAGGCTGTTGCCGGCAATGACAGCGTCCTTGAACGCTTTATCCGCGACCATGGGCCGGATTACCGGGACCGCAGTCAAAGGATCACCGCCGAGGTGGCTGGCAAGGAGTGGTCAGTTGCCATGATGGCCGTCGAAGCCCTGTCTCTCATGCCCGCAACCGGGCTCGCGCCGCAGAAGCGTTTGCGGCTCGCGCTCGCGCGTGGATTTTCGCTCGCATCCGCGTTTAATGCGGCGGAGAAGCCGGAGAAAGGCGATTGGCGGGACAGCGACGAACAAACACTGTCTGCCCCCGGCCGTGACCCGGTCATCAACCAGCAGGAAAAACGGCGGCGCGAACGGGCCGGGTTCTGGCTCGACAGACTGAAACCGGCAGCTGCCAATCCTTACGCGCATCCTGCACTGCTTGCCGCCGTCAGGGCGATCGAAGAGATCACGACACATGCGGAGGCCCCGGAAAAGGTTCTGGTTTTCGGCATTTTCACGCAGGCAATGCGCCGCCTGACGGATCTGTTGAACGCCCGGGAAATGATCCGGCGCCTGATGGTCTTTTCGTGCAACCCGGATGCCCCGTTCAAAACCTGGCACTGGCCCGGAGAAACCATCCCCGTGGATGCCCATTTCCGCGAGGCGCTGGCGGCAGCCCTTCAAATGGCCGATATGCGTAACCTTGTGGGCAATCACGATATTGCCACGCTGTCGGGCCTGATGCAGCGACAATACGACAAATACCGCTCGCAGCGCGCAAGAGCCCTCGACGAGGTGAGATCTTATGTCACCGAAACGCTCGGGCCACAGATAGGGTTGGCCGCGCAAGACGAAAAGCTCGTCCTGCAGCTGACACAGGCGCTGATCGAAATCATGGATGATCAGCAAAGCCGACAGGGGCGCTCGGACCCTGCCGAGGCCTGGGAGGAGTTTCAAAAGGAAAACCTGCCCCGCTACGAAGAGGACGAAGACGGAACCGCGGATTCAGTAAAGGATCTGTCGTCAGAGATCAGGCTGGCTTTGAGTGATTTCGATGGTCGCAGCGGATTTTTTGCCCGTCGGCTGGCTGGCGGTATGGGGCCCGCAGCAAAGCAACACCTGCAAACGGCATTCAACCGGCGTGCAAGCTGGCCTATGGTTCTCGTCGCGCAATCCAGTGTTGGCCGTGAGGGCCTGAACCTTCACAAATCCTGCCGCACCGTGGTGCTGTTCCAGCCGGAATGGAACCCGGGCGTCGTCGAGCAGCAGATCGGGCGGGTCGACCGGATCGGCTCGCTCTGGGAAGAGATGGTCTCGCAGCACCGGGGCAACACTGAACCGCCGAAGATCCGGATCTTGCCCGTCGAACTCCCCGGCTCTTACGACGAGCATAATTGGGAGGTTCTAAACGAGAGATGGGACAGCTATCGCGCCCAGATGAACGGCGAAGTCTTCGCTTCGGCAAAGTCCAGGAGCCAGCCGTCAAGCGAAGTGGTGGCAGTCGTTCGCAACGCAACTCCCGACTTCTCTCCGCTGCCCGGCGCTCCAGAAACATGACCTCGAGACGGGCTCACAGCCAAGGCCCCTCAGGCGTTCAGCAACCAATACCGGGTATGACGCCGCTCGCCTGTTCGCGTCAGGGCACCCATCTCCACGAGGTCCTGAAGATCTCGAGTCGCTGTCGCCCGTGACGTGCCAGTGATGGAGATATAGTTCTCGGCACTGAGCCCCCCTCGGAAACCTTCCGGCCCTTCACGGAACATGCGCTCGGCCACTTTCGCCTGCCGCACGTTCAACCTGCCCCGCAGCCGGTCATAGAATCTTGCCTTGGAAATGAAAAACGCGACACGCTCCAGCGTTGCTTGCTGCGCCTTGAGGACTGTCTCGCCGAACCAGAGAAGCCATGGCGTCACGTCCAAAGTCTTCTGATGGGTTTCAAGCTGCTCGTAATAGGCCCTTCGATCGCGTTCGATCGTATAGGCGAGCGCGATCAGGCTGGGCTGACCGATGTTCTGAGCCAGCGACTTCTCCGCCAGAGCGCGGCCAAGACGACCGTTGCCATCCTCAAAGGGGTGAATGCTTTCGAACCACAGATGCCCAAGTGCAGCCCGGGTCAGCGCCGCGACAGGTGCCGCTCCTTCTGGAGCGGATGCGTTGAACCAGGCAACGAACCTGTCCATCTCGGCAGGCACCTGAGCGGATGGCGGTGCCTCAAAATGCACGCGCTGCCGGTCGATACGGCCGGACACGATCTGCATCGCGTCGCTGTGTTTGCGAAAGGCTCCGACGATTTCAAGGTGTCGGTCATGGGACAAGAGCATCCCATGCCAGCGGCAAAGCGTGTCGTGATCCAACGGTTCGGCATAGCGCGAGTAGACATCGACCATCATCTCGGCGATGCCCTCTTCACGTGCCTTCACAAGCGTGCCATTGATCGCCAGCCCGAACTGGCGCCGCAGCGAGGATTGGACGCTTGAACGGTCCAAGACCTCGCCCTCGATCGCGCTTGTCCGCATAGCCTCTTCGCTCAGAAGCTCGATCCGCAGGCGATCCCGATCATCGCCCGTGACATGGCGAACAGCGCCGACGATCTCGCCAGACGAGATCAGGAACTTCTCCTCAAGAGGCTTGACTGCCTCGTCGTCATATCGAAAACGCGGCCAGTCTTTCTGGGTCCAGTTCCAGCGCATGAGTTATAGAGTCTCCATCTATCACTCAAGTTATAGGAGTTTTGTGAGTTATAGAAGGCTGATCTATGCGTCATCTTACATCACCCGAGCTGCCGCGCGCGTTGCGCAGACACATCAGCTTTGTCTTCTGCGAACCCTGAACCGGTGTCATGCTACAAATCCTCCACTCAATCTTGATGTGCGCAGAGGTTTTGCCAATCGTTATCGCGGGGCATCCGCCACCCCGAACTGATCACCCATACCAACGCGGGGAAGAAAAGTTACTTGACCTCGCCCGCAATCGGCAGATCCAGCACGATATCGCCCGCAGGCTTCAGCAGCCCTGCATCCTGCAACGCCTCGAGGTCCGGCAGATCGCGCAGGGTTTCCAGCCCGAACTGCACCAGAAACCCCGGCGTGGTGACATAAGTGTAGGGCGCACCGGGTTCGGGGCTGTGCGGGCCGCGAGCTATCAGGGCCTGGCGGTGCAGCCGTGCGATCAGATCACGGCTAACCTCGCGGCCGGTCAGTCGCGAGATCGCACCACGTGTCACCGGCTGCATATAGGCGATTATGGTCAAGACGAGCGCTTCATTCTTCGTGAGATCTCGGACAGCGTCACCCTCACCGCGCGCAGTTCGGATCGCCGCCGCGTGTTGCGGCCGCGTGCGGAACTGCCAGCCGCCTGCGATGCGGGCAATCTCATACGGACGCCCCACGAGTTCGGCAGCAATGTCCTCGATCAGCAGATCGAGCGCACAGTCACGACCGACCACCCGCGCCAGCACATCCCGACCCACCGGCTCGGAGGCGGCGAACAGCACCGCCTCGACCCGCGCCATCCATTCCCGCCAGCGCAGCGCCTGCGGCAACTCGGCGATTTCGGCGTCCAGTGGCTCGGCGGTTCTCGGGGCCATTGTCACAACCCGTAAAGCCGAAAGGTCGGCCGTCCGGTCAGCTCACGCACCAGACCGAGCGAGGTCAGCCGATCAAACAACCGCCGCGCCGCGCGGTCACTGGCCTCGGCCCCGGCCTGGGCCGCCAGCGCATCCTCAGTCAGGAGTGCGGTGAGGATGGCGGCGGTGTCCTTTCCCGGCCGCCGCAGATGTGCCGCGCGCAGAGCAGTCGCGCGGCGGGTCAGATCGATGTGCAGATCACAGGCCGCAACCGCCCCCCTTCCCAAGGCGCTCGCGCAGGCCGCAACCCAAGCCTCGCCCTCCAGCCGGAACGCCGCGCGCGGAAGATGCGATGCGAGCAGCGGCGCCGGCCGATCCCAGCCAAGCGCCCGGGCCAAAAGCGCATCCGCCAACCAGAGCGCTAAGCCGCGATAGGCCGGGCCGAGGACGAGAACCTCGCGCGCGGCCTCGGCGGCAAAGCGCAAAGGCAAGGCGCGACCAACAAACCGCGCGCCGAGGTCACGCAAAATCTCCGCGCCCGGCCCAGGCGACAGATCGAAGAAGCCAGGCAAGCGCACCGGCCAGTCGGTTGATCTCAGCGCCCGTGCCTCGCCTAAGGCGCGCCAGCCGATCAGCACACGCCCGCCAGGGCCGGGATCATCACCGGGTCTGCGCAGGGCGAAGACGTCGCGCAACTGCGCCTCGCCTTCCCGGCGCCCTTCCAACTGGGAAACTGCCACCGCCGCAGCGAGCGCGAGCCGCTTGCGCCAGAGGATGCCAAGCGGGTCCTCGGACCGGGCTATCGGGTCCAGCACAGCAAGGGCTGCTCCGGCGAAAAACATCGCTGTTTCAAGATCATCGCGGCCAGCGCCCTGCCGGATCCAGCGCGGTAATGCCGGAGGATTTGAGGGAGGCAGGGGAGATTTTGCGGCAATTTTCATGGCGGGACGCTAACAAGTATCGGCGTATCATGCTAGTTTTACTTGCAATATCCGCCGCGCCTGTCATTCCTGAATAATATCCAATAAGATTGCATTATCGGATGTTTTGCTCTTTTATAGAAAGATGAGCGTTCTGACAGCCAAAATGGCTGGAATTCGGGCCCGGGGACGCCTCAGCGGCGCCCTGCTTTGCTGTGGTCTCCGCGGGAAAGCTTGACGGGCATACCACCCAGTCATACCATTGAGGGCGCAAGGAGCAGTGCCATGACCGTGAAATCCTCGATCTCGCTCAGCGACGAACATCATGCCTTTGCCCGCGCGCAGGTGCAGGATGGGCGCTTCACTTCGGTTAGCGCCGTCGTGCAGCATGGGCTCGATCTGCTGCGGCAGAAGGCCGAAGATGAGCGTCTGGAACGGGCAGCCCTAAGAGCTCTGCTGGAGGAACGCCTCGCCGGGCCCTTCATCAGCAACGACGAGATGCGCCGCCGTATCGGCGTGTTCGCTGCATCCCGGTCTGGCGACCCCGCGGCGCAATGACCTGGCGCATCGAGTTCGCTTCGGCGGCTGAGCGCGACTTTGCCCTGATCCGCGACCATCTGATCGAGAGCTACCTCTCGTTCGGCGACAGCCCAGCCGAGGCGGCAAAGCGGACCGGGCAGCGCCTGATCGAGATATTCGACGACACGCAGCGTGTCGCAACAGCCCCGCATCGCGGCAGCCAGTACGATGATCTGCTGCCAGGGTTGCGGCAATTGACCCTTGGCAAGGCCAGCTTCTGGTTCACCACGGACGACGACGCAGGGCTGATCCGCGTTCTGGCGGTATTCTTCGGCGCGCAGGACCAACAGCGCCGAATGTTGATACGCCTGCTGGAGCCGCGCCATGGCCAGTGACCCGACAGGAACCTTGCGGCCCTCCCCTGCCCTGCCCGATCACCAGCCCCCTGCCCTGCGCGACCTGGCCGAGCGGGCGCGCAGCTATGCCGAGGCGGCGAGTTCGGCCAATACCCGCAAGGCCTATGCCGCCGACTGGAAGCATTTTGCCGGCTGGTGTCGGCGCGAGGGATTGGATGCGTCCGTGCCCGATCCGCAGGCGGTCGGCCTTTACATCACCGCCTGCGCCAGCGGTGCGAAATCGGTCGGTGGCCGCAAGAACGCAGTCTCGACCATCGAACGGCGGCTGTCGGCGCTCGTCTGGGCCTATACGCAGCGCGGCCTGAGCCTCGCCCGGCGCGACCGCCACATCGCTACGGTCCTGGCCGGGATCCGCAATAGCCATGCAGCCCCGCCCCGACAGAAGGAGGCGATCCTGCCAGAGGATCTGCTAGCGATGCTCGAAACCTGTGCTCGCGGCACTCTTCGCGGATTGCGCGACCGGGCGATGCTGCTGGTCGGCTTTGCCGGCGGGTTGCGGCGCTCCGAGATCACCGGGCTGGATGCCGGCCGTGGCCAGACCGAAGACGGACGCGGTTGGATCGAGGTGCTGCCCGCCGGCCTGCTGGTGACCCTTCGCGGCAAGACCGGTTGGCGCGAGGTCGAGATCGGGCGCGGATCATCGGCCGCGACCTGTCCTGTCGCTGCACTCGAAACCTGGCTGAAACTCGCGCGCATCAGCCAAGGCCCGCTGTTCCGCCGCATCACGGGACAGGGGAAGGAGCCTGGGCCGCTGCGTCTGAACGACCGCGAGGTCGCGCGACTTGTAAAGCGTGCCGCCGATGCCGCCGGGCTCCGCGGTGATCTGCCCGAAAAGGACCGCCCTGCCCTGTTCTCGGGCCACTCGCTCCGGGCCGGTCTCGCCTCCTCTGCAGAGGTCGATGAGCGATTTGTACAGAAGCAGCTTGGTCATGCGAGCGCGGAAATGACACGCCGGTATCAGCGGCGACGCGACAGGTTCAGGGTCAACCTGACAAAGGCCGCAGGGTTATAGTGCGCGCAGGCAAAGACGACCGATTCGGCCAAGGCGCAGTAAGCTACCGAACGGTGAGGATCGCTGTCGACCGGCTGCTGGCTGGTACCTTAGATCGCTACGATCACCAAAACCGCAAGCAATCTCAAGAAAAACCACGTGTTATCAATTTCTTAAGTTTCGCATCTAGTGCTCGGCACGAAGTCGGCCGCAAAATAGACGGCCAAGCGCGATGGTCGGCCCTATATGTAGTGCAAGAAAATGCTTGCGCGAGCCGGCACCGCGGTGGCATTAGTCGGAAGTGAAACGCTTCTGTGCGCTTAGTCGCATTTTTGCGTTACGGCGACCCCGGCAAGAGGGTCGGAGAGCAGAAACCTCGCAAGTGCGAGGAAGAGGGGCAACTATGCGCGAATCCGTTCGCATCGATCAGGCGATCCGCGAGAATGCTGACATTCTTGACGCGGCGCTTGAGTCGCACCTTCGGAAGACCTTCCTTCCAGATTCCCGCAAAACGCTACGCACCTTCAGCTCTGCGGAAGCCGCTGAACTTCTTGGCCTCTCTCAGTCGCATCTTCGCAAACTGCATTTTGACGGAAAGCTGCCAGCCATTGAGGCAGACGGCCGAGCTCGTCGTCAGTATCGCGCAGAGGATCTCCTCGAAATGCGGGACGCTTTAGCAGCCGCTGCAAAATCTGGCACTTCAGCCCGCTTTCTACCTGGGCGTCGTCCTGGCGACAAATTGCAGGTAATTGCCATCGCCAACTACAAGGGCGGCTCTAGCAAGACAACCGCGAGTATTCATCTTGCTCAACGCTTGGCCCTGCGCGGGTATCGGGTCCTGGCTATCGACATCGACCCTCAGGCGAGTCTGACCTCGATGTTCGGATATCGTGCAGAAATTGAGTTCGCCAGTGGTGGTACGATATACGACGCCATCAGATACGCGGATCCTGTCCCTTTGCGGAACGTGATCATCAAGACCTACTTTCCTAACTTGGATCTCGCTCCCGCGGGCTTGAGACTGGCCGATTTCGAGCACGAGACACCTATAGCCATCCGGCAGCAGGTCGATCCTCCCTTCTACCTCAGATTGCCAATGGCGCTGCAGCAGGTTGATGCCGATTACGATGTGGTAATCATCGACTGCCCGCCTCAGCTGGGGTTCCTCACACTTTCGGCGATGGTTTCGGCGACAACGATGCTGATTACAGTCATCCCGAGTATGCTTGATGTCGCTTCGATGTCTCAGTTTCTGCAGATGGCATCAGGCCTTCTGGCAGTCGTCGCAAAGTACGATGTGGATATGTCTTACGACTTCCTCCGCTTCATGATCACACGCTACGAACCGTCCGACGGACCGCAAACCCAGATGGCCGCGCTGCTCAGGTCACTTTTTGGGAAGCAAGTGATGGTCGAAACCTTCCTGAAAAGCACGGCAATTTCGGACGCCGGCTTGACCCAGCAAACTCTCTACGAGGTCGATCGCGCCCAGTTTCACCGAAACACCTATGACCGTGCTGTCGAGTCGATCAACGGAGTAGCGAACGAACTCGAAACCATGATCCAATCCGCTTGGGGGAGAACCTGATGGCCCGCAAGAATGTCTTTTCATCTGTCATCGAGGAAAGCCTGAGGGATAGAGCCCTCACAGACTCCTCGGAGCGCAAGGGTGCGTTGCAGAAGAACTTCAGCGGCGGTGCGCTCGGCTCCATGGATGGCTCGCTCGCAGACCTTCACTCCCGCTCGATCCGGGAAATCGATCCCGATCTCATTGATGATGCTGGCCTGCGTGATCGGCTTGAACACGATGACGCGTCTGACGAAGAGTTACGGTCCAGTATCGAGCGCTACGGGCAGCTTAGTCCAGTGGTAGTCCGCCCGCATCCGGAGCACGACGGGCGCTACCAGATCGTTTTCGGACGTCGCCGGCTGAGAAGTCTTCGGAAGCTCAAGATCCCGGCAAAGGCCCTCGTCAGGACGCTTGACGACCAAGAACTCGTACTCGCACAGGGTCAGGAGAACAGTGTTCGCAAGGACCCCTCTTTCATCGAAAAGGCAGTGTTCGTCGGTGAGCTCAGGGCAGCTGGCTACAAGACGCCCGTCATTCTCGATGCGCTCAACATCGACAAAACAAGGCTCTCCAGAATGGAGGGCGTCATTGCGTCGATTCCGTTTACAAGCATCCAACTGATCGGTCCTGCTCACGCGATCGGTTGGCGTCGTTGGGTCGCCGCGGCGAAGCAGGTTAAAGACTTGGATGTGAATACCGAAGATCTTCTCGAGTCTCTTCCATTGAGTGACTTGGATTCTGATGCTCGTTTCGAAGCTTTTGCAGAGGCTGTGAGCCAGTGGAACCAGCCAAGCGTCGAACCTCCTGCCGACAGATCACGTAGCACAGAGGTTCGTCTGCAAGATGGTTCTATCCTCGCAAAAGTTACCCCGACGGCTTCCACACTGACACTTCGGGTGGACGCCAAACAGCATGCAGCCTTCGCGCGATGGCTAGAGGACAATCTCTCGGACGAGATCCTCGAACTCCACAAGCGGTGGTCAAAAGACAACCCCGGCTGAAGCACGCTTCAGCTCTCACGCAACCCAAAAGAAAGGAGGCACGACCGAAGGCCAAAAGAAAAGCCCCCCAGGACATCATATCCCGAAGGGCCCATCTGTTGTGTGGTAACTCAGATGTAGCATCCTTCAATCACATGTCAACAGCAACCGAATCGGTTGAACGGTAAAGTTTTGCCTGTTGGCATCCAGGACCTGTTTTCAGCAGGTTCTCCTCGGGGATCGGCCTTCCCGTGACGATGAGGCATGGCATTTTACTCCCTGAAAGCCCACGGATATACCCCCGATGGGATCGAGACCTATGTGCATGAAGACGGCTTGCGCCAGTCACCTGCCCATCTCCCTGCCTCTCGCTGGCAGCTTCTGCGATCACTCGTCCTCGCGAAAGATCACTTTGGACTGACTGACCGCGATCTCACTGTCTTGCAGGCGCTCCTATCTTGCCTCCCCGGCGATGACCGTCGGTTCATGACAGCTTTCGCGTCAAATGCCACCCTGTCCAGCCGCACCCAGGGCATGCACGAACGAACGCTTCGCCGACACCTGGCCGCATTGATAGATGCGGGCATCATTGTGCGCCGGGACTCCCCCAACCGCAAACGCTACGCTCGTCGCAGTCTAGATGGAGAGATCCAGTCACCGTTCGGTTTCGACCTCACTCCGCTGTTCGCTCGACACGCTGAAATCGAGGATGCCGCTCGAACCGAAGAGGCCAGCAGAGTCCGTATCAAGACACTGCGCGAAGAGCTGTCGTTGATCCGCAATGAGATCAAAGCTGACCCTAACCAACTCGTCATCGCTGACGCAATCCGGAAAGCCCTGAAGCGCAAGCTGACCGAAGCAGAACTCATCGCCCTCCGCGACAAGCTAGGGATCCTGTTAGCCCGCCCGAACAGTGCGTCTGCCTTGCATTCAACAGAAGAAATGTCCGGCGCTGCCGGCCAGAATGTCCGGCACATACAGGAATCACAAGATTACCTAAATGAATCTGAAGGCGAACTTCTCACGAAATCGGCACAGTTCAGCAACCCGGTCACAACACAGCAAGCTTCAGAAGGGGAACATACGGATAGCTCCTCCGACGCGATCCTCCCTACCCTAGGAAGAGTTTGCGAGGCCTGCCCATCTGCTATGGAGCTAGCTCAAGCACCGATCCACAACTGGTACGAACTGGAACGATTCAGTTGGGCGCTAGCTCCAATGATAGGTGTAACTCACGAACTCATGGGCTTTGCCGAAAGAAATCTCGGCAGACATGCAAGGAGTGTTGTGATCCTCTACATCGTAGAGCGCATATCAAGAATCCGCTCCCCGGGCGCATATTTGCGTAGCCTGTGCAAGAAAGCACAAGCCGGCTTGCTCTCACCGTCCCGTCTTATCGCAGGGCTAACTCGCGAGCATATCGTCCCAGCGTAA
>NC_022049.1:300000-438126 GCF_000444995.1 Paracoccus aminophilus JCM 7686 | reverse complement strand
CGGGGAGTTGGTAGGGCGCAATCCGGTTGGAGCGGTTGATCTGCACAGATGACTTTTGAAAACAAAGAGATATCTGTGCGGGTCGCCTTGTGGCACGAAGGTGGCTCGGTCGTTCCGACACGCCCTCTCGTCAAGCCGCGATGATCTGCGGGCGGACGCGGGGCAGTTCTGAACCAAGGCCGCACGTCCCGCCGGGTTTCCCGAAAAATACCGACAATCTGAGCGGGTTTGAACGGTCACGATTTCGCGCGAGGCGAATCAAAGATCTGTGATAGGATGAAGGGCATCTTCACTCAGAACTCCCTGAACACGCCTGCCTTGTTCTCATCGGCTGTGAGTGCTGCCATGCCTATTCCGGATGATACTTCGCTGGACAAGATTTTCGGCGCGCTGTTGCCGGGAGTTTTTCGGAATATTGTCAATGGGTTGATGACGAAGGATGTTGTCTCGACGCCCTTCGGGACTGCGCCCGGACCTCACGGAACCCAGCATGTGGGCGTGCTGAAATCCGCGACCGACAAGCCGATGGATCTTGGTTTTGGCGAGCTTGATCTGCCGGGCGTGACCTCGGGCATTCCCTTCCGGCTGGCGGAATTCGACACGCCGCCCGGGAAATGGCACCTCGATCTCGTGGTTGATGGGCTGCAACTCAAGCTCAAGGATTTGCAAGGCGCGGATCTGGTCAAGGAGCAGGGCACGACGCCACGCCGTCTCATCCGCAAGGTCAAGGATACGGCGGTGGTGATCTCGGGCGAGGCGGTGATCCGCTTTGCCAAAGCCTCGGATGCCGATCCGGTCGTGCTGATGTTTGTCGACAACCCCTCGGCGCAGGATCCGCTGGCCAAGACCGGAGCCGTGGTTAATCTGCGCTGCAACCCGCCGAGCTTCTTCTTCGGCAGCTCGCAATTCGCGATGACGCTGAACCAGCTGATTTTCGACTTTTCGGACAGCTATTCGCCGCAATTCATCACCAATCTCGGCCATGGCGGCGAATGGATCGGCTTTGCTCTGGCGGAGGGCACCTTTTACGCGCCGCCGAATGCGCTGGGTCAGGGCGGATTTTCGGGCGGGGTGCGCAATCTCTTGATCGGCTCGCCGCGCGGGCTTCAGGGCGAATTCGAGGTGCAATGGGGCCGCGCGGCGCTCGATCCCGCGACCTTCCGCTTCACCCAAGACGGGATGAGCGCGATTGGCGCGACCGGCAGCGGCAACACGCGGCTGGTCGCGATCACGGCGGGCCAAGAGGAGGCGGTTCAGATCGCCGTCGGTTTGCAAAACCCGGCCCCGCCCGAGGGCGGCGCGGTTTCGGATTGGCAGGTTACCTGGCGCTGGCCCGATGGCAGCGAGACCACCGGCGACACGGCCACGGGCCGCGTGCGTCATGGCCAGATCCTGCGCGCAACGCCAGAGGAGCATCTCGCGGGCCGCCCGGTTCTGCTCCATCCCGAAATCAGCTTCCGGTTTGTGGCCTCGGGCGAGGTGCCGCTGATCGACATCACCACCGGCGCGGGGACGCTGCCCGATGCGATCCATGTGGCGGGCGGGGCCGGTGATCTGGCCGCGCTGACCTTTACCGCGCGCTCCAGCGCCCCGGCGCCCGGCAATTTCGTCTGGAAACTCGGAGAGACGGGCGCGGATCACCCGGGCGCGAGCCTGACGCTCGCCACCGCTGATCTCGCGGGCGACACCAGTTTGACGTTGAGGGAAACTGGCGCGAACGGGCGCGAGCGCGTCTCGCGCATCCGCTTGCAGGTCGCCGAGGGTAAGCCGCTTTTGATCGGCACGCGTCAGGGCGTGGTCGCGGCGAGCGCGCCCGGCGTCGCGCTGGATCCGGCGGCGGTCGAGGGCACTTTCGATCTCGTCGATTTCCGCGCCCGCGCCGCTTATCGCCCGCTGAGCGACACGGCCAAGCTCGACGCGAGCATTGCCGCCAAGGTCGATGTGCC
Source organism: Paracoccus aminophilus JCM 7686 (assembly GCF_000444995.1). NCBI lineage: Bacteria > Pseudomonadati > Pseudomonadota > Alphaproteobacteria > Rhodobacterales > Paracoccaceae > Paracoccus > Paracoccus aminophilus. The sequence goes on along the minus strand of NC_022049.1, from coordinate 436,180 downwards.
CGATGGGGCGCTGGCGCTCGTCACCTTGTCCGATGGCGGCGCGTCTGCGACGGCGGAATATGACCGTCATGTCCAGATCGTCTTTGAATATGCCAATGGCACGCCGCTTGGCTGGGGCGGTTTGCGCCCGGCGGCGGTCGCGTCAGCCGGCAGTCCCGCCGATTTGCAGCGCCAGCTTCTGGCTTGGGCCGCGAATTATCCCGGCGCGAATTTCCTCGTCATCGGGCGCTGCGACGACATCGGAAGTGACAGCTATAACAAGACCTTGGCCCAGACCCGGCGCGACACCGGCTTGCGCTTTCTGACCACCCCTGCCCCGGGCAGCAGCCCTAGCGCGCTTGCCCAAAACCGCGTCAAGGCATGGGGCGAGCAGGATGCGGCGCTTGATGACCCCGGCACCACGCCGCTCACCCCGGCAGAGCGTGCCGCGCAGCGCCTGATCACCGCTTCCGTCGGCGGTCAGCCTTTGGTCGATCGCAGCAATTGGCCGACCGCGCCCAATGCGACGCCGCCTGTGCGCGACACCAGCCACCCGGCCGAGGCGGTGCGCGCCAGCTATCGCCGCGTTGACATCTACGCGGTCGGCGGCACCCCGGTGGAGGCCGCGATCCGCCAGCAACTCAGCCCGGCCCGCGCGCCCGAGCTGCGCCGGATGCTCGTGCCCGGCGCCAATGCCGCGCCGGTGCCCGCCGAGGCTTCGACGCCCGCGATGGATTACCGCGTCAAGCTGCTGGTCGCCTGGGACAAGCCGACGGGCGAGGGGTTCAAGGATCTCATCCCCTCGAAGGCCGAGTTCGAATTCGCCTGGAGCCCGGACAAAAACCCCCTGCCCGATCTTGGCGGCCAGCCCGTGCCGATGGGGCGCGAGGTCTATACGATTTACGGAAGCTGGGCGCATGACGACAAGACCGGCTTCACGCGCTCGCTTGTGGGGATGCGCTCGGATGGCGATCCCGAGGGGCTGGTCAAGGTCGATCAGCCCAATCTCGTCGCGACCTTTGCGCTGGGGCCGGTGCTGCTCTCGGGGGTGAATTCCACCAGCGGCACGGTCGAGAAAGCCGCGCGGATCTCTGCCATGGCGGCGGGGCTTGGGGTGGCTTCGGTGATTGTCGCGCCGGGCTCGAAAGCCATTCTCAAAAAGCTTGAGGCGATGGCCGAGATCGGCAATCTTTCCGCGCCCGGCGACGGCTACAAGATCGCGCTGCGCAGCGATTACACGACCGTGCTGCATGTCGATACCAAGGCGCTTGGCCTCAAGACCGATCCCGACCATCCCGTTGTTTTCAGGTACAAAAACGTCGGCGTGAAGTTCGATCAGGCGAAAAGCAACTGGTGGGACAAGCTGGGCATCGAATATCCGACCGATGCGATGGAGATCGAGGATCCCGGCAAATGGAAGATCGACGGGGTCTTGGGCAAGCTCTTGCGCGCGGTCGAAACCGCGCTCGGCAAGGGCTCGCTCTGGGTCGAGACCCGCTTTGCCTTTGCTTTGACCATCGGCGTCGTCGAGATTTCCGAGGCCGCGATCCGCGTGACCTTCGACGGCGCCAACCCGATCCCGACTTTCTCGCTGCGCGGGCTGGTGGCCAAGATCGACATCCCGAAAACCGTCAAGGGCGAGGGGCGGCTGCGCATCGAGGATCCGGGCGGGATGATCAAGGCCGGGATTGATCTCGAAATCATCCCGATCAAGCTCTCAGCCTCGGCGGCCTTTGCCATGGCGCAAATGCCCGGCCCGCCGCCCTTCACCTTCATCAACCTCTTCGCCAAGGTCCAATTCCCGGTCGGCATTCCGCTGGGAAGCACCGGCTGCGCCATCCATGGCTTCATCGGCCAGACCGTCATCAACGGCACCCGCGCGCTGCCGGGCGAGACCGATATCGTCAAGCGCGAGATCGGCTGGTGGATGAAAAAGCCTGAGGACAAATACACGCCGCAAAAGGACCAGCATGCGCTCGGGATCGGCGCGGTCGTGGGCACTTTGCCCGATGCTTCGTTCTGCATGTCGGCGCAGGGCATGATTGTCGTGGCCTTCCCCGACCCCGAGGTTATTTTCGGCGTCGAGGTCAAGCTCTTGAAAATGCCGGATAAAGGCGCGAAGGAAAAGGGCGGAGACCAGAATGCGACGATCATCGGGCTGATCGTGATCGACGACAGCGCCGTGACCATGGCGGTCGCCGCGCGCTATGAAATCCCGAAAGTGCTGAAGGTCACCGCGCCGATTGCGGCCTATTTTCCCTATTCCGGGCGCGGGATTTACGTCCGCATCGGCTCGGACGGGCAGGCCGGACGCGCGGGCGAGCCGGTGACGCTGACGCTTCTGCCCGAGACGCTGAATCTGCGCGCCTTTTCCTATCTGATGATCGAGCAGGACGGCCTGCCGAACCTTGGCGGGCGGCCCGATTTCTCGTTCCAGGGCTTCTCGGTCGGCTTTGGCGCAGGCGCCGAGCTTGGCTGGAGCGCCGGGCCGATCAAGCTTTCAGCCTCGGTCCTGCTGCTTGCGGGCTTTGGCACCGATCCTTTGCTCATCAAGGCCGGGCTTTTTGTCAAGGGCGAGCTCGATCTCGTCGTGATCTCGATCGAGGCGCGCGGCCAGATCATCCTGACCTATCAAAACGAGCAAATCTCGCTCGACGGAGAGTTCTGCGGCAAGGTCGATCTCTTCTTCTTCTCGATCGAGGGCTGCGTCAAACTCCGCATCGGCTCGGTCCCGGCAATCAGCCCGCCCGCCCCGCCCCCGCCGGTCGCCTCTGTGGTGCTGACCGACCGCGCGGCGCGCATCATGGGCGAGGCCGCGCCCGAGGGCACCGGCCTGCAAGCGCGCGCGATTTTCGAGATGACCGAGGTTAACGGCAAGCTGCAAAACACCGGCGCCGCGCCGCGCGACAACAACACCGTCTGGCCCGATACCGCGCCGGTCATCAACTTTGCCCATGCGGTGGTCAATGCCGCGCCTAGGGCGCAATTCGACTTTGCGGGCCAGCCCTCGGGCGAGCCGTGGTTTGGCTCGAACCGGCTGCAATATCGCTATCGGCTCGACGATGTGCGGCTGGTCCGGGTCTCGAATGGCGCGCCGGTCAGCGGGGCGAAAAAGCTCCTCTCCGCTTGGATCACCTCGCCCGCGCGCCAGCCGACCGGCGGCGACAGCGCGGCCTCGGGGGCCGAGGTGCAAAGCCTCAAACTGCTCGACTGGGTGCCGTGGGATTGGGCGCTGCCGATGTCGGATGGCGGTGCGAGCCAGCCCGGCGATCCCGCCGAAACCGTCGCCAATCTCTGCACCCCGGTGCCCGCGCCCGCGCGGTCCTGTCTCTTTGGCGAAACCGCCCGCGACGGCGGTGTGAATCGCATCCGGCTTTTGCACGAAACCCCGCCGCCCGGCCCCTATCCCAGCTGGTTCACCCTGACCGGCCGCCCCGCGATTTTCCGCGCAACCGGCCTTGTCGAGACCGCCGCGCTCTCCGCCATGGTCGCGGCGAGCGGCGGCATGGTGCTTGCGGGCGATGTCACCGATCTGCCCCAGCCGGTGGCGGGGCCGACTGGCCCGCTCACCCGCGGCTATCGCCTGCCCGCGGCGCAGCTTGCGAGCGCCTCGGGCATGACCCAGACCGCCCTGCCCTGGATCGCCGATTTCGACCGCAGGGTCCGGCGTGGGCGGCTTTTGCTGCTGATCTGCGACGGGCGCTACGCTTTGCCGTCGAACGAGCCGAAAAGCTGCGTGAGCTTCGACGGGCTGAAGATCGGCGGCGATTATACTGCGCTCGATCTGCCGGGCTACCGGCTCGAGGCGATCGAGCCGAGCCGTCCCTTCACCGTCAGCGATGATGTCGATCTGTCGCAGGCAAGCCCGATCGCGGGCGCGGACCGCCGCCCCGATCTGCTGATCCGGATGCCCGGTCTCGTGATCCTGCCCAGCACCGGCGCGACGGTGATCGAGCTCTCGCTTTTCCGGCGCGAGGCCGCAGGCACGATGATCGAATGGAGCGACCAGAGCGGCAAAAGCTACAGTTTTCTCGAGCCCGGCCAAGGGGTTGGCAGCGTGACCGTCCGGCTCGAGGCCGAGGCGCCGATCGAGAAAATCGCAATCCTGCCCCGCGCCAAGCTGATCTGGCTTTATCGCATCTGCGCCTTGGGCAGCGATCAGCTCGAATGTTTCAGCTTCGCCAAAGCCAACCCGCGCGAGGTCGCTGCGGGCCGCTTCAGCTATGGCGGGGCGAGCTTCACCGCGCTTGATCCGCAATTTGGCCTGCGCCTGAGCGATTGGGTCGATCAAGGCGCGGTGCCGCCCAAACGCGGCGCCGATGGCACGCCAGAGCTGCAATTTCCCGGCAAGGGCCTCGAAATCATCCCCGATCAGCCTTGGGGCGCGGTCAGCCTTGGCATTTTCAGCGGCGGCGGTCCGGTGACGCTTTCGGCGTTCGACGCGCGCGGCAATCTGATCGCGCAGGCGCAAGAGGCGGCGAAAGACCCGGTCGAGGTCCATCTGTCGGGCGCGGGCATGGCGCGGCTGATCCTGACCGGCGGCTCGAATGAGGCGGTGCTGTGGCGGGTCTGTCATGGCAGCGCCAGCGGGCCAAAGCGCAACGACACCGCCCCCGATCCGCGCCGCGCGCCCACCGATACGCCGACCGGCGCGCCCGAGGTGCAAAGCCGCGTCGAGGGCGCGCCGGTGGCCTGGGCCGCCAGCGAGATCGCGCGCTTCACCGGCCCCGATGGCCGCCTCTGCCGGGTCATGGCCTATGACCAGCCCACCAGCCTGCCCGATACCTCGGGTCTCGAGATCCTGACCCCGCAAGGCAGCCGCGTCACGCTTTTGGCGCTGTGCGGCATCGATAGCCGCGCCGAGGAGGCTCGCGCGCAGGATCAGGCCGCCCGCGATGCGCTCAAGGCCACGACCGGCGCGGCAGCGGCCCCGGAAAGTCCGCCGAGCCTGCGCGAGATTCTGCTTGATCCCGGGCTTGATTACCGCATCGAGATCGACTGGTCGTGGCAGGCGTGGCTCTCGAATGAGGCGGGGACGAATACGCCCTATGACAGCCCGCCGACCCTGCCTTGGACCACGGGCGGCACCCAGAAATTCAGCTTCCGCGCCGCGCGCGAAGAGCTGCCCTCGGCGGCGCCCGATGATGGGCTGAACGAATACCGTTTCGATCCGCGCGACATTGCGCGTTACCTCGACCGGACAGAGCCCGCCGACGGGCGCGATGTCGTTTTCACTGAAGATCCGCTGTGGGTCCATTTCACCGCCGGTCATGTCGAGGCTTTGCTGGACCGCTATAACCGCAAGCTCGCGCTGGAACTCAAGCGCACCGATCCGCCGCCGCAGCCCAGTCCCGCCGCCTTGATCGCAGCGATGAAAGTCAAGCAGATCAAGATCTTGAAGGCAAAGGCGCCAAGCGATCTGCAACGTCCGGCGGAAGCGCGCATCAATGCTGCCGTGGCCGCCGCGCCCTGTCTGCCGGATGGCCCGGCGCTTGGCGGGCTCTCGCTTGGCGGCACGTTCAAACTGGAACGCAATGCGATGTATGACTTCAACCTGATCGCGCCCAAAAAGACCCCCGCCGGTCAAAGCCCGGTGCAGGTCCATGCGACGCGCTTCAAGACCTCGCGCTATGCCAACCCGCGCGAGATGATGGCGGCGCTTGGCTTCCCGACGACCACGCTTTGGCCGATTTCGCCCGCCGAGATCATCCTTGCCGATACGATGGTGCTGCCCTCGGGCGCGCTCTCGGTCTCGGATCTCGACATGGGCGCGGCGCTGGCGGCGATTGGCGCGGACACCTTGCCATTGCCCGGCGAGACCGGCCGCACGATTGCGCTGTGGAAGCGCGTGGGCACAAGCTTCCGCGTCGCGGGCGTGCTGATCGACGCGCCCGAGCCGTTGCGCCGCGTCACCGGCGTCTTGAAAAACCAGCAGGTCACCGAGATGCTGCGCTGCGATCCCGAAAAGCTGACGCTTGGCACGGCCTCGTTCCTGCCGGTGCGGGCGACGCTCAATTGGACGCGGGTGCTTTTCGTGCCCCCTGCCCCGGTTTTGCCTGCCGCCACTGCCGAGCTGAAATTCCGCCTGAAAGTCGCGCCAAGCGGCACGCTGATCGGCAGGCGGATGATGGCCGCGCGGCCGGTCATCTTCGAGACGGAGGGTTTTTGACATGGTCAGCCTCGTATCCCCTGCCCTCCTGAACCTCGCGGGCCTGCCCGCTTTGCCGCTCGAGCCGCATGTCCAAAGCGGCAATCATCTGCGCATCTCGCACCACCCGCTTCTGGGCCTGCCGGTCGCGCCGTTCATCTTGCAGCGGCTGACGCTTGGCGGGCGCGGTCCGGTGGTGGCGGGGCCTGCCGCGAGCCCGGCGGCCCTGCTGCGGCGCGACGCGGTCTTTCGCAACCGCGCCGGTCAGGTCCTCAGCCTGCCGATCACGCTGAGCAAGGGCGAGGAGATCCGCGCGACGATGGCGCAAAGCGGTGAGGCGACCTGTATCTGGGTCGGCATGGTCGCCGCCGAGGCGCCGGTCGTCGTGCGGCCGGGGTTGAATCTGGCTGGCGTGAACTTGGGCGGCTCGATCGTGACCGGCCCGCGCATCACCGACACAATCGCGAAACTCGACCCAGTCAAATTGCGCGATCTCTTTGATAACAGGGCAAATTCGCTCAAGGATCTGCTGCCGCGTAAGACCGCGCTGCGGATGCAGGCCTATGGCTCAGCGATGGCGGGCGCGCCTGCGCTGCTGGCCGAGCGCCGCGCCGCGCCTTATCTGATCGCCGCCCCGGCGATTGCCGAAGTGGTCATCACCGGCACCGGCGTCATCACCGATTTCGCTTGGCTCGCGGCGCAGGATCTCAATGCGGGGGCTTGGGAGAGCATTGCCGTTCTGAACCTGCCGCGCAAACCGGGGCTGCGCTATCTCTCGGTCAGCGATGCCCGCGACCGCGCCGAGGCGGCCTTGCGCGCGCAGGCCCCGAAGCTCTCGCCCCTTCAGGAAACCAGCGGCGCGACCCCGCCCGCCGCCGCCCCCGCCTTTTCGCCCGCGCTTGAAAGCGACCGGGTCCATGACCTTGCTTGGCCGCTCGACGGCGATCTCGACGCGCTGATCGACAGCGCGACCCCGCCCCTGCTCGCGGTCGAGACGCTCGCGCTCACCGATGCCGCGGGCCAGCCTTTGGCGCAAGGGCCGGGCGAGCAAAGCGAGGTCTCGATCTCGCATCTCGCGCGGGTCTTGCAGGGCAGCCTTGATCCCGGCGTGGCGGCATGGCTGGGCTATAAGGGCTATGACAAGGATTACGGCCAGAACGAGGGGATGACGCTTTATCGTGTCTTGGGCTTTTTCCGTAATCCGCTGGCGATTGGTGCGCGCCCCGAGCAGCTTCTGACCCTGCCGCTCGCCCAGATCCCCGCCGCTGACCGCAGCCTTGGCGATGGCGAGGTGGCGAAACTTGTCACGACCTTCGCCGCGCCGGTCCTGCGCCCCGAGGGGCGGCAGATCGAGGGCGCGCTTGAGGCGGCGAGCGATTACATCGCCATTGCGGCGATTGCGGCGGTGGATCGCAGCGCGCCGCCCGCGCCCCCTGCCCCGCCGGTGATGCTCGCGCCCGAACATGTCTCGTGGCTGCCCGAAGTGCCGCCGATCGCGCGGCGCGAGGTTGAATGTCCGGTGAAAGGCGTGCTGACCGGCGCGACGCTCGCCGCCGAGCGTGAACAGCCCCCGGGCAGTTTCAACCCGATCAACCGCAAGACCGCTGGCGGCTGGCATCTGCCGCTGACTTTGGGGCTCAATGGCGGCAACAGCGGCGCGCTTCTCGCCGATCAGGACGGGCGTCAGGGCTTTGTCGCCGACCGTTTGGCCGGGCCGGAGGCCGCGCGCTATCACATCGCGCAGCAGGACCGTTTCGGGCGCTGGTCGGGCTTTGCCGCGCAGGATGCGGCGGCCGGTCCGCGTCCCAAACCCCCGCGTCCGGTGCTGCAGGGCAATTACCTCCAGCCCGCGCCCGCCGACGCCGGGATCACCGGCGGCACGCTCAAGCTGCGCGTGCCGATGCCAGAGGCCGATGCGCTCGCGCCCGGATCCTATCCGCTCTCGCATCTGCGCTTCAGCTTCGCCCATGAGGGCGTGGCCCCGCCAAGTGGCAGCGTGGCTTTGCCCGACCAGACCGCGCCGGTCTCTGCCGCCGTGGCAATCGACAGCCCGCCCGCCGGGACGGCGCCGCGCCGGGCGGTGCCGCTGGTCCTGACCGGCCCGGTGCTCCAGCCGACCGAGCAGCGCCGGATGATCGTCACTGCGGTCTGGGTCGACAGCTTCGGGCAGATCTCGGCCCCGTCCGAGCCCTTGCGGCTGATGATGACCGACCCCCGCCCGCCCGCGCAGCTCTCGATCCCGGATGTGCTGCTTTACTCCGCCCGCCCCGATGCAACCGGGCTTGCCTATGTCGAGCGGCGCTGGCCGGTCCCCGCCAATCCGCCGAGCTATGCGGTCTATTACACCGACGAGATCCGGCTGCTGAGCTGGCTGACCGAAAGCGGCCGCGCCCCCGAGGCCCAAGCGATTGCCGCCACCGCCGACCGCGCCGCGCGCGCGGGCAAGCTGCGCGCGATCCAGCAAGATTTCCCCGACCACCTCTTCGAGCGGCTCGCCGATGCGGTCGAGCCGGTCGGCACGGGCGAGCGGCGCTTTCGCCATGCGCTCTCGGGTTCGACCCGCGTGCTCAACGGCTATAAGATCGCGGTCGAGGCCCCGATCAGCGGCGCGCGCCCCGATCTCGCAGCACTCGATACCGTCTTTTACGGCGTGCCGAATTCCGACCCGCCACCGCGCCCGATGGTCGATCTGCGCATGGTCGCGCCCCTGCCCGGCGAGCCCGCCCTTGTGGCCGAGGTCACGGTCAGCGTCATGCCGGGCGTGACCCCGGCCCGGACCGCGCGGATCTATCGCACCCGCGGTGGTCCGACCGATCCGCTCTCTGCGCCGGTCGTCGGGACGATTGCTCTGCCCGCGCCCGATCCGGTCACCGGCCGTCAGGTCGCGAGCTTCCGCGACATCGGCACGGCCGAGATCGCGCCCACCGCGCGGCTGACCCCCTATGCGCGCTATCAATGGTTCGCCGATGTGCAAGGCGCGCCCGAATCCGGCTCGGCGGTGCCCGGCCTCTGGAGCCAGCCCTCCGATCCGAAAAGCCTCGCCACCGTCCCGGCCCTGCTGCCGCAAGCCCCGAGCCTGACCTGCAGCGGGACCCCGGCGGCGGGCGGCTATCGCGCGCTTGCGGTCCATGTCACCCACCCGCTCGGCCCCGCCCCGACCATGCTCGGCTATTGGCGCTATGACCTCGCGCGCGCCGAGCCCGGCGCGGCTTGGGTCGCGCTTGCCTCGGGCGAGGTGCAGACCCTGCCCCTGGCCATCACCGATCCCGAGCCCACCGGCCTGACGCTTCTCGGCTCACGGCTGCGCCTGACCCTGACCGACCCAATCGGGCGCCCGCTGCCTGCGGTCGAGCTGGTCGTGACCTGAGGGAGCGGTGGTTTTCGGGGCGGAGCTGGGTGGTTTGAGGGGCGTGTTTTAGTTATATATAATAATAACAATGTGTTATCATGTTCATGTTCTTGGTTTAGGAGTGCATGCCCCCTCACCCACAGATGGTCTCACCTGTTGCGCTGTGACGAGGCAAACCGCGCACGCTTGGGGATCGGCATCGCGTTTGGGGGGCTCGGCGCCAAGGTCTGCCCCCTCCCCTCGCCGTCAAGAAATCTCTGCCGCGAGCGCCTCGCAGCCACATCATCAAGATCACGGAAATTTTGCCGGTGAAATTGGTTGGGTTCGAGCTTCACGCCATTCCTCAGCGCTGAACCGTTTTTGCGAATAGAGAGATCAGCCGTGAAACCGAATGGGCTGCTGAGTTCCGACCTGTGTCTGGTCCATTTGCGGAGTATGCCGCGCCGCGCCGCTCGACCAAGACTCATGTTTCGAGGGATTTGATCTGGGCGAACCCCCTCCGCGCGCCTGTCAGTATCATCGAGATAGCTTAGCTGGCGCGGTGGCATCCCATTCCGACGAGCGCGCGTCCCGCCACTCGAATGAATCTTATGGCACGAGGTGCCCAACATAGAACCCGACCTCCTGCCGGCCCGCGGCGACTCGCGCACAGGCCATGCTCGCGGCGTGGTCAGTCCTGCGGCGAGTGTGAGGACGGGTTGTTCCTACACAGTGAATCACTTCGCACCGAATCCGTCGTTTTCCGTCTTATCCCAGAGAGCCCGAAACCGCCGTGATCAGAAGCCCTCAAGGCGGCCCGAATACCGCGATGCCGGCCGCTCGATGGTTCCTCGTGGCCGCATCTTCAGGCCACCTTGTACATATGGGTTTTGAGTTAGTACCGGCGAGATCATCCTTCGCCAATGACCCGATCAGAGCCGCGCGACGAGCACATACCGCGCTTCCGTTTCGGATCTTCGGTCGGCGAGAGTTTCTTTAGCGGCGATGTCTCATTTCGTTGCCGCAGTGTTTTGATAGGTGGTTCTTCCTGAGGTGGTCGTTCCATCCGTTTTGGTATCGTGAATAGCGTTGGGTTCGCGGCAATCGGCGAGTGCTTCTGCAGCCTTTCGTTAAGTTGAACTCTCAGCCACCAGCGCGGGTGAGCGGAAAGGTCCGGCAGTTTGTCACGCGAGGGCACATAGCCAAATCTGTCGCGAGCCAGCCCGAGTTGACAGCTGTCAACCGAGCTCTCTTGCGGTGTCGGGCTGGCCGAACTTCGGGTCCTTCGTTTGCAAGTTGTGATGCCTTCGACAGTTGAACTCATGCTTTGTGCCGAGGCGGTTTTGCGAGTGCTGCCGCGGAGAGATTGCGCAGAGAGGGGGAGGCGCATTTGCGGTTGTCGGATTCCGTTCACCAGCCTCGTTGACAGCTGTCAACTCGTCGCCGACGAATGGGTTCTTTAGAGTTTTTTGGCTGGGTCACAGATTGTGCGGTCGCGTGTTGGATCTCAGGCTGAGCTATGGTGTATGCGGGAGCCGCTCGCCTTGGTTGGATTGCGAGGGATGGATGCGGGGCCAGGGTGACGGCATTTGGGTTCTCATGGGTGTGGACATAAATTTAATAAAATATGATTATATCAGTATATTAGTGGTAATTATCTTTTTTATAGCGACGCTTCAACACGAGTTGACAGCTGTCAACAGCGGCGATGAATCCCATAAGACCCGCAGAGCAAACCGCCGCGCGCAACAGGGAGTGAGCTCCAAATTCCCCAATCCCCAAAATATGCGCGTATCAGAATTCCACGAGCTTCTGGAACGGGCGTTCATACCAAAACCGTGACGCCTGTTTCTCCAGTAGGGCAGGGGAGCGCGGCGGCCTGCGAGGCTAACGCCGCCAAACCCACTGCCGGGTTCGAGAGCAGCGCACGCGGACAATCATGCCAATCCCCGCAACCCACAGCCAGCGCCGTTTCGCGACGGTCAAAAACGCGCATGTCATTTACGGAAAAACGTCGATCAACCGCAGCTCTGGCGCGGGATCTGGGGCAGGCGGCCGGGTGTTCTCTGACCGGCCGCCTGCGAGATTACTTGCCGACCCAGGGCAGGAAGCGGCGTTCGATCCAGCGCAGGATCAGCTCTGAGACTGTGGCGAGCGCCGAGATCACCAGGATGCCCGCGATCACCATATCGGTGACCAGAAACTGCGCCGCGGACTGGATCATATAGCCAAGGCCGCGCGTCGCCGCGACCAACTCGGCGGCGACCAGCGTCGTCCAGCCCGCGCCAAGGGCAATGCGGATGCCGGTGAGGATCGACGGCAGGGCGGCGGGCAGCATGACCTCGCGGATAATCTGCGCGCGGCTGGCGCCGAAGCTCTGGGCCGCGCGGATCTGGCTTTCACCCGCCGCGCGCACGCCCGAAACCGTCGAGATCACGATTGGCGCCAGCATGGCGATGGAGATCACCAGCACTTTCGAGGGCTCGCCAATGCCGCACCAGATGATGATCAGCGGCAGATAGGCGAGCGGGGGCAGGGGGCGGATGAACTCGATCAGCGGGTCGAGCAGGCCGCGCCCGATCCGCGAGGTTGCGATGATCAGCCCGGCGGGGATGGCGACCGCCATGGTGAGCACGAGCGCCGAGAGCACGCGGCCGAGGCTTGCCGCCATATGCTGCCACAGCGTCGCATTGGCGTAACCGCTGGTCGAGGCGGTCACCAGCGCGCGCCAGACCTTCGCGGGCGGCGGCAGGAAGACCGGCGAGACCCAGCCAAAGCGCGAGGCGAGCGCCCAGAGCGTCACCAGCGCGCCCGCCGAGCCGAGGCCCAGAAGCAGCCCCAGCGGCAGTTTGCGCGGCTGGCTGCGCGCGGGCTCGGTCAGTCTGTTGTCGTGAAGCGAGGTCTCTGTCATCACGCGGCCTCCTTGAAATAGATGGCGTCGTTCAGCCGCTCGCGGGCGGCGATGAAGCCGGGCTCGGATTTGAGCTGGCGGGCGTCCTCTCCGGCGAGGAAGCGGCGACCGAAATCGGCCTCTTCGACATAGACGATCCGTCCGGGATTGGGCGCCAGCACCACGACCCGGGTCGAGAGAAAGAGCGCCTCTTCGATGCTATGGGTGATCAGCATCGCGCCGGCATGGCTTGCCTGCCAAAGTTGCAGCAAGAGCCCGTGCATATGGTCGCGCGTCATGGCATCCAGTGCGCCAAGTGGTTCATCCATAAGGAGAAATTCAGGATCGGCGGCAAGCGCACGGGCAATGCCGACGCGCTGGCGCTGGCCGCCCGAAAGCTGCCAGATCCGCTTTTCGGCCTCGGACCCCAGCCCGACCGCCTCGAGCAAGGCGCGCGCGCGGGTGCGGCGGGCGGCGCGGGTTTGGCCCGCGAGCTTCAGCGGCAAGGCGACATTGTCCTCGACCCGCTTCCACGGATAAAGCGCGTCGTCTTGAAAGACCACGGCGCGCTCGCGCCCGGGGCCGGTGATCTCGCGCCCGTCGATCAGCGCGCGCCCGCCGCTGGGGCGCAAAAACCCCGCCGCGAGGTTCAGCAGCGAGGTCTTGCCCGAGCCCGAGCGGCCGATGATCGAGATGAACTCGCCGCGCGCGAGGTCGAGCGAAATGCGATGAAGCACCGGCGCGCGATCCGGTGCTTCATCATAGACCAATGAGACATTTTGGAGGCTGAGAAGCGACATGGCGATCCCCGTAAGCAAGGGCCGGGCAGGGCGCCCGGCCGTCAGGTCATTTCGCCGCGGTGACGCTTTTCTGCGCCTCGGCGGCATAGGCGGGGTTCACATAGGCGCTGTAATCGGCAAGCGCCTTGGCTGCGCCCTGCTGCTCCAGAAAGCCCGCGGTGGCCTTGATCGCCTTGGCGGTGTCGCCGCCGAGATAGGCCTCGCTGGTCTGGTCCTTCAGCCCGGCGAAGGTATAGCCCTTCAGAAGCGCGGGCACGTCGGCGGCGGGGGCGCCGGTCAGCTTGGCGATCTCTTTGGCCTCTTCGGACTCGGGCCCCCAAGCCTCGGGATGGGCGAGATAGGCGTCGGTCGCCTCGCCGGTCACCTTGACGAAAGCGGTGACGAGATCGGGATGGGCGGTAGCGAAATCCTTGCGCACAATCCAGGCGTCAAAGGTCGGCGCGCCCCATTTGGCGACATCGGCGCTGTCGGCCAGAACCGTGCCGCCGGTCGTCTTGATCTGGTTCAGCACCGGATCCCAAATATAGGCGCCGTCAATATCACCACGCTCCCAAGCGGCCGCGATTTCCTGCGGGCGCAGGTTCAAGAGATTGACCTCGGAGGGTTTGATGCCCCAATGCTCGAGCGCCGCGAGCAGCGAATAATGCGCAGTCGAGACGAAGGGCGTCGCGATCTTCTTGCCCTTGAGATCCTCGGGCTTGGAGACGCCCTTGACCGCAAGCGCCTCGGCATCGGCGATATTGCCGACGATATAGATCGTCTCGATCGGCAGCTCTTGCGAGGCCGCCGCGGTCAGGGGCGCCGAGCCGACATAGCCGATGTCGATCGAGCCCGAGGCAATCGCCGCGACCACATCGGCGCCGCCGCCAAAGAGGTTCCAGGTGACATTGGCGCCGGTCGCTTTCTCATAGGCGCCGCTGGCTTGGGCCACGCGCGAGGGTTCGACGATCTGTTGCCAGCCGATGCGCAGGTCTTCGGCAAAGGCAGGGACGGCTGCGGCAGCCGCGAAGGCAGAGGCAAGAAGCAGGGAACGCAAAGACATGATCGGCACCATTTGATGAGGGGCCCGGAGCGCCCGGGCGATATACACGATCAATCTAGGCGAGATTTATTTTCGCGCCATTCCGTAGTTTTGGCGAGTCTTGGCAAAATATTTCCCCGCTCTGGCGGGAATGCAGGCGAAATATTCTCTGGTGGCGATATGTCTGTTTTCCGCAAGCGGGCAAATGGGGAAGGGCGCGAAACTGAAAATGCCCGCCAGGGGCGGGCAATCGGGGCATTTCGCTTGGGGTCTATCGCTTAAGGATAGATGAAACCCTTGACCGGATAGACCATGCCAAGCGTGTTCGGCACGCTTTCCAGACGCACGGCCGACCAGTTGTTCGCGGGCGAGACATCGACGACGCGCATCCCCAGCGACACCTTGTTGCGCGACCAATTGGCGTGATCAATGCGGATCTCGCGCGGGCTGACGACTTTCGAGACGACTGCGACATGACCTTGCGGCAGTTTGCCGGTGGCTTGGAAGGTCATCACGGAGCCGACGCGGGGCTTGTTGCCACGGCCATAAAGGCCTTCCGCTTTGCCCCACCAGGTCTTGGCATTGCCCTGCAGCTGGACGCCGCTGGCATCGCGGGCGAAGGGCACGCACCAGACGCGCTGGCCGCGGGCGTGTTTGGCGCTGGCTTCGCGCAAAGCCATGGATTTCAGCGCCGGATTGGGCGCAATCGCGGCGGCCTTGGACGAGGCTTTCGGCGCCCCTTCCCAGGTGCCCCGGGCCTCGGCTGCGAAGGCCGAAAAAATCGAAATCGCGCCGAACATGACCAGAGGCCGCGCAATGCGTGCAATTGCCTTGAAGACCATTCGTCCCTCGAACCGCTTTATTTGCGTTGTGTCGGGAAACTCCCTGATTGTTGCTAAAATGCAAAGCGCTTTGATTTTCGCTCGGCGGGAACCCGCCTAAATCTAGGCTTAAAACCAGCGGCATCCCACCAAATCCGGGGTATTTATGGCGTTGAACGGGCGGCGGGCTGTGTCCGATTTTCCCTATGGGCACAGTAATTTGGTGGCAGTTGAACAAGATTTTTTTCGCCGCGGCGGAACTTTTGCGAAACTCTGCCCGGATCCGTGGCACCGGGCGGGCGAGATCGCGGGAAACCGAGCCCCGCGCGCCGCCTCACGACCCCGCGCGATCACAATCGCTCGCGCGAATCTGATCGGATGAGAGCGGGGTCTAGCGGCGGCACAGCCATCCGCGCGGGCAAAATCCGCCGCCCCTTTCGCTCTCTGCGCGATGATCCGGCCGATCACAGAGCGCTTGCCCTGCGCCGCCCGCCCTTGCAGATTGAGCGCGACAGGCGCGCAAGCGCGACCCGGAACGCCACGATGCAGAAAGAGATGGCATGGCCGAGACGCCCAAGTTGATTATCCTGATCCCGACGCCGGGGCAGGTCGTGACCGAATTCATGAAATCTCTGATCGGTCTGACGCAAGAGCTGCAACGGCGCGGCATCACCTTCGGCATCAAGACCTATGAGTTTTCCGATATCGTGATGTCGCGGAATTACCTGCTGTCTTATTTCCTGTCGCAAAAGCCCTTCACTCATGCGCTGTTTCTCGACTGCGACCTGTCCTTCAAGCCGCCCCAGTTTTTCCGCCTGCTCGATTTCGACGCCGATTTCACCTTTGCCGCCTATCCCAGCCGCAAGATGGCCTTCCGCGATTACTACGCCGCCGTCTGCGAAAACGAGGCCCGCCCGGAGGCCGAGCGGCTCGATCCGGTCGCGCTCGCGAGCCAGAATTTCCGCTATGTCGTCCAGCCCCGCGACCGGCGTGGCCACGTGGCGCGCAAGGTCTCGGGCGATTTCGTGACGATCACCGGCGGCGGCATGGGGTTCGTGCTGCTCAAGCGCCGCGTGCCCGAGGAAATGGCGCGGCTGGGCGTGGCGCGACCCCTGCCGGTTCAGGGCCGCCTGCCGCTTTACCGCGATGCGCCCGAGTTTCACGATTTCTTCAGCCATCAGCCGGTCGATGGAACCGAGGGCGGGCTTTACGGCGAGGATCAAAGCTTTTGCCTGCGCTGGACCCATGGCGTTGGCGGCGAGATCTGGATGGACAGCAAGGCCAAGCTTGGCCATCACGGCCAATTCGGCTTTCCCGGAGATTACGGGCTGCGCGCCGCGCGCGACGGGGATTGATTTCCGCGCCAGATTGGACTAAGTCTATCGGACTAAGTTTGACCCACCGAGATCAGGAGGCGCGCATGAAGACCGTGAATATGCATGAGGCGAAGACCAATCTCTCGAAGCTGGTCGAGGCCGCCGCCAAGGGCGAATCCTTCGTGATCGCGCGGGCGGGCAAGCCCTTGGTCAAGGTCACGATGCTCGAAGGCGAAAGCCCGCGGCGGCTGGGGTTTCTCGCCGGGCAATACAGCATTCCCGACGATTTCGACCGGCTCGGCGAAGAGGAAATCCAAGGACTCTTCGACGGTGCCGAGGATGAGGCATCGGGCGCTGAGGTGATGCGGCGCGTATGAATCTGCTGATCGACACCCATCTGCTGCTCTGGTCGGCTTTCGCCCCGGAAAAAATCCCGGCGCGGGCGACGGCTTTGATGCTGGACCCCGGCAATCAGCTGTGGTTCAGCGCCGCCTCGATCTGGGAGGTCGCGATCAAGCGCGGCCTCAATCGCCCCGATTTCCGGGTCGAGCCCGGCGTTTTGCGCGCGGGGCTGTTGGCGAATGACTATTCGGAACTCTCGGTCGATGGGCGTCATTGCCTCGGGCTGGCGGCTTTGCCCGCGGTCCATGCCGATCCCTTCGACCGGATGCTGATCGCGCAGGCGGTGTCCGAGGGCATGGTGCTTTTGACCGCCGACAGCCGCATTGGCCAATATGCCGGGCCGATCGAGCTGGTCTAACCGCGAGGCTTAACGCCGCCTCAACGCCGCCGTGCGCCGAAGGGCAGGGGCAGCACGCGCGTCTCGCAACAGGCGAGCGCCAGACCCTCGGGCAGCAGCGTGCCAAGCGGCGGCTCTTCGGCCAGCATCCCGCCGGTATAGGCCCCGAAAGCGGGCAGGATCAGGTGATCGGCGCCGAGCAGAAAGGCGCGGCGGCGCAATCCGCCCAGCCGAATAGCCGGGTGATAATGTCCAGACACATCAGGACCTTGCCCGATTTCATGGCGCAGCACCAGCCCGTCGAGCGCAAGCTCTGGGCGGACCGCACCGGGCAAGGTTGCGGGCAGGGGGCCGGGATCGTGATTGCCGCTGATCCAGAGCCAGTCGCAGCCCTTGGCCAAAGCGGCGAGATCGGGGCCAAGCCTCGGCGCGAAGGCCTCGGCGGCGGCGAGATCGTCGAAACCGTCGCCCAGACTGATGATGCGGCGCGGGGCAAGGGCCGCGATTTCCGCGCCGAGACGCTCCAAAGTGGCGCGGTTTTCAAAGGGCGGCAGCAGCGCGCCGCCGCGCCGCGCCATGCGCTCGGATTTGCCGAAATGCAGATCGGCGACGATGAGCCAGCGCTCGCGCGGCCACCACAGCGCGCCCGAGACGCGCGCCTCGAATTCGACGCCGTGAAAGGCAAAGCCAAGCCCGCTCATGCCGCGCCTTGGGTGAGGTCGCGGCCAAGGTCGGGCTTGAGACTAAGCCCCGCCTCGGCCATCAGCCGCGCGGCCTCGGCCTCGGCCAGACGCTCGCGCGCTTGGCCCTTGATCGGCACCTGCCCGACCTCCAAAAGCAGCGGCGCGGCCATCGGCGGCACGCGGTCGAGCAGGCGATGGCTGCGTTCGGGCGAGCGGGCGAGCATTTCCTCGATGCGCCCGAAATCGACCAGCCCGCGTGCGGCCTCGGCCCGGGTGATGCGCATCAAGAGGTGGTCGGGGTCGTATTTGCGCAAGGTGTCGTAAAGAATATCGCTCGAAAATGTCGCCTGCCGACCCGAGCGGCGCAGCCCCGGATAATTGCGCTGAATGAGCCCGGCGACCGTCGCGATATTGCGAAAACTGCGCTTCATTACCGCGTTTTCGCCGAGCCAATCGCCAAGCCCGGCCTTGAGCCGCGCGGGGTCCAGAAGGGGGTCGATCTCGGTCACCGGATCGAGCGACCAGACCAGCAAAGCGTAATCGGTCGCGAGAAATCCCAAGGGGCCGAGGCCCGCCTCTTCCATCTCGCGCGTCAGCAAAAGGCCAAGCGTTTGCAAGGCGTTGCGCCCCGCAAAGCCGTAAAGCGCGAGATGCCAGCGGCCCTGAAACGGGAAGGTTTCCGAGAGCAGCAGCCCCGGACGCGGCAGCGCGCTGACCTCGGCCTGAAGCGCCAGCCAATCCTGCGTGTCGGGAGGCAGCACGACATGGCGCGCGGGCGTGCCGATGATGTCGAGCACGCGATGGGCGAGCTGCGTCGACATCGCGAGTTTCAGCCCGCTGAAGACCGCGATTTTCGGCTGTTTCGCGGGATTGGGCGAGACCTCGACCACCATTTCGCGCAAGGCGTCATAACGCACGGTCTGGCCGCCGATCAGGAAAGTATCGCCGGGCACGAGGGTCGCGGCAAAGGCCTCTTCGACCTCGCCCAGAGGCGCGCCGCGCCCGCGCAGACGCACTTTCAGCATCTCGGCCTCGACGATCGTGCCGATGTTCATGCGCAGATCGCGCACCGCGCGCGGGTCGCGCAGACCCCACATCCCGTCGCGCTCTTTCAGGCGTTGCCAGCGGTCATAGGCCTTGAGCGCATAGCCGCCGGTTGCCGCGAAATCGAGGCAATCGTCAAAGGCCGCGCGCGAGAGATCGCGGTAGGGCCCGGCGGTCTTGACCTCGCGGTAAAGGCTTGTCGCCTCGAAAGGCCCGGCGCAGGCGGTCAGCAGGATATGCTGGCAGAGCACGTCCAAAGGCCCCGGCCCGCGCGGCTCGCCATCCAGATCGCGGGCATGGACGGCCTCGAGCGCCGCGACGCATTCGATCTGCTCAAAGCGGTTCGCGGGCACGATGCGCGCGACCGAGGGCGCACCCCAGCGGTGATTGGCGCGCCCGATCCTCTGGACCAGCCGCTTGACGTTTTTCGGCGCGCCAATCTGGATCACGAGATCGACCGCGCCCCAATCAATGCCGAGATCGAGGCTGCCGGTCGCGACCACCGCCTTGAGCTGACCCGCCGCCATCGCCGTTTCGACCTTTTCGCGCGCCTCGCGCGCAAGGCTGCCGTGGTGAAGGCCGATCGGCAGATTTTTCTCGTTCGCGGCCCAGAGCGCCTGAAAGAAAAGCTCGGCCTGCGCGCGGGTGTTGATGAAGATGATCGTGGTTTGCGCGGCCTCGACCGCCGCGAGCACCTCGGGGATGGCGTAATGGCCGCCCGCGCCCGACCAAGGCGCGGGCCGCGCGGTGGCGAGCATGGCGATATCGGGGGCGGGGCCGGGATCGGCGAGGATGATCTGCGGCGCGGTCTCGGGCGGCGCCTCGGCGCGGCCCATGAAGGCGGCCAGCGCGGGCGGGTCCTCGACCGTGGCGGAAAGCCCGGTCACGCGCAGATCAGGGGCGAGCGCGCGCAGCCGCGCCAGCCCGAGCATCAGCTGATCGCCGCGTTTGGATTCGGCCAGAGCGTGCAGCTCGTCCAAGACCACGCGGCGCAGGATGGCGAAGATCTTCGGCGCTTCGGGGTAGCTCAGCAGCAGCGCGAGGCTTTCGGGCGTGGTCAGCAGGATCTGCGGCGGATCGGTGCGCTGGCGCTGGCGCTGCGCTTGGCGGGTGTCGCCGGTGCGGTCCTCGATGCGGATCGGCAGGCCGAGATCGGCGACGGGTCGCGCCAGATTGCGCCCAATATCGGCGGTCAGCGCCTTGAGGGGCGAGACGTAAAGCGTGTGCAGCCCGCTCCAGCCGCCCGCAAGCTCAATGAGCGAGGGCAGAAACCCCGCCAATGTCTTGCCGCCGCCGGTCGGCGCGATCAGAAGGCTGTCGCTCGGCGCATCCAGCAGCGCGAGCTGATGGGCATGGGGCGACCAGCCGCGCGCGGCAAACCACTCGGCGAAGCGCGGCGGCAGGCTCACAGCAGCGCCTCAAGGGTTTCCAGCCGGTCGGCCTCGGCGGCGGGCTTGTCCCAGCGGATGCGGCTGATGCGGGGGAAGCGCAAAGCCACGCCCGATTTATGGCGGGTCGAGCGGTTGATGCCCTCAAAGGCCAGCTCGACCACCAGTTTCGGCGCGACGGCGCGGACCGGACCGAAACGCTCGGTCGTATTGTCGCGCACGAAGCGGTCGAGCTCGCGCAATTCCTCGTCGGTGAAGCCGAAATAGGCCTTGCCGACCGGCACGAGATCCGCGCCCGACCACAGGCCAAAGGTGAAATCCGAATAGAACCCCGAGCGTTTGCCGTGACCGCGCTGCGCGTAAAGCATCACCGCATCGACCACCATCGGATCGCGTTTCCATTTGAACCACGGCCCGCGCGGCCGCCCGGCCTGATAGCTCGAGGCGCGGCGCTTGAGCATCACGCCCTCGATCACATCCTGCGGCGGCGCGGCGCGCAACTGGGCGAGATCCTCCCAACTGGCGAAATCAAGCAGCGGCGAGCGGGTGAAACGGGGCCCGAGATCGAGGCTTTCGAGAAGCGCGCGGCGGGTGGTCAAAGGCTTGGCGCGCAGATCACGGCCCTGCCAGAGCAGGAGGTCGTAAAGACAAAGCCCGGCCGGATGGCTGGCCAGCAGCGCCTTGCTTGCGGTCTTGCGGTTCAAGCGGCGTTGCAGATCGCCAAAGGGCGCGACGGCGCCGTCGCGGATCACGATCAGCTCGCCGTCAAGCGTGCCCTCGAAATCCATCGCGTCGAGAAGATCGGGAAAGGCCGCCGAAATATCCTCTCCGGTGCGCGAATAGAGCCGCCGCGTGCCCTGATCGGCGACCGCCTGCACGCGGATGCCGTCCCATTTCCATTCTGCGAGAAACTCGGCGGGATCGAGCGCGGCGAGCTCCTCTGGCGTGATCGGGGTCGAGAGCATGACCGGGCGAAAAGGCGCGCGCGCCGCCTGTTCGGGCCGCGCGCCGCCCGCGATCCAGTCAAACAGCGCGGTGTAAGGCGGGGCGAGCCCGTGCCAAATTTCCTCGATCTCGGTCAGATCCGGGCCGCCCATGTCAGCCAAGGCGGTGCGCGCCAGCCGGGCCGAGACGCCCACGCGCAGATTGCCGGTCGCGAGCTTCAGGAAGGCCAGCCGCTCAGAGGGCGAAAGCCGGTCGAGCACGCGGGCGATCGCGCCCGGAAGCGCGGCCTTGCCGGTCGTCTGCATCAGATGAACCGCCTCGGTCACGGTGATTTCGTGCTCCTGCCCCATGGCGTCGGGCGCGTCCCAGATCAGCGCCAGGGTCTCTGCCAGATCGCCGACGAAATCATAGCTGAGCGCGAAAAGCTGGGCGTCGATCCGGGTGGCCGCGATGCCGCGCAGAAGGCTGGGGCTGGCTTGGCGCAGCTTCAGATCGTTGGTCAAAGCGGCCAAGGCCCAGCCGCGCTCGGGGTCGGGCGTGATTGCCAGATAATGGCGCAGGATCGTCAGCTTGGCCGCGCGCCCCGCGGTAAAGGCCAGCCGTTCGAGCAAGGTGGCAAAGGCCCTCATTCGAGCACATCCCCGTCATAGCCGACCAGCCGCAAGGGCCGCGCGGGCAGTTGCGCCAGTTCACACCAGCGCAAAAGGCCCTCTTCGGCGCCATGGGTGATCCAGAGCTCGCGCGGCGCAAGCTCGGTCACGGTCGCGGTCAGCGCGGGCCAATCGGCGTGATCGGAGATGACCAGCGGCAGCTCGATCCCGCTTTGCCGCGCCCGCGCGCGGATCTGCATCCAGCCCGAGGCAAAGCCCAGCACCGGATCGGCGAAGCGCTGGACCCAAGGGCTGGCAAAGGCCGAGGGCGGCGCGATGATGAGCTGCGCCGCGAGCGGCTCGGCGGCCGCGCGATCGACCGTCGCTGGCACCAGCGGGCCAAGCGCGATGCCTTGGCTGGTGTAATAATCGCAAAGCCGCACCATCGCGCCATGAAGGGCAATCGGCGCGTCATAGCCCGCCTCGCGCACAAGGCTGATGACATGCTGGGCCTTGCCCAAGGCGTAAGCGCCGATGAGATGGGGCCGGTCGGGAAACTCGGCCATGCTCGCCAAAAGCCGCGCGATTTCCTGCGCCGGATCGGGATGGCGAAAGACCGGCAGGCCGAAGGTCGCTTCGGTCACGAAGACATCGCAAGGGACGGGCTCGAACGGGGCCGCGACGCGCGAGGGGCGGCGGGTGTAATCGCCCGAGACCACGATTGTCGGCCCGCCCTTCGCGGCAACCGCGATCTGGGCCGAGCCGAGAACATGGCCCGCCGGATGAAAGCTGACCCGCACGCCGCCCAGATCGAGCGGCGCCTCATAGGCCTGGATCTCGCGCGCGAAGCCCTCGCCCATGCGGATCGCCATAATGTCGAGCGTCTGCCGCGTCGCCAGCACCGCGCCATGTCCGGCGCGGGCGTGATCGGAATGGCCGTGGGTGATCAGCGCGCGGGCGACCGGGCGGGTCGGGTCGATGTGAAAATCGCCAAGCGGGCAGTAAAGCCCGGAATCGGTGGGAAAGAGAACATCATCGGGGCGCATCGGCCCAATATGCGTTCTCTCTCTGTTCCGATCAAGCGGGCGCGGCGTTCCTTAATGCGAGAAACGCCGCGTCAGAGGGGTCAGCAGGCGCTCGGGCAGGAACATCACCAGATTGCCGCAAAGCGCGAAGACGAGCCCCAGAACCGCGCTCGGATGCCAGTGATAGCCCTCGTAAATCGTCGACAGCGCCAGCGCGACCACCGGGAAAAGCACCGTCGCATAGGCGGCCTTGGCCGAGCCCAGACGCGCCACCATCATCAGATAGGCGGTGAAGCCCAAGACCGAGCCAATGAGCGAGAGATAGGCCAAAGCGCCCCAGTAAAGCCCCGAGGGCGGCGCGACGATTCGCGTGCCGGTGACGGCGATCAGCGCCAACAGCACCACCGCGCCATAGCACATCCCCCAAGAGGTCGCGGTCACCGGCGAAATCCCGGCCGCGCTGTTGCGCCGCGAGATCATATTGCCAAGCGAGAAGAAAAGCGTGCCGAGACAAGCAAGCCCGATCCCGGTCATCACGCCCGCGGGATGGGAGGCGGCAAGCTCGGGGCCGAAGAGCAGGACCACGCCCAAGACCCCAAGGGCACTCGCCACGACCACCCGCGAGGTGATGCGGTCGCCGAAAAAGATCCGCGCATTGACCGCATTAAAGAGCGTCGCCAGCGAGAAGATGACCGAGATCAGCCCCGAAGGCACATAGGCCGCCGCATTGTAAAAGCAGATGAAATTCAGGCTGAAGAGGCAGATCGCCTGTGCCGCGATCCACGGTTGCTGGCGCGCGCTTGGCCACGTCAGCCGCCCCAAAGCGGCCAGCACCGCGAGATAGACCAGCCCCGCCAGCGCGAAGCGGTAAAAGACCGAGACCAGCACCGGCACCGGGCCGACCTGAAAGGCAATCGCGATCCAGGTCGATCCCCAGATCAGCACGGTTGCGGCGAAAAGCAGAATATTCATGACAGGCGTCCTTCTTAGACCCCCGTCCTAGCCCGCGCCGCGCGGCGGCTTTTGCACAATCTTGCGGCAAAATGCGCGGCGGGTCTGGGCCGAGGGTGTGTAAAAACCTGGCGGCGGTGGCTGTTTGTTGGTGGTTTTCTCTGTTGCCCGGAATACCTGCGTCAGATCGTGCCTTTTCGCGCGGATTATGGCCCACCAATAAGCCTTGCCGGACGCCGTGCTGCGTCAGCAGTGAGGCGGCCGAGCCCTAGTCAGGCCGAAAATGCCTGCATCAAGCGCCGGATGCCGATCAAGGAGATCAACCGCTTGATATTATAGGCCAGAACGTTCAGTGCCATCTCGGTACGGACGTTCTTCAGCCTTCGCGTCAGCAAATGGGTATGCCCCATCCAAGCCTTGATTGTGCCGAAAGGATGTTCGACCGTGCAGCGGCGGAGCGTCATCGGATCGGTGTCCCTGCTCAGCCTTTCGTGCATCGCGTCGATCAGATGCTCATGTTCCCATCGGGTGATCCGGCGCTCTGTGCCAGTGGTGCAGCGGCTTTTTAATGGACAGCTCTGGCATGCGTTGATCCAGTATCGCCGGACCTGAAGGCCACCTTCCTCGCGGGTGTAGCGGTAGATCAGTTCCTCGCCAGCAGGACAGACATAGACGTCGCGTTCCGGATCATAGGCGAAATCGGCCTTCACATACATGCCCTTGGCCGCATTGCCCGAGGTGGCGGGGCGCGGCACGGTCGTGGTGATGCCCGCCTCATGGCAGGCGAGGATCTCGGGGCCGCTGAAGTATCCCTTGTCTGCGATGGCGTGCAGGTCTTCATGCTGAAGGGCATCCTTTGCCGAGATTGCCATCGGGCTGAGCTGGTCGCGATCAAAGCCCTGGTTCGTGACTTCGTGGGTGACGATGATATGGCTCTCGGTATCGACGGCGGTCTGGACATTATAACCAACCATACCGCTGTGGCGGGCGCTGGTCGCCATGGCCCGAGCGTCGGGATCGGTCAGGGAGATCTGCCCGTCGGGGGTATCGGCCAGGGCTTTGTCCATCGCCTTCAGCCGATCAATCTCTTGGCGGATGCGACCATAACGCCGAGCCAGATCCCGGACTTTCCGGGTATGGGTCTCGCCTTCCTCCTGCCGGTCGATGCGCACCATATCGTCGATATAGCGCTCGACATCAGCTTCGAGATGGGTGAGGCGGCTGGCAATCTTGTTCTTCGTGAAGTTGCGATCACGGTTGTTCACCGCCTTGAACTTACTGCCGTCGACCGCAACGCAATCGCCCTTCAAAACGCCAATCCGACGACACAGGTCGACGAACTGTGCGCAAGTCTTGCGGATCGCCAGGCCGTTCGCGCGGCGGAACTCGGCGATGGTCTTGTGGTCGGGCGCGAGCCGGCCAATCAGCCACATCACTTCAACATTGCGCTCGGCCTCGCGTTCCAGCCTGCGGCTCGACGGGATCCAGTTCAGGTAGCCATAGATGAACAGCTTCAGCAGAACGGCGGGATAATAGCCGGGTCGGCCGGTGCGCGCCGAGGTCGAGCGGATGAAACCCAAGTCTGCCAGATCAAGCTCATCGACGAACAGGTCAACCACGCGAACAAGATCATCCTCGCCGATCCAGTCTTCCAGCCGGTTCGGGAAAAGCACCGTCTGGCTTCGCTGAACTCCCTCGATGAAACCCGCCATGCCGCTCCTCCCGCCATCACGGAATGGTAGCACTGCAGCCAGTTTTGACACACCATCGGCCGCGCCTTGTCTGTCGTTGGGAGAGGCAGGGCTGACCGCGCCAAACCTGCCGGTTGCCGTGTCGCGGCATGTCGATCGGAGCCCCCAGCTGACGGTGGCTCCCGGTCGCAGCGAATGCAGTTGCAACGTGAGTGTCCGGTCCACCGCTCCGGTTACACCTAACGTAGCGCACTGCGGCTTTAGGGCTCGTCGTTGGGTAATCCTCCCCATGGTTAAGGGGCTGCATAAGTAGAATTTTCTCGTAGCGTGAGCTGAGGAGATTCGAATGAGAAAGAGCCGTTTCACCGAGCCGCAGATCATGGCCGTGCTTCGTCAGGCCGAGAGCGGCGTGGCCGTGCCTGAACTTTGCCGCGAGCATGGGATCAGCACAGCGAGCTTTTACAAATGGCGCTCGAAGTATGGCGGCATGGACGCGTCCATGATGAGCCAGATGAAGACGCTTGAGGACGAGAACCGGCGGTTGAAGCGCATGTTTGCGGACCTGAGCATGCAGGCCGAACTGCTCAAGGAAGCACTAGGAAAAAAATGACACGGCCAGTTCAACGCCGGGAGCTGGCCGAGAAGGCTGTGGCGACGAAGGGGGTCAGCATCGCGCTGGCCTGCCGGGCCTTTGGCGTGAGCGAGACCTGCTTTCGCTACAGCCCGAAGCGCGATGCCGAGAACGAGTTTATCGCGGACCTGTTGGAAGGGCTGACCAAGGTGCACCGGACCTGGGGCTTTGGGCTATGTTTCCTGCACATGCGCAACGTCCAAGGGCATCCTTGGAACCACAAGCGCGTCCATCGGATCTATTGCGAGTTGGAACTGAACCTGCGGATCAAGCCGCGGCGGCGGATCAAGCGTGACAAGCCTGAAGAGCTTAGCGTCCCTGACGCGCCGAACACGGTCTGGTCAATGGACTTCATGGCTGATCGATTGGCCGATGGCCGTCAATTCCGCCTCTTGAACGTGCTGGACGACTTCAACCGTGAGGGCCTCGGCATTGAGGTCGACTTCTCGCTCCCGGCCGAGCGGGTGGTCCGGTCCCTCAATCAGATCATCGAGTGGCGCGGAAAGCCCCTGGCCATCAGGGTAGACAATGGCCCTGAATACATCAGCTCCACGCTGATGATCTGGGCCGAGAAGCAGGGCATTGCCCACAACCACATCCAGCCTGGGAAACCACAGCAGAACGCCTACGTCGAGCGTTACAACAGGACAGTCCGCAATGAATGGCTGGACCTATACATCTTTGAAACCATCGAGGAGGCGCAGGAGATCGCAACCGACTGGCTATGGACTTACAACAATGAGCGCCCCAACATGGGCATCGGCGGCATCACACCCGCCCAGAAACTGAAGATGGCTGCCTGAAGTCTACTTCTGCACCCCGTTAAAACGGGGAGGATTACCCGCCGACGCGGGTTGTAGAAGCGTTCTATGTAATCGAAGACATCGGCACGTGCTTCGTTTCGGGTGCGATAGACCTTGCTGGCTGTCCGTTCGGTCTTCAGCGTTGAGAAGAAGCTCTCCATTGCGGAGTTATCCCGGACTTTACCCCCGCGGCTCATCGAGCAGGTGATCCTATTGTCGGCCCAAAGCCGCTGGAACTGCTCGCTGATGTATTGCGATCCCTGGTCCGAATGATGAAACAGGGTGTCGGCCTTGCCACGACGCCAGACCGCCATCATCAATGCGTCCATGATCAATGAGGCATCCCGATCAGCCTTCATCGACCAGCCCACTGCGCGCCGGGAAAAGAGATCCAGTACGACAGCGACGTAAAGCCAGCCCTCAGCGGTCCAGATGTAGGTAAAGTCGGCCAGCCACTGCTGGTTTGGCCGGTCGGCCAGGAAGTCACGGTCCAGAATGTTATCGACGATGACCGAGCGTTCTCCATCATCCTTCGGCTTCCCACGGCGCCTGGGTCTTGCCCGCAAGGCACTGGTCCGCATCAGCCGTTCGATCCGGTGAAGCCCGCAGGCAAGCCCCTCCTCGAGAACATCGCGCCAGACGCGACGGGCACCATAGGTCCGGTCACTGGTCTTGAAGCTCGTCTTGATCGCTGCAACGAGCTTCGCTTCATGGATCTCGCGGGTGCGGGGTGGGCGGCGGAGCCACGCATGAAAGCCGGACCGCGAAACCTCAAGAACCTCGCAAAGCCAGATGACCGGCCAGATGTGGCGGTGTTTTACAATGAAGGCGAACCTCATATCGCCTCGCGCGCGAAAAAACTGATGCTTTCTTCAGAATATCACGCTCCGCCCGCAGCCGAGCGACCTCTTTTCAGCGCTGCAATCTCGGCCAGATTGGCCCGCATCTGACCGTTGCCGGGAATCGCCGTGATGGGGTCGCTGTCAGTTCCTGCATCCAGCGACGCAGCACGCTCTCCGCAACGTCAAGGTCTCGGGCCGCCTCCGCTACTGCAAGCCCCGGTCCGTCACCAGCCTCACGGCCTCGACTTTGAACTCGCAGCTGAATTTGCGTCCCGTCATATCTGCACTCCAGTTCCTTGGTCACAATCTTATCTTCGTGTCCACGAAACCAGCAGCAGCTCAAGCACGGCGCCTATGAGCCGCATGATTGAGGCCTCGCTGGGGAAGATCCCCACGACATCAGCCCGCCGTTTCGCTTCTTTGTTGAGGCGCTCGATGGGCTTCGCGCTGTAAGCTTGGTCCGATGCTGGTGCAGAAAGGTCATGTAACCGGCTCACTCTCAAACCTGAATCCGTCTGCAGAAAGAATAGTGCGACAAAGCCCCCAAAAGGCAAAGGGCGCATCCCAGTTCTTGCGGTATATTGGCTGTCGCTTTACGTTTTCCTGACTAACTGTTCGGTCTTCGACTTTATTTTTCTTGATTTGTGGACAGGTTTTCGTGGTTCGATGGTTTGATGACGAAGTTGAAACGATATGGTTGAAAAACCTAACTCCTTCTCGCGAAGGGGAAATTCCGGACGCTCTTGCAGAACATATTTTCGGCGGGCCGCAACGAACCTATGCCATTTTCGACATAGCAATGCTCCGCGAAGGCCTTGCCCTTATTGAAGCAGAGCCCGGCTACCACGGATCTTTGCTCGAGGGGGATGCGGCTCGAGGGCTCGCCGACGTTATGCCCTCCCTCGTGGAGCTATCTCCGGATGCAAGACTGACCCGAAAACTGTTTCGCGAAGTCCCCGGTTATGATGCCGCATTGGGCACGCTGCACTTATGGCCCGCAAATCCCGCGCTCTTCATTCGCAGCACCTTCGACCCAGCCACGCTGCGCAATCACCTTCGCCGTTTCCTGAAGCCGATGGATTTCAAGGGTCAGCGTAGATATCTGCGGCTTTGGAACCCTTCGGTCGCTTACGACTATCTTCACAACAGCAGCGAGGTCACCCCGTTCCTGCGACTATATCTCGGCTTGCCGGGCGACAATATGATCCTGATCGCACGGAACGGGAGCGCCGCAGTCATTGCACGCGCCGTCTCACCGCCACGACGTGACGATCGGCCAATTTTGTCGCAAGCCGATCTTCATGCACTGACGTTTAGGGTAAAACGTGATTTTCACGAGAAGCTGGTCAATCGTGTCATCTCTCGAGCACAAAGTCGCGGCTATGCGTTCGAGCTTGCTCGGGTCGGACATGTTGCCGGCCTTGTGATGGCGGTGATGGAAGACCATGAACCGGGAGACGTGCCCAAAATGAAAGATCATGAAAGGCTTACGTTGGTGCTCTTGATGATGCACGACGATGCCGCCCCGGTTGTACTCTCCGGACCTGTGATCCGAAACAAGTTGCTGCCGTGGTCGACCAGGGTGGATGTCGTGGCAAAATCCTATTTGACCGGCTTGCGTCAGATCTATGGATTGGAGGTGGTATAATGGCGGGACCAGCTGTTGCTGCAGCTCCTCTCTATGTCGGGGGGGCCGCACTTGCTTATGGTTTGATGTATGCCGTCAGCCCCGATTTTCGCGCAGCGCATACAAGCCTTGGCAATGCCATGGCTCAAGGAGTAAGCGATTCTTATGGTCAGATAAAAGACCTGATCTTTGGCGATGAAGAAGAAACTTCTGCACCGGCCACCGGGACGAATACCAAAACTGGTGCTAGCACAGATACCGCTACTGGCGAAGCGAGATGCCCGGCCGTCCCCTATTGGCATTTCACCGATCCTGCGGCAGGAAAAACCATTCTCGCGGTCCGGGCATTCTATAGTGCAAAGAACCATTTTGCAGACCGACCATGGGGGCCGCGCACGATTTTCCATTCCGTGTTCATCAGCAATCCGCTCTATGTGGATAAACCCCATTTCTTCGTTCAGATCATGGCCGATTGCACAGTACCGCTCGCGCCGGGGCAAAGCTGGGGTTTCGTTCAAGAGTTCATCCACGCCGGGCGCTTGAACGAACGCCCGCCCCACGTCACCATCGTGGCTGCGGGGCCCAATATATTTCCCGAACAACCGGGCTGGGAGAATTTTCCAATAAGATGATTACATTCACACTCCTCCCCCAGATCAGTCCTGCTGAGACCGTCGAACTGGCGCGCATGTTGTTGGTGCGCAAACTTATGCCTGAAGATAGGCGCGGGACTCTAAGCCCAATGATAAACGCGCCCCTTGCGCAGTCCGTAATTCTGCAACCAGCCATCCCTTTGCTTCTGGCTGATTGGTTGCCACGGTTAAAGCACCAGTTTTCTGAGGAGATGGCGGATGCAAGCGCGAATCCCTCGCTTCGCGGCCACCTTTACGGAATGCAGGACGAAGGCGCTCGGCAAAACCTGATATATCAGTATTTCCTGCCTTTTCAGGCCCATAAAAAGCCAGACACGTCTTCGGCAGATACGATCTCCGCCGCCTTCGACGCTCAGGCGGCTGCAGCGACGATGACCTTAGATCTGGGGCCGCTTTATCCGGCGACCCCAGAAAATGGCGCGATCAGATTACCAGTGCCGTTTCTAGGTATGATCTTCGACCAGATCCTGGTCGGCCGACATAGCCACCTTTATCTGGAAACGCGACGGAGGGGGAAGACGAACGCAGCAGCGTCAGATGCCGTCATTCATGTCTGGATGGATGTCATGGCCGCAACTGACGCCGCGCTCACGCAGCCTCCATTTCGCGCTCGCAGACTGAAACAGCGCGATTTCGCGCAGAGCTTTGCCTATACTCAGATGATGGAATTGGGATTCTCTCGGGACGACATGATAGAAGCATTGACGCCGTGGGAACTGGTAGATTGACCCGTTTCGGGTCTACACAGTCCGGGAACTGACTGAATTGGCGAGCTTTGCGCTTCCCAAGCTCTAAGCGAAAAAGCGGCGCGGCACTGCGAAAGATCAACCCTATCGGATGTCTTCGCATCCGCGTCTGCGCGTCGCGAACGGGCCACCTCAACCCAAGTCGCGAACCGCGATGCACAGCCTGATCACCTCGTAGCGCGGGATCAAATGATCGGGTCAAACAATGTTCGCGCTCCCTACTGCCAGCCTCTTTCCCGTTTGAGTTCAGCCCGCGCGTTCGATCTCGGCGGTCCCGGGGGCATTGAAGCGGTTCATGAGGGCGACACGGATTTGGACCTCGGCGGTTTGGCGGTCAGGGTCGCGTGAGGCGATGCGTTCGCCAAAGGACTTGAAGCACCGCATCCTGGCCTCGATCCGACTCCGCAGGTGGTAGCCGGACCATGTCTTCCAGTTCGCGCGGCCAAAGCGCTTGCTCGCCCGGAGGATGTCGTTTCGGGCCTTGGCTGCGGGGTAAGCTTCCTCCCAGAGGCGAGCGTTTCGACGGATCGGGAAGATGGCCGTGCCGCCGCGATCCAGGATCGCAGCATGGCAGCGACGGGTGTCGAAGGCACCGTCGTCGGTCACGGTACCGATCTGCTCAATGGGCGGGATCTGGTCCAGAAGGTCTGGCAGGACGGGGCTGCCGCCCTTGCGGCTGGCAGTGAATTCCACAGCCCGGATGTCATCAGTGGTACTGTCCATGGCGAGATGGACCTTGCGTTATTGGCGTCTGCGGTGGGTGCCGTGCTTTCTCGCCAACCATTCGCCATCGCCGAGAAACTCGATCCCCATACTGTCCACGAGCAGGTTCGGAGGCCCCGGATCACGCCGATGCGTGATCTGAACCGTGATGGCCTTTTGCCTGCGGCTGAGGGTCGAAAGGTCGGGAACCGGCCAGTCGAGGCCGGCCATCTGCAGGATGCTGGCGACCATCCCCGTCGTTTGCCGCAATGGCAGGCCGAACAACACTTTCACCATCAAGCAAAATTGCACTGCGGCATCGGAGAACATCGGCGGCCTCCCCGGCCGACGGGCCTTCGGGGCACGCCACACCATGTCCTTGTCCAGCCAGATCAGCAATGACCCACGCTGCTTGAGTGCCTCATTACAGGATTTCCCGTTCATCATACAGTAGCGGGTGGGCGCAGGCTTGTTCATGTGGCCTCTTAAGCCACTGGATTCCTCGTGTGAATCCCGCCGGAGGGAGAGTTGCGCAACAATGCCCTTTCAATGCCCGCTTTCGCGATGAAATGCTGAACGGGGAAGTCATCTACAGCCATAGTGAAGCGCAGATCCTGATCGAGCAGTAGAGAAGGCGCTATAACACGAAACGACCACACAGCGCTTCGGACTATCGCCCACAGGTTCCAGAAGCCATCGTCCCGATGGACCAAAGGCCGGTCGCGCACTAAATTTAAAAACGGATCACGCAAGTGGGGCGGATCAGACGCGTCCGGGACGCCGATCTACGATAACACGATGCAATATGCCATCCTGCGAAGGGAGTGGCGGGCAGCATTGGAGCATGAGCAAAGACGTTGAGCCGCGTGCCTCGTCACGGGGCCGGTCCCTAACGCCTGCGATCGGTGCCTGCGACTTTCTTGCAGGCAGCGGACCCTTCATCGGCATCTAAAGATCCCCACCGACCCAGTCTTAGAGCTGTTCCGTGCACAGGCTCCGCGCTGAAGCCCCGAAGATTCAGCGCCCGCAATGTCAGGATTGAACCAGAATTCCATCTGCTTCGGGCCTTGCCGCCCTTGGCTTGCGGCCCGGAGACCGGTTTTGCGCTAAAATCAGCTCCTCCAGCGACAGCCCGGTCTGCGCCTCCGCTCGCAACACGACCATGGCCGCGGCCTTCGCATCCTCGCCCGCATCGTGATGTGCGAAATCGAGCCCCAGTGCCTTCTTCAGATGGCCAAGCCCATGCCCGCCATTGCCGCGAAACGCGGGCCAGGCCCGGCGCGCAATCGTGACACTATTCGCCCAACGCCAGCTCGGATCGGGCAAACCATTGGCCCGGCACGCGCCAGTGATGGCCCTGCTGTCAAAGGTGCTGTGCTGGATGATGAGATGCCCCTCGAGCAGCGGCGAGATCAGCGACAATATCTGCGGAAATCTCGGTGCGCCGATGACGCGGTCAGGTCCGATACCGTGGAGTTGCACGTTGAAGCCCGAGAATCTCTGCGCTGGGTCAACCAACGCGCTGAACACGTCTATCGAGCCGTTATCGGCAACACAGGCGATACCGATCTGGCAAATGCTTGCGGGATCCGAATTGGCCGTCTCGACATCCAGAGCGACAAACCGAAACGGGCTGACCGGAACGATGAGGTTGAGGTCAGGCAATCGCGGCATCTCTCGCTCGTCTGGCGTCCAATCGCATGACGCGGTCCCTGTGCTAGGTTCATTTTCCGGCATCCCCCATTTCTAAGTGAAATACCGGCCCAAGAACAGAGTATCGCTTCCGCCGCAGGGGCTGGTCTACCGCGCCGTTGAACTGCCTGGCCTTCGTTATCGATTTTGCGCTGTTGGCCCAGAAGGGGCTGGGTCTGGCGGCATTTGCGGACGGAACGCTCACTTCGCCCACCAGCGTGAGCTTTGCCGTCACATCATCACGCGGTTCGACAATAGCGCAGTTTCAGGAGGTGTGGGGGTTGCGCCCGTGGAACGATCACGATTGCTCCCTGCGTTCCGGCCGGGGCCGCGAGATATGTATGGTGCCGAATAACGCTAATCTAAGCGCTGTTGGGGGGCTGCCAGGCGGGATTCCATACAAAATACTTGCAGACATATTAACCATATTGCAAAGATACCTGTATTTATCTGCTTGTGGAGTTTTTAAATGACCGGAAAAGCGAAGACCATTATTGCAATCGGCGGAAGCGGAACTGACTATATAAGGGGGCTGCTCGGGGTCAATAAATGGGGCGGTGAGATAAAATACGCGTTTCCAGAAAACGGAGCCGCCTATCGGGACGGGGGGCCGTATCCGCGGGGGAAAGCGGCTAATGGCACGACTTTACCTGACGAAACATCGAGCTTCAAGCCGGTAAACGACACAATTAAAATCGCCACAAAATTTGCGCTTGAGGGGACCAATCAAGGCAATGCCGGATTCTCGATAGAGGGATTAACGAACGCCAGTATATCTGTGGGGTCAGAAAAAAAACGCAAATATTAGAGTCGGAATGGCCGATCTTGGGAAAGATCCAGCATATGCAACACTTCCTTCCGGATCTACTAGATCAGGAGATATTTGGATGAGATCCTCCACCAGTACAGACGCCAGAATTGGTAACTCAACGTGGTGGTCCGTTCTACACGAAGTCGGCCACGCCGTTGGCCTCAAGCACCCGCATGATGGCAGCGGTTCTAAAATAATGCTGGCCAAATATGACTCATTAGAATTTACTGTAATGTCATACAAAGCCTACGTTGGGGCTGGAGGTCGTCCAAGCAATGAACAGTGGGGATTCCCCCAAACATATATGCGAGCAGATATTGCCGCTTTGCAACATATTTATGGCATAGACTGGACAACAAGGTCAGAGAATAATGAATACAAATGGACCCCAGGAAGCGGGAACACAATCATTAATGGCGTAGTTTCAATAGCGCCGGGTGCAAATAAGATATTTTTGACCATTTGGGACGCTGGAGGAAATGACACTTACAATTTGAGCGCCTACAAAACCCCGCTGCTTATCGACCTGAGAGCAGGAGCGTACTCTCATTTTGGAACAACGCAGATCGCAATTCTTGGGGCGGGTCACGAAGCTAGCGGCATGGTGTATAATGCATACAAACCTGTCGATGGAGACATTAGATCTCTAATCGAAAATGCAATTGGCGGGTCTGGTAATGACAACATAATTGGCAACGAAGTCGCGAATAAACTGTCAGGCGGTGCGGGTAATGATACGCTCATTGGCCTAAAGGGTAACGACACCCTGGACGGTGGCGACGGTAACGACATTCTTTACGGAGTTGATGGCGGGCAAGGATTGGGAAGAGATGTTATTATAGGAGGGGCTGGAGCAGATCTTGTCACCTATATAACAGCGAACATGGCTGTAGAGGTCGACCTTAATACTGGACGAGGAACATCTGGCGACGCACTAGGAGACACGTACTCCGGCGCCGAAAACGCTCAAGGATCAAACTACAACGACCTCATCACGGGGAGCGGCGGTGCGAATGGGCTATATGGCGCGAATGGCAACGATACACTTGTCGGGATGGGTGGTGACGATCATTTGTACGGTGGAGATGGGGCGGACAGATTCATCTTCGGGCCCGGGAAAACCGGACGCGACACGATTTATGATTTCAACGTAAATAGCGGAGATGTCATCTCATTTAAAGGGAACAGTCAATTCGCCAGATATGCTGATTTGGCGGGCTCAATGAAACAGTCTGGGAGCGATGTTTTTATAACGTCCAGCGATGGAGATATCATCATCTTGAAGAACGTTCTCCTCGCGAGCTTAAGCAGTAATGATTTTATCTTTTAGACGAATGGTTTCGCTTGCGGCTTAGCTTTGCGGCCAAGGTTGCATTTACTTTGGCCGCAATTTAATTAATTTTCTGGAGGCCCGATTTGGGTTGGCGTGTATACGAAAGATGGAAAAAAAGCTTTATACCATACCTCAGGGTAAGTCGACGCACATGCGCAGTCGGAACGCGATGGCTGCTCAAGCTTCACGCGCCCGAAAGAGAAATTAGCTTCCTTGTAGGAGCCGGACTTCCTATAAAGGGATTTCGGGCTCAGGTTCGGAGATGTCGAATTTATGGATATTACCAAGTTGTATAGATTTTCCATGGCGCCAGGCATTGATATGATTGTCGCGGTCGCTGACTTGCAGTCCAGAAGGGCATACCGCACCTCTTGCTCGCCTCCTTTCTGTACTATTTGACTAAATAGGGAAACTTTATTATTGCCGGAATCATACACTTGGTATTCGTACTTCGTGTAATCGTCGCCCTTTTCAATAGATGCGCACGGGTCGGTCATCTCAAACTTTAATACGAGCGGCAACTCATTGGCAGCCACCGAAACTGTTGACAGGAGGCAAGTCGTAATTGCAATGAGCAGAGGTTTTGTTTTTCTCAATTGCGTTCTCCGAGAGTGAAGATTGACTCTATCGTATATCGTACTTTTCTATTATTGGTAAGCGTCATGCGCTTGCGTTCATAGGTGGATTCTCCCCGTTGCATTCGGGTCGCGATCGGTCCTCAGGCAGCCGTTATCAATTCTTAACCAGCAGATATACCGTTATCGCTTATAATGGAGCGTCCGCTGCTGGGAGTCCACAACAAGGTGATATATGAACTCATTGGTTCAGCCTACCCCCCGTCGGCGCCTATGGCACGGATTTGAGGTTGTGATTTAAGGATGTTTTGGGCTTCGTCGTAGTGACGCAGGAGCGAAGATGAAGCCCAAATCCTTCAATACAAAATCGTCGGTGAAGCCCCCTGCGGAGCGGGCTGTGAAAGACATCCGTCGGGAGACGCGTCGCCACTTCTCGGCCGACGACAAGATCCGCATCGTACTGGAAGGCCTGCGCGGCGACGACAGCATCGCCGAGCTGTACCGTAAAGAAGGGATCGCGCAGAGCCTGTACTACACCTGGTCCAAGGAGTTCATGGAAGCGGGCAACGCCGGCTCGCCGGTGACACCGCCCGTGCCGCGACCACTGGTGAGGTCCAGGACTTGCGCCGCGAAGCCCGTGCCCTGAAGGCCCGCGCCCTGAAGGAATGTGTGGCAGACCTGACGCTGGAAACCGCTTGCTTAAAAAAGCATGATCGCGAATGGGGGCGACGACGAATGAGGTATCCTGCATCCGAGAAGCTCGAGATCATCCGGATCGTCGAGCCGTCGCACCTGCCAGCCAAGCTTACGCTGGACCAAATCGGCATTGTCCGCCGAACCTTCTAGCGTTGGGATGATCGTTCCCTCGAAGGCGGGCCGGAAACGCTGGCGGACAAACCTTCGGCGCCGAGCCGGGTCTGGAACCGCATCGGCAAGGATATCCAGGACCAGATCGTCGAGATGGCGTTGGAGGCGACCGACCTCAGCCCGCGCGAACTGGCCGTCCGCTTCACCGACGAAAAACACTACTTCGTGTCGGAAGCCACGGCCTACCGGTTGCTCAAGGCGCATGACCTCGTCACGAGCCCGGCCTATGCGATGATCAAGGGCGAGGCCTTGTCCGCCATTGGTCCGAGGACAATGGTCGAGCGAACAGTTCCATACCAAGACCACGCGGCCGAACGAGATGTGGCAGACCGAATTCGCTGCTACGCGCGGACCTTCGGTTCACCTCCTTCAAGATCATCGGGTGGGGCTGGATGTATCTGTCGACGGTGCTTGACGACTTCTCGCGCGACATCATCGCCTGGAAGCTGTGCACCAGCATGCGGGCCGAGGACGTGACCAACACGCTGGACCTCGCACCCGCCGCCTCGGGTTGCGACAGCGCCACGGTGCTGCACAAGCCCAGGCTGCTATCGGACAATGGCCCAGCTATATCGCAGGCGATCTGGCCGCATACATCGAGGCCAACAAGATGAGCCATGTGCGCGGCGCGCCGTGCCACCCCCAAACCCAGAGCAAGATCGCGCGCTGGCATCAGACCCTGAAGAACCGCATCCTGTTGGAGAACAACTTCCTGCCCGGCGACCTCGAAGTCCAGATCGAGGCCTTCGTCGAGCACGACAACCACCAGCGTTACCACGAGAGCTAGGCCAACGTGATGCCTGCCGATGCCTCCTTCGGCAGGGCACCGGCCATCGTCAAACAGCGCGAAAGGATCAAACGGCAGACCATCGAATATCGCCGCTTGCAGCACCGCAAGCTCGCCGCAGCACATCAACCCCAAGACGAGGCACGCTCTCCGCTAATTTACACCCCGAGCTGCGCAAAATGTCCTGACGACGGATAGATAGAGGCACGGCTTGCAGGGTCGCGGCCATATATGCACTATAGATCTGCGTATTGAGTAAAAAGAGTTTCGATCGTGCAGGATATCTATCGCGATGATCCCTGGATGGATTTTCCTGTCACCGAGGCCATCGCCGAGCCTGCGGCTGTGCCGGGCCTCTGCGCCAAGGCCATCGCCAATGTCGCGCCGCTCGATGCGCAATTGGGGATATCGCCAAAGAAAACGGTTCCGGACGCGCTTTGGGATGCATTGTTTGGTCAACCGGAGCCGCAGGCCGTCGAAATCGCCGATCTGCCACGATTGCAGACCTTTGCCATTCTCGATGCCGCCAAGGTCACCCATCTGCCTGAGCTTCTGGAAGACAGCGGGCTGGAACATCGCTGCCTCTTCAAGGGCAGTGCTTATGACGCGCTGAAAAACGTCTCTCCGTGGATCGTGCGCCTAGAGGACGATAACAGCTTCACCCGCAACCTGTTTACCTGCGGCGAGGCCTATTGGCATCTCTGGGGCAGCCTGCCGGGTTTCTATGTCAGGTCGCACGAGAGCCTCCATGACATGTGGCGGCATTTCAGGAAGTTTACCCGCGTCGAGGATAACGAGGGGCGAGGCTTCTATCTGCGCTTCTGGGACCGCTCGGTACTCAACGCGGCACGGCGCGGGAGCAGCGACACAGCGCTTTACCACGCGCTCATCGGCGATATGCGTATCATCTGGCATAGTCCCGAACCGGATGCGCCCCATCGTGTTTGGCAACTGTCGCGTGCCGCAGCATGAGCCTGAAAATCTCAACCGAAGCTCTCGACGAAATCCGGTTCGAGGCCAATTACGATACATATGAGTCCATGCTGATGCGGCTGGACCCAACCCGGTTTCGTGGTCTTGGACCCAAGAACCGCGAGGCGTTCATTCGCCACGCCGTAAAGACCTGCGACACATGGCAGCTGCATTTCGTCAATGACGTCGCTTATGTGATGTTCGTGATGAGCTTTCTCGGCTCATATTTTCACGAAGACATACGCTACCTCGGCCTGACGGCTGAACTCGAGACGATCCCGGATGGTGCCGACACGCGGATCGAGCGGCTTCGGTCACGTTTCATTGCTCTGGGAGAGCGTTTCATCGGGCGCGACATGGCGCTTTACCGCCGTGATCTTGCCTATTTCAGCGACAAGATCCTGCCGGAAGCCAGAAGATACGATGCACCCTCGATGCTCGCCGCTTTGACGGCCTCTCATGGCGCGCGCAGCTATGAGCTGCATTCGGCGCAAGGCAGCGTCTACCTGCAGCAAGCTCAGGCAGCGAGCGCCGGATTGGGGTTTGACGGCGGCGAAGGGCTGACACTTGCCACGGCGTTTGCCTATTGGCTGGGGACCGGGTTCTGGAAGGACCCTCTCTACCCTTGGATTCCCGAAAAAGCCGCGCAAGGTGGCGAAACTGCGGTGATGGCTTATGCGCTGCACCGTCTGAAGCGGCAATTAACGTTGAGCGAGGGCTCAGATGGGTAAGAATCCGACAGCCGACTACGACCTCCCCGCGGATGAGCTGACCGAACTGCGCTCCAAATCGAATTCGGCGAAAGCAGCTTGCTGCGATTGCGTCTATCGCAAGGACGGCATTCACGGACCCAGTGGAAAGATCAGCCAGCTGCGCTTCGACGGCGTGACGAAGAATGGCCAGAGCGATACCGGTTTCAAAGCCGAGATCATCATCGACAGCCAATCGGCGGACAAAAAGGTCTATGTCTCGACGCGGATGAAGGCGGTGAACAAGACTGCTGACACCGCGCGCTATCCCTCGACGGTGGCGCTTTCCGACGCAGATCTAACCACCGCAATCGCGAATATCCCGGCTTCGATCCGTGCCGCCTGGAATGCGCGCCCCTATAAGTTGAAAATCACCGACAGCAAATGCGGTGAGCGTCTTTACACCGTGACCTTCAATGCAACATTCACCGAGGCCTCTCCGCATTACGCCGTCGATTTCATGAATGTGCCGATGACCGTCACCACGCCTGACTACAAGTCTCTGGAAAGCTGGCGCTCCTATGTTCTGCCGTCCTCCTATACGGCGAAATTCAACATCGACGACAGTCGCAGTGCGACGAAATCCTCCGGGGACAAGACGCTCGAGCCGCATGAATACGGGCATATGATCGGGCTGAAGGACGAATATACCGACGAGCCGGCGGACCGGAACGGCTGTATTTACGAATTCTATAACGGGACCACCCAGAAGGTCGGCGCGAATGGCGAGCTGATGGGGAATATGTCTCACCATACCGCGCAGCCCGAACGCTATTGCCTGACGATCGCTTATGCCGTCGTCGCCGTTTTCGCGCAGAATGGCGTCAGGGTCACGGCTTTGGAGATATTATGAAGAATCTCGCCCTTCTGCTAACGATCTTTCTTGCGACCACATTTCCTGCAATGGGACAAAGCCAGTCCGGAGACAAAGCCATGATCAAGGGGCTGACCAAGGCCTATGAGACACGCTGCAACGGGGTCACCTTTGCGCTGTGGTATTCCCCGCAATCGGATCTTGCCCATATGCGGGACGAAGACCCGGTCGATTTCGATCGGGACCGGCTGGTGATGATGGTGACCAACACCCAGCCACCGGCAGACCGCCGCTTTGCCTTCACCGAACCCAAACCGCTTGCCGGTTTCGCGCGGCTGTTCAAGCAGTCCGGTGGCCGGTGGGTCGATATCTCGGCCGAGCAGATCGACCCCCGCCATGCCGGAAAAGCCTCCAAGGTGAAGATGCGTTTTGAGGCCGTGGGCGACGTCTACACCTCGACGCTGGTCTATCCGGCCTTTACCACGATCACCGATCCGCAAAAGATCGAGCGCGGCGACTTCCTGCTGCGGCTGGCCGCGTTTCCCTATATCGAGGTCGAGGGCCAGCCCTGTGAGCTGCACTTGCCTGATCTGCCGATCCGCGTGCGGTAAAACTAGAGCCGGCGAGTTTCGGGTGGGCCAGTGGTTATGAACGTATGGAGCGCGACATGGATCGCTCTCGCGAAGGCCCCGCCGGGCGGGTGCTGAAGGGCATCCGGCGGCAGACGCGGGGCCAGTTCTTGGCCGAGGACTAGATCCGCATCGTACTTGAACGCCTGCGCGGTGACGACAGCATCGCTGATTTGTCCGCAAGGCAAACCGATTTTACCTAATTCAAAATCATCGGTTGGGGTTGGATGGACCTGTCGAGGTCCTCGGTGACTTCTCGCACGACATCATCGCGTGGAAACTCTGCACCACTATGCGTGCCGAGGACGTTATCGACACGCTGAACCTCGCCCTCAAGGCCTCGGCTGCTCAGCGATAACGGCCCGAGTTACGTCTCAGGCGAACTCTCCGAACACGTCAAGGCCAACAAAATGAGCCATCTGCGCGGCGCCCCGTGTCACCCGCAGACCCAAGGCAAGATCGAGCGCTGGCATCAGACCCTGAAAAACCGAATCCTGCTGGAACACGACCTTCCGCCCGACGACGTCGAGACCCCGATCGGCGCCAAATGTTCTGACGACGGGCACACCGACAGTCGGATCAACTAAACACCGTAGTCCAGGAAAAGCTCTCTTGTCGATCTAGCACTTCATTTCATTATTCAATTTAGTATCAGTGATTATACTACATATGCTCAAGACTATCGCGAATATTAATTCAGGGAAATCCTGCCATTCTTCAAACAGCTGAGAGATAATCAAAGTCGCCGCGACCACTGGTGGACTTCCTCCGACAGGTGCAAAACTTCTGTATATGGGAAATTTTTCGCGGTGGGATACAACGCCGACAACCGCATCGGGTAATTATATTGCAGAGAATGCGCAAACTTGGGTCAACTCTGTTTCGGGTAAGACCTTCACGGATAATGATGGCCTTGAGGTGCGGCCGATCACTTACCACAACTATGATAACAATGATTATTTTGCGACAAACGACTACCCTAACGCCGGGGTCATCGCACAGGATTATATTACTGATCCGAAGAACAGCACGACAGGGCATATTGTCCGCATCGATTCCGTGATCGTTGTCAGGATCACCGTCACTTATAAGGATGCGCTAGGCAATATTGGAACGAAGACGGGCAATATCCATATGATCCAGATGGACAATGGTGATGCCTATCTCTATCCCTCCAAGGAAGTTAACGGCGGGGTTGTGGGCTCCCGCACCTTGCTGGACGACCTGAACATCATTCAGGGCATCCGGGTCGACAGTCTGATCTCCAACAACGGCACCGGCGACGGTCTGATCTATCACGATTCCACCATTGTCGGAACGACGCAAATCGCCTGCTTTGCGGCGGGCACGATGATCGAATCTGTCTGGGGACCGGTGGCTGTTGAAACGCTCGCCGTCGGGGATCTGGTCATGACCCGCGACGAGGGCCTGCAAGAGCTGCGTTGGGTTGGTTTGAATAAGGTTTCGGCGGAAGAGTTGGCAGCATCGCCCGAGTTGCGTCCGATCCGCATCAAGGCAGGCGCTTTGGGCACGAATGTACCTGCAGAGGATCTGGTCGTCTCGCCGCAACACCGCATTCTGGTGCGCTCGGCCATCGCAAAACGCACCTTCGGCGCCGAGGAAATTCTCGTCGCTGCGAAGCAATTGCTGCAGATCCCAGGCATTGATATCGCCGAAGATCTAGATGGCGTCACCTATGTCCATTTCCTGTTCGACAAGCACCAGATTGTCCTCTCGAACGGGGCCGAGACCGAGTCGCTTTTCACCGGCCCAGAGGCGTTGAAATCGGTAGGCCCCGCAGCACGTGACGAGATTCTGGCGCTCTTCCCCGAGTTGGCCGCGATGTCGGATGGCCCCGTTCCGGTCCGTCCGCTGGCGCCAGGGCGCTTGGCCCGTAAACTCGCGGTCCGTCACGTCGTCAAACAACGCCCCCTGTTGGCCGACGCCTGATCGAAGCGCTCTCTCCACCGATAAGAGATACGGCAAGGCCTCGCAGATGTGGGGCCTTGTCAATTGGCGCCCAGTGATCTCGATCCAATGGCGACAGACTGCGCGCAGGCGCGGCTGTTATTGGAAGTCCATAGTCAGTT
Organism: Paracoccus aminophilus JCM 7686; assembly: GCF_000444995.1. Lineage (NCBI taxonomy): Bacteria > Pseudomonadati > Pseudomonadota > Alphaproteobacteria > Rhodobacterales > Paracoccaceae > Paracoccus > Paracoccus aminophilus. The sequence continues at coordinate 393,498 of NC_022049.1, read as the reverse complement.
GATTGCGATTTTCTGCGCCGTCTCAATGGCTTGAAAGATGCAGGGGCCGAGATGGTTCTGCTGTAGCTTTCCGGGTTGGATGTGGCAGAGGGCCATGCCCTGCGTCTCGGCCCAAACCATCAGGGGTGAGCTGACGCGTTCCGGGCCGTCGCCAGTGATTGCTCGAACCAGTGGCACAGCCAATGGCAACTCCGCCCTTATCACCAAATCACCGCACAGTGCATGGGGCGATCGCCCAGTGGTCAGGCTGCGGCGATCTCATCGCAAACTTTACGCTGGCTTTATGGCTTTCGCTGAAATCCGCATCGCGCCTTTATGCGGCTTGGGCGCATCCTTTCCTTCTGAAATATCTAGGGAGAAAGCCGTGCTTTCCGATATTCTTTTCCTCGCCGGAGGCCTTTTGGTCTTCGCTCTGACCGCCTTGGCGGTCCGGGCGGCGGATCGGTTGTGAGGGGCTGTCATGACGCTGGAATATGTTCTGGGCGGGGCGCTGATCCTTGTCCTTCTCGTCTATTTCCTCGTTGCGCTGCTGGCGCCCGAGAGGTTCTGACATGACGGGTGATCTGATCTTTTTCGCGCTGTTTCTGGCCGGGCTGACGGTGGTCGGCCTCGGCCTTGGCGCCTATATGGAACGCGTCTTTACCGGCCGTTTCATGCTGTTCAACCCGGTAGAGCGGCGTTTGCTGCAACTGGCCGGGGTCTCGGGACGGGGGCAACGCTGGACCAGCTTTGCCATGAGCCTTTTGGCATTCAACGCAGCGGGCTTTGCGCTGCTTTACCTGGTCTTGCGGCTTCAGGGCTGGTTGCCCTTCAACCCGCAGGGCGTCGGCGCGATGGAGGCCTCGCAGGCCTTCAACACTGCCGTCAGCTTTATGACCAACACCAACTGGCAAAGCTACAGCGGCGAAACCGCGCTGAGCAATTTCAGCCAGATGTTCGGCCTCACCGTCCAGAACTTCGTTTCCGCCGCGAGCGGGATTGCGGTCGCGGTCGCGGTGGTGCGCGGGCTGGTCGGGCGCTCGGTGCAGGATCTCGGCAACTTCTGGGTCGATCTGACCCGGGCCACGCTCTATCTGCTGCTGCCCGGCGCGGTGCTGATCACGCTGGTGCTGATCTGGCAGGGCCAACCGCAGAACCTGCTGGGACATGTCACCGCGACGACGCTTGAGGGCGCGCGGCAGATCATTTCTCAAGGCCCGGTCGCAAGCCAGGACGCGATCAAGATGCTTGGCACCAATGGCGGTGGCTTCTTTGGCGTGAACGCCGCGCATCCCTATGAGAACGCGACTGCGCTGACCAACCTCGTGCAGATCTACGCGATCCTGTGCATTCCGGCGGCCTTCCCCTTCTTCTTCGGGCGCATGGCCGGGGACAGGCGCCAAGGGATCGCGATCTATCTCGCGATGAGCCTGCTCTTCGTCGCGGTTCTGCTTGCCGCCTATTTCTTCGAAGCCCATGGCAACCCGCTTTATGCCGGGATTACCGAGCCGGGCGTCTCGATGGAGGGCAAGGAAACCCGCTTCGGCCTTGCGCAGACGGTGCTTTTCACGGTGGCGACGACGGTGGCCTCTTGCGGGGCAGTCAATGCGATGCATGACAGCCTGATGGCGCTTGGCGGCATGATCCCGCTTTTCAACATGCTTCTGGGCGAGATCATCTATGGCGGCGTTGGAGCCGGGTTCTACGGCATGGTGCTCTATATCGTGCTGACGGTCTTTATCGCCGGGCTGATGGTCGGGCGCACGCCGGAATGGCTGGGCAAGAAGATCGAGGCGCGCGAGATGAAGCTTGCCGCCTTGAGCCTGCTCGTCATGCCGACGGGCGTTCTGATCCTCTCGGCGCTCTCGATCCTGACCGGGAATGCGCAAACCGCCGTGCAGGATGCAGGCCCCCATGCGCTGACCGAGCTGGTCTATGCCTATACCTCGGGCACGGCCAACAATGGTTCGGCCTTTGCGGGCTTTGGCGCGAATACGGTCTGGCACAATACCATGATCGGCCTTGCGATGCTGATCGGGCGCTGGGGCTATATCGTGCCGGTTCTGGCGATTGCCGGGGGCATGGCCGCCAAAACGCGCGCGCCGGAAACGGCGGGGACTTTCCCCACCCATGGCCGCGTCTTCATCCTTCTTCTCATCGCGACGATCCTGATCGTCGGCGCGCTGACCTTCCTGCCCGTGCTGGCTCTTGGCCCGATCGCTGAACAAGTCGCGATCTCGGCCGGTCAGACCTTCTAAGGGTAAAGCTATGTCGAAACATGAAAAATCCGAAATCGGACTCTTTGCCCCGGAGATCATCCGCCCGGCGATTGTAGCCTCTTTCCGCAAGCTCGATCCACGCAGCCTCGCGCGCAATCCGGTGATCTTTGCGACCGGGCTCGTGGCTTTGGTCACGACCGTGCTTGCCTTGGCGAAATGGGGACAGGCCGGGACGTTTTTGTCCCTGCAAATCTCGCTTTGGCTTTGGGCGACGGTGCTTTTCGCCAATTTCGCCGAAGCCGTCGCCGAAGGGCGCGGCAAGGCGCGCGCGGATGCGTTCCGCGCCACCCGCTCGACCGCGAAGGCCAAGGTCTTGCTTGACCCGGCAAGGCGCGACCTTTTCGAGATGCAGGACATCGATCTGATCGAGCCGGGCACGCATATTCTTGTCGAGGCGGGCGATATCGTGCCCACCGATGGCGAGGTGATCACCGGCGTGGCCTCGGTCGATGAAAGCGCGATCACGGGCGAATCCGCCCCGGTGATCCGCGAAAGCGGCGGGGATCGCTCGTCGCTCACCGGGGGCACGCGGCTGGTGTCGGACTGGCTGGTGGTCAAGGTGACCGCAAAGCCCGGCGAGACCTTCCTTGACCGCATGATCGCTTTGGTCGAGGGCGCCAAACGCGCCAAGACGCCGAACGAGATCGCGCTCGACATCCTGCTTGCGGGCCTGTCGCTGGTCTTTCTGTTGGTCGTGGCGACGCTGCCGGTCTTTGCGGGCTTTGCCGGGGCAGAGATCCCGATGATCTATCTCGCCGCGCTGTTCGTCACCCTGATCCCGACGACGATTGGCGGGCTTTTGTCGGCCATCGGCATCGCGGGCATGGACCGTCTGGTCAAGGCCAATGTCATCGCCAAATCGGGCCGCGCGGTCGAGGCTGCGGGCGATATCGACGTGCTGCTTCTGGACAAGACCGGGACGATCACCTTCGGCAACCGCATGGCCGAAGAGTTCCAGCCTGTCCCCGGCGTGACCGAGGCCGATCTGGCCGAGGCGGCCTGGCTGTCGTCGCTGGCCGATGACACGCCCGAGGGCAAGTCGATCGTCGATCTGGCCGTGAAACGCCACAGCTTTGACGAGGGCGTGCTGCGGCAAGGCGCCGAATTCGTGCCCTTCACCGCGCAGACCCGGATGTCGGGGGTCGATCTCGCGAATGGCTCGCGGATCCGCAAGGGCGCTTCGGATGCCATGGCGCGGGCCTATCCCGACGGCGGCGCGACGCGGGCCGAGCCCTTGGTGCGCCGCATCGCCACCTCGGGCGGCACGCCTCTGGTGGTGGCGCGGGATGGCCGGATCTTGGGCGTGATCCATCTCAAGGATGTGGTCAAGCCGGGCATTCGCGAACGTTTCGCCGAATTGCGCCATATGGGCATCCGCACGGTGATGATCACCGGCGACAACCCTCTGACCGCCGCCAGTATCGCCGCCGAGGCCGGGGTTGACGATTTCCTTGCCGAAGCGACTCCGGAACGCAAGCTCGAGCTCATCCGGGCCGAGCAGGCACAGGGCCGCATGGTCGCGATGTGCGGCGACGGCTCGAATGACGCGCCCGCTTTGGCGCAGGCCGATGTCGGCGTGGCGATGAACTCGGGCACGCCGGCGGCGAAAGAGGCCGGCAACCTCGTCGATCTGGACAGCGATCCGACGAAGCTCATCGAGATCGTCATGGTCGGCAAGCAGCTTCTGATCTCGCGCGGGGCCCTGACGACCTTTTCGATCGCCAATGATGTCGCGAAATATTTCGCGATCCTGCCCGCGCTTTTCATCACCGCCTATCCGGGGCTGGCTGTCCTTGACGTGATGGGGCTTGGCTCGCCGCAATCGGCGATCCTATCGGCGATCATCTTCAACGCTTTGGTGATCGTCGCCCTGATCCCGCTGGCGTTGAAAGGGGTGCGCTATCGCCCGGCCTCGGCGGCCAAGCTCTTGTCGCGCAACCTGCTTGTCTATGGGCTCGGCGGCCTTGTCGCGCCCTTCATCGGTATCAAGCTGATCGACATTCTCGTCGGTCTGGCCCATCTGGCTTGAGGTAGTCCCATGATCTCGCAAATTCGCCCGGCACTTGTCTTTGTCGGCTTCTTCTCGGTCCTTTTGGGGCTGGCCTATCCTTTGGCGATGACGGGCGTCGGGCAGGTTCTGTTTCCCGAACAGGCCGGGGGCAGCCTGATCGAAAGGGACGGCCGGATCGTCGGTTCGAGCCTGATCGGTCAAGAGTTCACCGAAGCTAAATATCTGCACGGCCGCCCCTCGGCGACCGAGCCCGCCTATAATGCCGAAGCCTCAAGCGGCTCGAACCTTGGCCCGTCGAGTGCCGAGCTGCTCGGAGAGGTCAAGGCGCGGGCTGAAGCCTTCGGACCGCTGCCAGTGCCGTCCGAGATGGCGACGGCCTCGGGCTCGGGGCTGGATCCCCATATCACGCTTCGGGCTGCGATGGAGCAAGTGCCGCGGATCGCTGCGGCACGAGATCTCGCCGAAAACGATGTGATCGGCGCAATCCGGGGCGCCACCACCGGCGCGGGCTTTGGTTTTGTCGGTGACAGGATCGTCAATGTGCTGAAAGCCAATCTCGCGCTGGATGCGCTGAAAGGGTAATCTCACGCCATGAACCATGACGCGCCGCGCCCTGATCCCGAGACCTTTCTGGCCGCCGCCGATATCGAAGCGGGCGAGCCCGCCGGGACGGAAAGGGGGCGCGGGCGTCTCAAGATCTTCCTCGGTGCCTCGCCCGGTGTTGGCAAGACCTATGCCATGCTGGAAGAGGCAAGCGCCGTTCATCGGGCGGGGGGCGATGTCATTGTTGCGCTGGCGGAAACGCATGGCAGGGCCGAAACAGCGGCCCTGCTGTCGCAATTGGACCAGATCCCGCGCCGCCTTGTCACCTATCGCGGCCGCCAGATCTCCGAGATGGATCTCGACGGCCTTTTGGCGCGCCAGCCCCGGCTCGCGCTGATCGATGAGCTGGCACATAGCAACGTGCCCGGCGACCGCCATCCCAAACGCTGGCAGGATGTCGAAGAGGTGCTCGATGCCGGGATTGATGTCTATACGACGCTGAACATCCAGCACATTGAAAGCCTGAACGATGTCGTGGCCCGGATCACCGGCGTGCGGGTTCAGGAAACCGTGCCCGATGCGATCTTGCAACGCGCAAGCGAGATCCGCCTGATCGACCTCTCTGCCGAGGATCTGATCAAGCGCATGCGCGAGGGCAAGGTCTATATGCCCGCCGAAGCGGGGCGCGCCCTGCTGAACTTCTTCTCAAAGCCGAACCTGACGGCGCTGCGCGAGCTGGCGCTGCGAACGGCGGCAAGCCGGGTCGATGCCGAGATGCTGGCCTTGACGCGGGGCAGCGGGCGGCCAAGCGCGCAGGACAGGCTGATGGTCTGCCTTGAGGATCCCGCGACGGCCAAGGCGCTGGTCCGGGCGGGCCGCCGGATGACCGACCGCGCCCGCATTCCTTGGATCGCGGCGACGGTGATTACTCCTGACATCGAGCGGCAAGGCCCCGGCGCGGCCGGAGCCATGACCGATGCTTTGGCGCTGGCCGAGCGTCTGGGCGCAGAGATCCAGATCCTGCGCGCCGACCACGCCGATGTCGTCGACGAGCTGCTGGCAAGCGCGCGGCGTCGGAAGGTCTCGCGGCTGATCCTGGGGCGCGTGCCCCGGACAGGCTGGCGCGCCCGCGTGCACGCGCGCTTTTTCACGCCCCTGTCCGAGCGCATTCTGGAACAGGCGGCGGATCTCGAGGTCACCATCCTGTCCCCCTCGGGCGAGCCAAGTCCGCCCAAGGTGAAACCGCGCCGCTCGGCTGCCGGTTGGCCCAGGTTGAGCGCCGAGGCGCTGGCGGTCACGGCGGTCTCGACCCTGATCGCGACACCCTTTGACCGCATCCTGCCGGTGGCCTCGCTGGCGGTGATCTATCTTGTCGGCGTGCTCTCGATCGGGATGCGGCGCGGGACGGCGGGGGCGGTTCTTGCCAGCGTGATGAGCTTTCTCGCCTATAATTATTTCTTCACCTCGCCTTACTATTCCCTGCGCGTCGCCAGCCATGAATCGATTGTGGCGCTGTTGGTCTTCACCGTCTCGGCGCTCTTCACCGGCAGTCTGGCCGGGCGGCTGAAACGGCAGGTCGAATTCATGCGGGTGACCCAGGCGCGGACGGAAACGCTGTACGATTTCGCCCGCAAGATCGCTTCGGCCAGCACCACGGATGATGTGCTTTGGGCCGCCGCCGCCCATATCGCGCATTCGCTGGAATGCGAATCCCTGATCCTGATGCCCGACGAGGGCGGGGATTTGCGTCAGGTGCAGGGCTTTCCGGCGATCCAAGAGGATCTGGCCCCGCCGATCTTCGCTGCGGCGCTGTGGGCCTATCAAAAGAACACGCCCGCCGGGTCCGGGACCGATACGCTGCCGGCTTTGGATTGGATGTTTCTGCCGCTGGCGACGCAGGGGGCGCCGATCGGCGCGATTGGCGTGCGCTTTTTCGATGCGACCCGGGGCCGCGATCCCGAGACGCGGCGGATGCTGTCAGCGGTCGAGGATCAGGTTGCGGTCGCGGTCGAGCGGATCAAGATCGAATCCGATCTCGAACGGGCGCGGCTGGCCTCGCAGACCGAAATCCTGCGGGCCGCCCTTCTGAATAGCGTGAGCCATGATCTGCGCACGCCGCTTGTGACGGTGATCGGCTCGCTTTCCGCGCTCGATCAAGGCGATCTGCCGCCTGAGACAACGGCGGCTCTGGTGCGCGGTGCTCTGTCCGAGGCCGAGCGGCTTGACCGCTATGTCGCCAACCTCCTCAGCATGACCCGGCTTGGCCATGGCGCTTTGGTCGCGCGCCGCGCCCCGACCGATGTCGCCGAGCTGATCGGTCGGGCGCAAAGCGACCTTGCCGCGCCGCTCGCGCCGTTTCGAGTGGCGATCACGCTGCCGAAGGATCTGCCTCCGATCATGGTCGATCCGGTTCTGATCGGGCAATCGCTGATCAATCTGATGGAAAACGCCACGAAATACGCGCCGGAAGGCAGCACGATCCGGTTGACGGCGCAGCCAGAGGACAAAGGCGTGGCGCTGATGATCGAAGACGAGGGGCCGGGCATTCCGCAAGAGCAACGCACCCGCGTCTTCGAGCTGTTCCACCGCGCGATTCAGGGCGATGGTCAACCGGCCGGAACCGGGATTGGCCTTGCCATCGTCAAGGGCATGATCGAAGCCAATGACGGCAAGGTCGAGGCGATCGAGCCGCCTTCGGGCAAAGGCGCGGCCATCCGCCTCTGGTTGCCGGTGGCGGACAGTCTGGAGGAGAGCCATGGCGCCTGAAGCCATTCGCATTCTGGTAATCGAGGACGAGGCCCCGATCCGGCGCTTTTTGCGCGTCGTGCTGGAGGGCGCGGATTTCGTCATCGAAGAAGCCGCGCGCGGGCGCGAAGGCATTACCAAGGCCGCGACGGTCGGGGCCGATATCATTCTGGTCGATCTCGGCCTGCCCGATCTCGATGGCAAAGAGGTCATTGTCGCGATCCGGGAATGGTCGCCCGTGCCGATCCTTGTGCTCTCGGTGCGCTCTGATGAGGCTGAAATCATCGCCGCGCTTGACGCCGGAGCCGATGATTATGTGACCAAGCCCTTCGCCACAGGGGAGCTTTTCGCACGTCTGCGCGCCCTGTCGCGGCGCGTGGCCCCCGCCGCATCCTCATCCGCGACACTTCAGACCGGATCGCTTGAGATCGACCTCGCGCAAAGGTTGGTTCGACAAAATGGCGAAGATATCGTCCTGACGCGCAAGGAGTTCGACGTGTTGGCCATGCTGGCGCGCCATGCGGGACGCCTCTTGACCCACCACGACCTGCTGGAAACCGTCTGGGGCCCCGCGCATCGCGAGGACATCCATTACCTGCGGATCGTGATCAGCCATCTTCGCGAGAAGCTGAACGACAATGCCTTAAAACCCAGCTTGATTATGACCGAGCCCGGGATCGGGTATCGCATGTCGCGATGAGCGAGCGTTCATATATCAAGAACCGATTATTGGCGGGGGCTGTTTTCTGCATCTAGGGCCGTAGGCACTTCGCTCGCACCTGCCCCGTTCACCCCTCTTTAAGGTGTGAACCAGCTCGAAGGATCCGCGTGATCGCCAGAAAACTTCGACAAGGCCACGGTGTAGAAGGCATCGCGATTGCACTTGATATACCGCAAGAAGCCGTTCGATTTGCTATATCCATGTTTCGCGAAAGTGGATCACTTGAGTTGATCTTCTCACGAGGCGGCTGTCCTAGATCGGACATAGGCTCCGGTTCAATGCGCTTCATAGCCAGACCAAGCCGGTTGCGGCGCGCATGATCGCGGAGAAGCAGGTCTCTGGGCATCGGTCGTATCGTGTTGCGGCGCGTCGCCAGACCTTGGGGCGGCCGAACATAATCTCGATACGGTTGCGCCGTTTTTAGCGCCGTTTGTCGTATCTGATGGCCTTCTTGCGGAACTTTCAGTCGGGGATACGGGCGTTTATTCGCTTGTCTTTCAATGCTTCTCTGAACCAATCGGGATCGGAGCCTCGGTAATCCTCCCCGTTTTAACGGGGTGCAGAAGTAGACTTCAGGCAGCCATCTTCAGTTTCTGGGCGGGTGTGATGCCGCCGATGCCCATGTTGGGGCGCTCATTGTTGTAAGTCCATAGCCAGTCGGTTGCGATCTCCTGCGCCTCCTCGATGGTTTCAAAGATGTATAGGTCCAGCCATTCATTGCGGACTGTCCTGTTGTAACGCTCGACGTAGGCGTTCTGCTGTGGTTTCCCAGGCTGGATGTGGTTGTGGGCAATGCCCTGCTTCTCGGCCCAGATCATCAGCGTGGAGCTGATGTATTCAGGGCCATTGTCTACCCTGATGGCCAGGGGCTTTCCGCGCCACTCGATGATCTGATTGAGGGACCGGACCACCCGCTCGGCCGGGAGCGAGAAGTCGACCTCAATGCCGAGGCCCTCACGGTTGAAGTCGTCCAGCACGTTCAAGAGGCGGAATTGACGGCCATCGGCCAATCGATCAGCCATGAAGTCCATTGACCAGACCGTGTTCGGCGCGTCAGGGACGCTAAGCTCTTCAGGCTTGTCACGCTTGATCCGCCGCCGCGGCTTGATCCGCAGGTTCAGTTCCAACTCGCAATAGATCCGATGGACGCGCTTGTGGTTCCAAGGATGCCCTTGGACGTTGCGCATGTGCAGGAAACATAGCCCAAAGCCCCAGGTCCGGTGCACCTTGGTCAGCCCTTCCAACAGGTCCGCGATAAACTCGTTCTCGGCATCGCGCTTCGGGCTGTAGCGAAAGCAGGTCTCGCTCACGCCAAAGGCCCGGCAGGCCAGCGCGATGCTGACCCCCTTCGTCGCCACAGCCTTCTCGGCCAGCTCCCGGCGTTGAACTGGCCGTGTCATTTTTTTCCTAGTGCTTCCTTGAGCAGTTCGGCCTGCATGCTCAGGTCCGCAAACATGCGCTTCAACCGCCGGTTCTCGTCCTCAAGCGTCTTCATCTGGCTCATCATGGACGCGTCCATGCCGCCATACTTCGAGCGCCATTTGTAAAAGCTCGCTGTGCTGATCCCATGCTCGCGGCAAAGTTCAGGCACGGCCACGCCGCTCTCGGCCTGACGAAGCACGGCCATGATCTGCGGCTCGGTGAAACGGCTCTTTCTCATTCGAATCTCCTCAGCTCACGCTACGAGAAAATTCTACTTATGCAGCCCCTTAACCATGGGGAGGATTACCCCTCAGTCTGCTAGTAGCCAACCCGCCTTTGGCAGACTGCTCAGCAGTGCCGCCGCCGGTGTAATCGCTGACTTGACCGGCCGACATATAGAACCAGATTGGCCGCCCCTTGGAGTCGGCAACCGCGTGCAACTTGGTGTTCATGCCGCCTTTGGATCGTCCGATCTGACGCTCCCGCCCCTCCCTTTTTCGCCCGCTGACTTGATGCCGTGCGACGTGCCTTCCGGTAGTCGCCTCGATCATGATCGCTTGTGCTCGAGACGCTCCGTGGCGGGGCCACCATGAGCCGGGCGAAGACGCCGTTGTCGCTCCAACCTTGCCAGCGATTGTAGAGGGTCTTTGCCGGATCGACTTCCGCCGGCGCATCACGGCAGCGCAAGCCATTACGGTTTATGAAGATTATGCCACTCAAAGCACGCTGGCCTCCGACGCGAGGCTTGCCCTGGCTCTTGGGGTAAACGGTTTGCGGCGCTCTATCTGAGCGTCCGTCAGCCAGAAGGTTACTCATTGCTCCCGTCTCCTGACACAGCCTGAACCGTGCCAAAAGCCTGAAATCAATGGGTCTGGACCTTATAGCTGGGCGGCCCCTTTCAGCGTAACGCGTGACGGACTGCCGATCATTGATAGGGTGCCGGGGTTTGACATGCCCTCGGCATCGGTGATGCTCAGCCTCCGTCATGGAGCCGACTTGCGCTGAACAAAAAGAGAACATAGACTGTTTGGATGGCACAGAAATCCCTTCAGCACAAATTGGCGATCCTCTCGGATGCAGCGAAATACGATGCCTCTTGCGCCTCCAGCGGGACCAGCAGACGCGACGCAAGATCAGGCGGGATCGGCTCGGCGGGGGGCAGCGGGATCTGTCACGCCTATACGCCGGACGGGCGCTGCATCAGCCTGCTGAAGATCTTGATGACGAATTTCTGCATCTATGACTGCGCCTATTGCGTGAACCGGGTCAGCAGCAATGTCGAACGCGCGCGGTTTTCGCCCGATGAGGTGGTGACGCTGACGCTTGAGTTCTATCGGCGCAATATGATCGAGGGGCTGTTTCTGTCCTCGGGCATTATCCGCAGCCCCGATCAGACCATGTCGGATATGGTCCGCATTGCGCGCAGCCTGCGGCTCGATCATGGGTTCAAAGGCTATATCCACCTCAAAACCATTCCCGACAGCGCGCCCGAACTGGTCGCCGAGGCCGGACTTCATGCCGATCGCCTCTCGGTCAATATCGAGTTGCCGCAAGACAAAAGCCTGCGCCAGCTTGCCCCGGAAAAGCGTCCCGAGACCATTCGCGCGACCATGGCCAATGTCCGTCTTTCGCGGGAGGCGACGCAGGAGCGCAGCTTTACCGGCAAGCGTCCGCCGCGCTTTGCTCCGGCCGGGCAATCGACGCAGATGATCATCGGGGCAGATGCGACGAGCGACCGCGAGATCCTGCGCAGCTCGGCCAATCTCTATTCGGGCTATGATCTCAAGCGGGTCTATTATTCGGCCTTCAGCCCGATCCCGGATGCCTCGGCCGCTTTGCCGCTGATCAAACCGCCGCTGATCCGCGAGCATCGGCTCTATCAGGCCGATTGGCTGATGCGCTTTTACGGCTTCGACGCCGATGAGATCGGCGCGGCGCGCCCCGACGGTAATCTTGATCTGGAGCTGGACCCAAAACTCGCCTGGGCTTTGGCCAATCGGGCGCAATTTCCCGTCGATGTCGCGCGCGCCAGCCAAGAGCAGCTGTTGCGGGTGCCGGGCTTTGGCACGAAAACCGTGGGCCGGATTCTGGCCGCGCGCCGCCATGCGACGCTGCGCTTTGGCGATCTCTTGCGCATGGGGGCGATCATGTCGAAGGCGCGGGCCTTCGTCACGCTGCCCGACTGGCATCCCGGCGCGCTGACCGACAGCGCAGGGCTACGGGCGCGGTTCGCGCCACCTCCGAAACAGCTATCGCTTTTCGGATGATCCGCGTCGATCTGCCCCGTTTCGATCGGTTCGAGGCTTGGCGAGCGGCGGCGCGGCATCTGGCCAGTGCCGAGATCGCGCCAGAGCAGATCCTTTGGGCGACAGAGGCAACTCCGCCCGATCTGTTCGGTGCTGCGCCTTGGCCGGAACCGGGGGCGCGTGCTGTGCAGGCCACGCCCGCCTTTCTGACGCTGGCCCGCACGGTCAGCTCTCATTCCGACCCCGAGGCCTGGGGCTTGCTTTACCTTGCCCTGATGCGTGGCCAAAGCGAGCGCGGGCTTTGGGCCAATCCCGGTGATCCCCTGATGATCCGCCTGCAGGCTTTGGCCAAGGCGGTGCGGCGCGACATCCACAAGATGCATGCCTTTTTGCGTTTTCACGAGCTGGCCTCTGAGGGGCCGCGCCGCGCTTTTGCGGCATGGTTCGAACCAGCTCACCCGATCCTGCAGGCCGCGACCCCGTTTTTTTCGGCGCGTTTTACCGATATGGATTGGCTGATTGCCACGCCCGAGGGCGTAGCACGTTTCGACGGTGTGCTGCGTTTTGAAGGGCCGAGCCCCGCTCCCGATCTTCCCCCAGACGCGAGCCACGCGCTTTGGCAGGTCTATTTCGCCAATATTTTCAACCCGGCGCGGGTGAAAATTGCGGCGATGCGGTCAGAGATGCCGCTGAAGTATTGGAAGAACCTGCCTGAAACCGCGCTGATCCCTGAGATGTTGGCCGATGCGCCGCGCCGGTTGCAGGCCATGGCCGAGGCAGGCGCAAGCACGCCTCCGGCCTTCGCCGCCAAAGTCACCGCCCGGCTGCGCAGCCTTGAGGCGCAGGACTTGCCCGCCTCGATGGCCGAGGCACGCGCGCAGGCGCAAAGCTGCTCGCGCTGCACCCTGTGTCAGCACGCAACCCAAACGGTCTGGGGTGAGGGCGATCCAGATGCCGCGCTGATGGTTTTGGGCGAGGCTCCCGGCGACCGCGAGGATCTGGAAGGTCGCCCCTTTGTCGGCCCCGCCGGTCAGCTTTTGCGCCAAGTCATGGCCGAGGTCGGGCTGGATCCGGCGCGGCTGTGGATGACTAATGCGGTCAAGCATTTCAAATTCACGCCCCGCGGCAAACGCCGGATGCATCAAAGCCCGAATGGCAGCGAGATCCAGCATTGTCGTTGGTGGCTGGATCTCGAACGCCGCTTTGTGGCCCCGCGCCTGAGCCTTGCGCTGGGGGCAAGCGCGGCTTTCGGACTGACCGGCAATCACGCCCCGCTTGCCGGGCGACGCGGGAAGATCGAGACGGCAGAGGACGGCGGTCCGGTGTTGATCACATGGCATCCAAGCTTCATCCTGCGCTTGCCGCCCGCCGAGGCGCAGCGGGCGCGGGCCGAATTTGCCCAGGATCTGGCCCTCGCGCAGCAGATGCTGGCCGATCGGGAAGCGCGTCATTCCACGCAAATCTCATAAGCTTCTCCCCCCGATCCGGGGAACGTGATTTGCACAGCGGACGCAGATCGAGAGGGCGCGCGGCCAGAGAAGCTTCGGAACCCATAGCCCCGCGGTCCTGTTACTTGGGCACGGGAGCTTTGGCCCCTTAGGTCCATTGTTGCCGAAACCCACCTGACGGGAGGCAAGAAGATGGCTGATAAATCAGGATATTCGACCGAGTTTGGCGCGGGCGGCGAACGCCAGCAGATCGCCAAGCGCGGCACAGATGTGATGACCACCAATTTCGGCGTACCGATCAGCGACAATGAAAACAGTCTCAAGGCGGGCAAGCGTGGCCCGACGCTGTTGGAAGATTTTGTCCTGCGCGAAAAGATCTTTCACTTCGACCATGAGCGCATCCCCGAGCGGATCGTACATGCGCGCGGCTCGGCGGCGCATGGCTATTTCGAATGCACCGATCCGATCCCAGAGCTCAGTCGCGCCAGCCTTTTCGCGAAGAAGGGTAAAAAGACGCCGGTCTTCGCGCGGTTTTCTACAGTGGCCGGTGGCGCGGGCTCGGTCGATACGCCGCGCGATGTCCGGGGCTTCGCAGTCAAGTTTTACACTGATGAGGGCAATTGGGATCTGGTCGGCAATGATATCCCGGTGTTTTTCATCCAAGATGCAATCAAGTTTCCCGACCTGATCCATTCGGTGAAGATGGAGGCCGACCGCGCCTTTCCTCAGGCCGCATCTGCCCATGACACCTTCTGGGATTTCGTCTCGCTGATGCCAGAAACCTTGCATACGCTGATCTGGGCCATGTCGGATCGCGGGATTCCACGCAGCCTCCGGATGATGGAGGGCTTTGGCGTCCATACGTTCAAACTGGTGAATGCCAAGGGCGGCGAGAGCTTCGTCAAGTTTCACTGGCGGCCCAAACTTGGCACGCAATCGCTGGTTTGGGACGAATCCGCCAAGCTGCAGGGGGCGGATAACGATTATCATCGCCGCGATCTGTGGGAGGCGATCGAGCGCGGCGACCATCCCGAATGGGAATTCGCGGTGCAGGTCTTTGACCAGATGCTTGCCGATACGCTGCCCTATGACATTCTGGATGCGACCAAGCTCATCCCGGAAGAAATCGTGCCCCTGCGCGTGATCGGTCGCATGGTTCTGGACCGCAATCCGGATAATTTCTTCGCCGAGACCGAACAATCCGCCTTCCTGCCGTCGAATATCGTGCCCGGCATCGATTTCACGGATGATCCTTTGTTGCAGGGGCGGCTGTTCTCTTATCTCGACACGCAGAAATCCCGGCTCGGGACGACGAATTTCCATCAGATCCCCGTCAATGCGCCCAAATGCCCCTTCGCGAATATGCAGCGCGACGGGATGATGCAGACCCATGGCTTCAAGGGCCGCGCGAATTACGAGCCAAACAGCCTCGATGAAGCCGGAGAAAACCCCGGCCCGCGTCCGATCAGCACGGGTTTCGCAACGCTTCCCGAAGAGGTCGACGGCGAGAAACTTCGCAAGCGCGCCGAGAGCTTCGGTGATTTCTACAGCCAACCCCGGCTTTACTGGAATTCGATGACCGCGAGCGAAAAGGCCCATATCGCCTCGGCGATCACCTTTGAGCTGTCGAAGGTCTCGCTTGCCCATATCCGCCAGCGCGTGCTGTCGCATCTGCGGGTGGTGCATGAAGATCTGGCCAAACGGGTGGCAGCTGGCCTTGGGATTGACCTGCCCGAGGCGGTGACGCCCTTCAAGGCGCCGGTCGATCTCGGACAATCGAACGCGCTCTCGATCCAGAAAAACTGGCATGTCACGCTGGAGGGGCGCCATGTCGCGATCCTGTTTGCCGAAGGTTCGGCTTTGGCCGAGATCGAGCATCTCAAGCAATCGATCACGGCGGCCAAAGGGCGGGTAACACTGCTCGCGCCCAAGATCGGTGCGATCGCGGTGAAGGGCGGCACGCTCACGGCCGATGCGCAACTCGCAGGCTCGCCTTCGGTGCTCTTTGATGCGGTGGCGCTGGTGCTTTCCGAAGAGGCTGGGAAAAAGCTCGCCCATGACAGCGCTGCGGTCGGCTTTGTCGCGGATGCCTATGCCCATCTCAAGGCGATCGGCACCAGTCCCGGAGCAAAGCCCTTGCTGGACCGCGCGGGTGTCGAAAAGGACGCGGGCGTCACCGATCTTCCGCATCTGCCCGATGCCGCCAAGCAGCGCTACTGGGATCGCGAGGCGAAGCTGCGCGATCTGGCCTGACGCGAGGGCGAGAATCGCGGGCAATCTCGGGCACTGGATCGCCCTCTTGGCGCGCCTCCGATGGCGCGCCAATCGCCCATGATGTGAGGGCCATGCCGCGCTGAAATGAAGGCGCAACTCGCCTCGCAAGGCCAGAGGCTTTCCGCCGGGGGGAACTATCCTCGGCAAAAGACCGTTAAGTCTGAGTGACATGGATCTTCTGCGTTGAAACCAGAGATCGGTCACATGGGCATCATAGCAGCGAGGACAGTTCATGAATGGCATCATTTATCTGGTCGGCCTGGTCGTGGTCGTCCTGTTCATTCTCAGCATGCTGGGGCTACGCTGATGGCAGAGATCAACACGGGCGGGCCGACGCTCCCGAGTAGCGATCGGGGCTATGTCGACTTCGGAGCGATCATCGCCGGGACGGTAGTCGCCGTCGGCGCATCGTTGGTCTTTGGTGCCTTTGCGGCTGCGCTGGGGCTGGGGTCTTTCTCCTTCGATGACAACGGCGGGATCAGCACCTTCGTTCTGATCCTGACGGCGCTCTTTGCCGTCATCTCGTTGGTCGTGGTCTATCTGCTCGGCGGCTATATCGCCGGGCGGCTGCGTCGCCGGGTCGAAGTCGCGAATTCCGATGAGGTTCGGGTGCGCGATGGCCTGCACGGTCTAGTCGTCTGGGGCCTTGGCGCAATCCTGAGCGCCCTGATGGTTTCGGGCGCGGTGACCGGCGCGGTCAAAACCGTGGGCGCGGTCGCCGGAACCGCCGTCGAGGCGACGGGCAGCGCGGTTGGTGGCGCCTTGCAGGGCGCGGGTCAACTTGCGGGCGGCGTGGTCTCGGGCGTGGGCGGCGCGATTGGCGGCGTGGCGCAGGGTGCGGGGCAAGCGGTTGCTCCGACGCTGCAAGATGCCTTGCCGAGCGGTTTGTCGTCCAACCCGCTTGATTATGTCTCGGACAGCCTTCTTCGTCCCGCAAATACCGTCCCAGGACCGACGACGGGCGAGCCGGGCAATGCCAAAGAGGAAATCTCGCAGATCCTGATCAATCTGGTGCGAACCGGGGAGATTTCCGACGAAGACAAAGCCTATCTGAAACAGGTCGTGGCCGCACAAACCGGCCTCTCGACCAGCGAAGTCGACAAGCGGGTCGATGAGGCTCAGGCGCGCGCCATCGCCATTCGCGATGCAGCCCAGAAGAAGGTCGATGAGGCCAAGGCCCAGATCGAGCAGCTGAAGGCGGATGCCGCCAAAGCCGCCGACGACGCCAAGGAAAAGGCCGCTCAAGCCGCAGAACATGCGCGGATCGCGGGCATTCTCAGCGCCTTCCTGCTGGCCGCCTCAACGATCATCGCCGCAGCCGCCGCCTATATCGGCGCAGTCCGCGGCGGCGAGCATCGCGACGACGGCAGGATCTGGGGCGGCCTGTCCCATCGCCGTCGCTGAGGAGAAAAGAGAGCCGGGTTTCCCGGCTCTCTTATTTCGGCTAGAAGACCTTATTCGACACTAGCTCATAAGTTGACCGATCCTCAGTCGAGGATCGAGGTCCGACGACCCCGTGTCAGATGGAATGTCTCGGAATGCCAGGATCAGAGGTTCCGGACGATATGCAGATCTTTCCATGCGAAACTGGCAGAGCCGCTGCGGAGATTGCCGTGGTTCGTCTTCGCCCATGTCCCTACGGATTGACACAATCGGGCGATGTGTCGTTCGTCTGCCCGCTGAGCGGTGTTCGGTTCTTGACGCGCATGCGATCGATCCGCATGGTCCCGCTCTATGGACAACAGTGCCGACAAACTCTCGCAATGCCTCGTGCTCAACACCGTATCAGCCGCCCGGGTGCTGCTCAGGCGGTATGATCAGCGGCTGAGGGTACATGGGGTGACTGTTCAGCAATTCGCCTTGCTTGCTGCGATCCGCTCTCATCCGTCCGAACCGGTTGCGGCCTTCGCACAGAAAGTGGCTCTGGACCGCACCAGCCTGACACGCAGCCTTGATCTGCTCGAGAAGAAGGGTTTGGTGCGCCGCGTGTCAGGGACCGGGAATGCCCGGCTCGGCGCGCTGACCGAGGCTGGCGACCGGCTGCTTGATACGCTGCAGGGAGAATGGCTCGCGGCGCAAAGTGAATTGACCGCGCGCGTGACGGAAACCGAGGCTGCCACTTATCTGCGGGTCGCCAAAGCCCTGTCCCAGGAGTGAGGCCGGCACAGGACGGTTGAGCTGATCCGCTATTGTGTATATGCACAGTGCAAATGCACACTGGAGCACCATCATGCAGGATCCGATCGTCATCACTGGCCTTGGCGCCGTCACGCCGCTCGCCTCGGGCGCTGAGGCCAGTTGGCGTCGGCTGCTAGCGGGCGAAAGCGGGATCAAGCGGAACAGCCGCTTCGATACCGAGGGCTGGAAATGCCAGATCGCCGGGCTGGTGCCTTCAAAAGCCGAGGCCGAGGATGGCTTTGATCCCCAAGCGGCCATGTCGCAGCAGGACCTGCGCAAGACCGATCTCTTCATTCATTACGCCATGGCTGCAGCCGACGAGGCGCTGCGTCAGGCGGGATGGTTTCCGCAGGATCAGGCCGCCAGATCGCGCACCGCGACGCTCATCGGGACAGGGGTCGGAGGCGTTCCCGCCATCACCGCCGCAACCGAGACCATCCGCACCGCAGGCGTGCGCAGGCTGTCGCCCTTCGTCGTGCCGTCCTTCTTGCCGAACCTCGCGGCGGGACAGGTCTCGATCCGCTATGGGTTCCACGGGCCCTCGGGCGCGCCGGTCACGGCATGCGCGGCCTCGGCCCAGGCGATCGGAGACGCAATGCGCCTGATCCGCAACGGCGAGGCTGATATTGCGCTTTGTGGCGGCGCAGAGGCCTGTGTCGATCCGGTTGCCATCGGCGGGTTCACGGCGGCGCGGGCCTTGTCCTTCGGCTTCAATGGCGATCCGGCTCTGGCCTCGCGCCCCTTCGATACGGCGCATGATGGCTTCGTGCTTTCCGAAGGCGCGGCGATGCTCGTGATCGAGCGGCTGAGCCATGCCCAGGCACGCGGCGCGACCCCGCTTGCGGTACTATCGGGCTATGGCACGACCACGGACGCGCATCACATCACGGCGGGTTGGGAGGATGGGCGCGAGGCGGCCCGGGCGATGGAGATGGCGCTTGCTATGGCCGGGCTCGAGCCGGAGCGGATCAGCTACATCAATGCCCATGCCACCTCGACGCCGGTCGGGGATGCGGCGGAGCTTGCGGCGCTGACCAAGGTGTTTGGCGCGCATGGCGGCGGCGTTCCGGTTAGTTCGACGAAATCGGCAACCGGCCATATGCTGGGCGCGGCCGGAGCCATCGAGGCCGTGTTCTCGGTGCTGGCGCTGCGCGATCAGATTCTGCCTGCGGGGCTGAACATCACCGCCCCGATGGAGGCTGCGGCGGGCTTCGATCTTGTCCGAGAGCGAGCGCGCGTGGCCGAGGTCAGCCACGTCCTGTCCAATGCCTTTGGCTTTGGCGGCGTCAACGCGGCATTGGTCTTCAGCCGGCTCGGCTCCTGACAGCTGATCTTTCTGCTTGCCCGTGGATGGAGGGGAGCTTTGGGCGCTAAGCGCCGATCCTAACGACTTGCCCCCGCCAGCTGCACTGGACCACGCTGGCGGGGGCTGCTGGCGGACGTAGACTTTGCCGAGCAGAGCGCCGCCTTAAATATGCTCAAAATGGATTCGTCGGAGGCATTCAGTGGAAATTGCTAGTCGGATTTTTCAAACCTTTGATGCTCTCAAAAGCGCGGACCCAACTGTGTTTCATTCTGGCAAGGGACGTCTAGATGCGCCTGGCCCGACCTACTCAGGATGGTATCTTCAGAGAGCTCTACCGGACAGTATTAAGACATATCCGCAGATAAAGCGTTTGTTCTTGCGGAATTGCACCCAACTACGTTCCTTTACATGGGTGGAAAGTTTTCCAAATGTCGAACAGCTTTGGGTCTGCGGATCGGGTAAGATTACTGATCTTGACGGGATTCAAGCTGCCAGGCGCCTCACGTCATTCACCCTATGGCCTTCCTTCACTGCGACCATCACTCTCAGTATCCTTTCTGCCGTAAGCTCGCTCGAGAATTTGGAGGAGTATGCTTTCGCGGGAAGGACCCGCGATGGCTCGTTGGAGGCGCTCAATCTCCTTCATAACCTCAAGACAGTATTTTTCTCAAACGCCTACTCATGGCAAGAGATCGCGCGTTTTGAGGCTCATCACCCTGAGCTCAACTTTTCTTGGAAGGGCGGTGTTACTCCGACCAGAAGTTCGAGTTTAAAGTGCGAAAACTGCGGGACCCCGCAATCAGTTCTGACAGGAAAGGGCCTTAAACTCGCATGCCCAAGTTGCGATGCGGGTTATATTGAAAAACATCTCAAACGCTACGCCCAGCAGCTGTCTAATGAGCGCTCGAAACGTCGATTTGGCCCAGAGCCAGCGATGCGAACAGAGCGGCTATAGAACTTTGAGTTCGCTCCGGCGCCTGCCAGCCTTGATAGATACGACGGTGCGGACATTAGGAGTGCAAACAAACCCGTTGCTGGTCTCGTGATTTGCGCGGCGCTGGGGTATCAGAACCCATGAAATACCCTCTCATCCACTCGTGATTGTAATCTTGAAGCTCTCAACTGCCGTTCCGATCACCCTGCTCGGGGTGGCTTCTACGGTCATTCCTTCGGCAGCGGCCGATCTGGTGTTGCCGATCACCTTTGACGAATATACGATCCCCAGCGTGAGCCTCGAGATCGAGGGTGAACCCTCTGCATTGACCTTGGATACCGGGTCAGGAGAGGGGTTGCACCTACGCCGCGAGGTTCTGGATCGGCTTGAAAGCGTTCGCTTCACGGGTGAAATGCAACGATCGAGCGATATGGCTGGCAAGGTTCAGGAAAACGCCCGATTTGTGATTGATGAGCTCGCTGTGCAGGGTCTCACCTTCCGCGAGATCCGTGGCGTCGAGCTGGCCCCATGGGGGATCACCGTGCAAGAGGATGGCCAGCTTCCGGAAACGCCGGTGCTCGGTCTTGGCTTTTTCGAGGGGCAACGCGTCCTGATCGATTATCCTTCCAAAGAGCTGACGGTTTTTGATCCATCGTCCGATTTTCTTCCAAACAAAGAGACCGGTTGGATCGAGGTGCCCTTCCGCCACTCGGGCGAGGGGCTTCTTCTGAAGGCCGAGATCGCGGGCCAAGCCTCGGACATGGTGCTTGATACCGGAGCGACCATTTCCTTCGCGGTTGCTGACCGCATTGCGAGCACCGCAGAGGCCGTGCCATGCAAAAGTATATATGCAAGCCTCGAGCAGGAAGGTTGTCGTCTCATTCCGGTGAAGACGGCGTTTGGCGGGCAATCTGCTTCTTTTCACGCGTTCATCATCGAAGACGATTCCAACTTTGAGGCCGCTGGACTTCTCGGGGGAGATTTTCTCAATCAACATGAAGTGTTTATGGATTTCGCCGGGAAGCGGATGTTCATTCGGCCTGACCAGGGGCTGAATGACTAAATCTGCTTTGGCCGAATGATCGTCCGCTTTGGGGCCGGCTGTTCCGCTGCACGTTTGAAGCGTACCACCTCGCTGCGGCGGGGCCGAATGTCGCTCATGGGCTTGAAGCGGCGGTCTTGCCTCTATGCGGGACATTGGGGACGCTCGCTGCTAGTGCATTGGGAGAGCACGTTCCTCGGTCGAAATCGTACGGCAGGCGGAAAGCAGGCGTTCAGACGGTGAGATTTGTTTCACTGGAGCGACATACGCACGGAGTGCAATGCTAAAATTTGCCACAAATGCTAAGCAAGTTTCTGCGCGAGTTCTAGTATATGCGTCAGCCGCCGCTCCAATAAATCAGGAATTTAGCCGTCTATGTGCGCCTTTGTGGCTGCCGTCGGCGCCAGAGCAGGAAGCGCAACCAGCGCGACGGCGGCTAGAGAGGCCTTTAAACATCCGTAGCCAAGACGCGATGGGCATCGGCCCGGCGGGAGCTTTGGAGCTATCTTTCACGAGCACACGTAAACGGCCCCGCCTACGGCGACAACAGTTACCGCACCGGCTGCTATAGTTGCTGGGGCTGTGACGATACCAAGAACGCTCGTGCCGATCGTGCCTAATGTACCTGCTATGTAGCCGCCCGACCCTGTCAATATAGCCGCTCCAGAGCTATGCGCCACGACGGTAGTTCCTGTAACAGTCGTGGCTCCCACGGCGCCGCCCACCGAGCTCCCCACAAATCCCGCAATCGCCAAGGAAGCTTGTTTGGACGAGTTTACGCGTTCACAAAAGCTTTTGGACGGTGCTTTACAAACACCATATGCGTCTGAAACGCCCAACTGGATGCCAGCGTAAGTTTTCTGATCTTTGTCATAGTCCAAACAAAACATGCTGCGTTGAGCGGCGGTCATGTCTGGCGTCAGACTGGCCAGCATAACATAGCTCGGACAATCCCCGCTCCCTCGCGCTCCACGAAGAGCTTCACGAAATGTTATATTTTTGGCCTCAAAGTCTTCATCATAGGTATAGGTCACAGCTTTTTGATTACCCTTGAAGTCGAAGCCGCACTCCCGAATTTCCGGGTTCAAGCCTAAAAGGTCTATGCCATGCGTATCAGCTGTGAATTCCTTTGCTCGCTCGTACGCCTGAGAAAACCCACTCATGGGCACATCAATGTCTACGATTGGGTTTAGGACGAAGTGGCTACTTATCGCCAGTACGTCGGCCGCTATTTGGGGGGCGACGTCATAGACAGACACTGTAATGTTCTTGGCGCTCAAAAGCGCCGCATTGCCTGCGAAATCAAGATCTGGGCCACGGCTACATCCCTCCCCTTTCCATCCACACCAGTATCCGTCAAAAGGGGTGGCGTCTGTCTTAGTAATCGCCGCAGTGAACTTATTATAATGATTTGATTTAGAGTAGGGGCTGATGACTATGCTGGCAAACGCCAGCAGGTCAACATCTGCATTGACCTTCGTTGACTGTCTTAGAACGGGAGTCACAGTTAGATTAAGCTCAAGACCATTCTCTAGAGACGAGATCGTTGTAGACGTTTTGCAAGAATCTTGATTGTCGGCAGCGCGAACGCAGTGAACCTTCCATTCTCCAAAAGTATCGAGAAGGTGGGTCTCATCTGGTCCTACGGCGTTCCGAGCTAACGGGAAGTCTGGTGCGGCCATTGCCATTTGGGGGCAAGCCATGCTCGGGAACATCAAAAACCCGGCGAGCAGGGAGCGGATTGGTAACATTGAAACCTCAAGGATGCTGCGCGTCTCAGTCGCTCCAACTCTGTCGGCAATGTCAACTCACTAACTGTCCTCGTGAGCTGCTGCCGGTTTCGTGGCCGGCAGGTTAAGCTAGCATTGCGCGGGCTTCGAACTCCATGGGGCTGAGGTTTCCGAGTGTCGAATGCCTTCTGCGCGGATTGTAGAAGCGTTCGATGTAATCGAAGACGTCTGCAAGGGGTTCGTTGCGGATGCAATAAACCTTCCGGGCCGTCCGTGCGGTCTTGAGCGATGAGAAGAAGCTCTCCATTGCCGAACGGTAATCCTCGCCATGGTTAAGGGGCTGCATAAGTAGAACTTTCTCGTGAGCCGGGAGCTGAGGAGATTCGAATGAAAATGAGCCGTTTCACCGAAACGCGGATCATGGCTGTGCTTCGTCAAGCCGAAATCGGCGTGGCCGTGCCTGAACTTTGCCGGGGTTGGAGCGTTCACAATCGATCCGGGGATTGATTGCAGCGAACAACGGGATCAGCACCGCAAGCTTCTATAAGTGGCGCTCGAAGTATGTCGGCATGGATGCGTCGATGATGAGCCAAATGAAGTCTCTTGTGAAAAAATCACCCAACCAGCTCAACGCCGCGAGCTGGCCGAGAAGATTGTGGCGATAAAGGGGTCAGTATCGCGCTGGCCTGTCGAGCATTTGGCGTTAGCGAGACCTGCTTTCGCGACAGGGCGATGGGGGCCGAAGTGATGCACGAGACGCCGAGGCGCGCCAGATTGCCAACTTCCTGCGGATCGGCGACCAGAATATTGACCAAGAGCGCGACCGTCTCGAAGATGATGCGGTGATGTCTTGGTCAGCTCTGATACTGTAGGTCCGCCTGTTTCGGCCCACTCACGACTCCCACAAGTAAACGACCCGGGTGCCGGGGTGTCCGGCTGCGCGCTCGATCCGCCTTAGCCCCATCCAGGATCTGTACAGGGCGGGCAGGATATAGCCCAAGAAGGGCAGGATGAGCATGCCCATCAGGGTTATCCCCGAAGCGTGCGCGTCGAGGCCTAAGCTTGGCTGTGGTCCGATGAGCCGCAGAAGGATGATGGGCGTTGCGCCGCCAAAGAACGCGCCAATCACGATCAAGGTGACGTAGAACCCATAGACCACTCGAGCGCCCCAATCGAACAGGAACGATCCGGTCCCCTCTCGGAAACCATAGATCTCGCTCGGCCTTTTCTTGATCAACACAGCTCCCGGCTCGATTTTGTGGCGGGAGCGCTGGTTCCTTTCCAAAGCCTTGGCGTCATGCTTGATCAGGCCTGACAGAAAGCCCACACCGAGCAGCGTCGTTTGTAGGAGGAACAATCGCCAGAACGGCGGGTCAGAGGGCGCTAAAAACGCCATCGGCAGCAGGATGAATGCCAAGCCGCTTAGCACAATGCTGGCAAGCGCCAGTCCGGCGGTCAAGGATGGACGATACTGCGCCGGATCGCGCAGTTTCAGAAACAGCGACACGAAGACGATCAGAGGCACCAGGAACAGCAGTCCAATCACCAAGCCTCGCGTCGTCTCCGCAGCATAGGCAAAGGATGAGATGATCATCGGGATCCCAAGTAGGATCCATCCTGCGAAACGCAGCATACTGGTGCGCTCTGCGAGCGGTGTGATCTCTGTCTTGGAAGCCATGCCTAGCGTCCCGGTACTTGAATGCCGCCAGGCGCACCAAACATGCGGTGCCAGGCGTTGACCAGATCGATCGGATTGGAACAAAACAGCGCGCACCATCCGGTCGGATCACTGCGCTGCAGCTTTTTCTGGAATTCGTCGAACCAACCGTCGACGATGCCCTTGCCGCTGGTCACGATTTTCTGGACGAAGGCGCTGACGGCTCTCAGGCCGCGACTGGCCGCCCCGGCAAAAGCATTTCCAATCTTCTTTGCCTTGTCCTTCACCCCCAGCCAATTGTCCAATTGATCGAGCTTATAGCCAACAAAAATCGAGACGCTCAAGCCGATGCCGACCACCAGAGCGACCGGCGCAGCCGCCGCGATACCGATGACAACGACCCCCGCGAGGATGCCCACAAAGCCCGCGATCCAGACTTTGACGAAAGTGACGCCCAAAGCGCCCAGAAGGCCGCTCCAGTTTTGCTCGGGATCTTCGGTCGTGATGAAATCATTGACGTCAAAGGCCGCCGCGATAGCAAAGCCGATGAAATTTCCTTTCGACGCGGCACTTGCTGCTGCAGCGGCTCTGCCTGCAATCGAAACGCCGGGCGCGGCCACCTCGGCATAGCTCGAGATATAGGTCATTTTCCCATTGTTCAGACCGTAAGAGATAGCTGTCAGGAACGACCGCGACCTGTGCGCGCCCTTAAAGATGATGGCCATTTTTCCGCCCCAAGAGGCAATGGGTTTGACGTGGAACCGTCCCTGCCAGATCACCTCTTTCAGCGCGGCGATGACCTGCCCACGACTGCTTTGGCTGACCTCTCGGGCAAAGAGCGCGATATTTCCGCCTTCGTTCGCGACGCCAGAGACCGTGTTCTGCGCAAGCGAGCTTGAGAGCCAACCGAGTTGGGTCTCGGTCAGGTTGTCAACTTGCTGGATGCCCTCGGCGGTGATGGCTCCTGGCCCCTCGGCGGCAAGGCAGATCATGACCATGTCGATATCGGTGTTCCACTCGGACATGCCATCGGACAGAAAGAGCGACAGATCAGCCTCGTTTCCGTCGGACATCACCGGAATGCCCCGGCTTTCGTCCATTGGTCGGGGGCCTTGACGGGGCGAACCCACGATGATGCCGAGCGTGACATCCTCTGCCCGTGCCAGAAGCCTCGGGTCGACCTTTTGAAACACACGCGTGTCAGAGCCGTTGATCGAAAGGTTGATCGGCCCAGAACTGCCGGGGACGGTATTCGGGAGCATGGTGGGCGCCGCGGCGGTTTCCGGCAAGACCGCGCTTGTCGCCCCGCCGACTGTGACAGCAACGGACAACGAGCGAGCGGTCATGTTCTCCAGCCACAGTCGATTGCCCTGCTGGCAAGGCAGGGTCGCCGTATTTGCAGGTTGAGCCCTGTACGCGTCCATTTTTGACGACGCATCGCGTCGCGGGATCAAATCCTGCATGTTCAAATACCTTTCAGCCGGGCGTGAATTAACGTCTTGCGCTCTCTTTCAGGGCGCAGCGGATCGACGATCGATGCCAGCGGCGGATGCCGAAGGGGGAAATCTGCGCCCAGATAGGCGGACAGCAGCACATAGCCCGCAATCGAATCTTTTTGTTGCAGCCCCACATTCGCGCACAGATCCAAGCCGCTGGTTACAAGTCGCTCGATCATGTCCGCCGACAAATCAGGCCGCTCTCCGCGGACATCCTCTTCCAGCAGGCGAGAAAACCGTTGCCCTTCATATTCGGCCATCGCACGGATATGCTCATTTCGCAGGAGGAACGGCTGGGGCGATATTCGCGCCGGGCCTTCCGCCTCCTTGGCACGGAATGTCGCTGACGCAAGCCCATCCACTCCGGCAATCACATAGCTGCCCAGTATTGAGGCTGCCTCTTGTCGCGTCAGATGTGGCGCGATTGCGGCAATCGTGTGGGGATTGTAGAAGCGAAAGAACATCCATTCGTCCGCATCTGCGCGTCGTATGCGCGTCAATCGACGAAAATGCTGTGTGACCTGACCTATGCTATCGTCGCTACTGAGCAGTAGTCCTCGAAACTTGCCGCCCAGCTGCCAAGGGGCGGTACCTTGTATCCACAGCCGTTGTGTAAAGCGCGAAGTGGGGTCCAGACGCAGGATCCAAGGCGCGACATTTGCCAGATCGCTGCGCGCCTTGCCTCTAAAGAGACAATCAAACTGCTGATCCGAAACGGAAAGCAGCTCGGGTAGGTTGGGGAGCGAGGCCGCGTCCAAGACGGCAAAGCAATTCCTGCCGTGGGAGCCGTCGAACAGCCATTCCAGTGATTCCGGAGGTCCGTCGGGATTGGACGTGAGTTCGAAGGTCTGAGATATCTGCACGTTCCTCTCTTCTACGGGCCCAGATCGAAGGCGCGCAGGAAGGAGGAGACTGTAATGCAGAAAACTGATCTCCCCTTGCGCTTGCAAGACCGCGGACATGCGTTTGGCATGAGGATCAGTTGGATAGCTGCGGATCCACTCAGCCTCGGCAAAAAAAGCCTCTGTTTCGACAGAGGTAATGCCGTGTTCACGAAGTCTAGCCTTAAGGGCGAGCTCTGCTGCAGCAAGCTCATCGGTGCGTATCCCGCCGACAATCCGACGGGCTGAGCCGTCGGGAAGGTAAACTCTAAAAATACCTAAGAAAATCTACATAACCCAAATTTAGAAATTCGTGCCATCCGGTATTTGCACTATTAACTTCATGCTAGGGCTTTTGCGGCATAGACGCAATCGAGCGATCACCCCTGAAACCTAAATGCCGCCTTCATCCTTGGCCCGACGCGAAGCAGTATGCGCTCGAGTGCTACGTGGCGCACGAATGGCCACTTGGGCGAGCGTCTCCATAAAGATCGAAGGTCCGCTTTGGGCTCGGAGTGATCGAACCGTCAAGTGGCAATTCGGCCGCTACGCCAGCGGTCGACTGTCCGGTTTGTCATTTCGCGGCGATTGTCACTCCGAGCCGCCGTCAGGCCGCGTCCCGCCCTGTTGGGCGATTGGGCGCTAGCGCTAGCGGCTTTCCATGCTGCACCTGCGACCGGCAACTTCGTCTGCATTCCGGCCGGCTCAAGCGCGAAAGATCGACGGTCCGCGCCCATTACGGTCCTCCATGGTCAAGTCATAAGCCTGTCGATCAACAATCGACTCGCCACAGCATAGCCTGCACGTAGATCCCGGAGCGCCGACGGATCCTTTTGTGCAACACTTGCCAGAAGGTATCCATGAGCATGGTCAACGACGATATCCCGCATCAGCACGGCCTCGTCTGCACTGTACCCGAGCCTGAGCAATGCCTCCAGCATCTGCTGCGATAGCTTCTCGGCCTCAGCACTCTTGGCGTCGGGCTCGCTGATGAACGTAATGAAGACCTGTGGGTTATGCGTCACCAAATCCCCGTAGAAATGGATAAATTTATCGAAGTCATGATCGGACAACCCGATGCCCGCTCTATGTTCATGCTCGATCAGGATCAGATCCAGCACCAGGCCCAAAAGGGTCGAGCGATCTCCTGTGTGGCGATATAGCGCCATCGGGCTTACCTCTAAGGCCTTTGAGAGACTGCGCATGCTGAAGCTCTGCGCCCCTTGCGCCTCGATGAGATCGCGTGCCGCCTCAAGGATCCTCTGTCTGTTAAGGCGCTTGGTTTTTGCCTCACCCGCATCGCTCATGGCGCAATCTGATAGTGGGATTGCACAAGCCCCGAGGGGAAGCTTTCGCTGCGCAAGTGTTTCAAGGGGATTGCTTTTGGAAGACTGCCGAAAAGCGGCAGGCCGGAGCCCAGTAAAACCGGTATCCTTGTCAGGATCATGTCCTGGACCAACCCCTCGGCCAATGCGGATTGGATGAGCTTGCCACCATCGATATAGGCTCTCGACCAGCCCTCCGCCGAAACCTTCCTCATGGTCTCGGGAAGTGACGTGTTCCAGATGCGGACAGTCTTTTGCTGCGCGGCGGGAACATCCTCTTGCGTCAGCGAGCCAGACAGCACGATGACTGGCTTGTCGAACGGCCATGGATCAAAGTTTGAGACAACCTCCCAGGTGCCGCGACCCATGATGATGCCGTCCACGCTGCCATAGAAGCTGTCGTAGCCGTGATCTTCATTTTCGGCACCGTTTGGAGTCAGCCAGCTTACGTCCCCATCGCGCGTTGCAATGAAGCCATCAAGGCTGGCTGCGATAAAGACATGCGCTGTGGTCACGGTATTCTCCTCATGGTATACGCTGTATACTCTCATGGGGGGGCTTTGAGATCAACGGGGCTTCGTCAGGCGTCGCTACCATGTCGAGCGGGTTCCACCCGCTTTTTCGGTGGAAGGGCGGCTTTTGCGGACTGCTGATCTAGCGGCGGACTGGGAGCCTTCTCCACTGGCATGGTCCGGCTGGGCTGCATCAGCCCCATGGAGCACGGAAACTCGCACTATGCGCGCTTACCCGCTGACCACGAAATCGGTAGCAGCTCGAGAAGAATTTAAGAGCAAGAAACAGAGTGCGTCGAAGTATCGTCGCCTCCTATGTGTCGACCTTCCACAAGGAGATCGATCATGGGAATGTTGCAAGATAAGGTCGCGATCATTACCGGCGCGTCGTCCGGAATAGGTCGGGCTGCTGCTTTGCTCTTTAGCGCCGAAGGTGCCGCGCTGGTCTTGAATGCCAGAAATGCGCGCACATTGGAGGACGTGGCCGATTTGGTTCGTGCGAATGGCGGACGCGTTCGAACGGTGGTCGGTGATGTCGGCAGACCAGACACACATCAGGAGCTGGTCGCAACTGCCGTTGAAGCGTTTGGTGGCTTGGACATCGCATTCAACAATGCAGCGATGGTCGGACCGATAAAACCGCTTGCGAATGTCGATCTTGAGGAGTGGCAGGAAACGATCTCAACAACCCTGACCTCCGCTTTCCTTGGAAGTCGCGCGCAGATTCCCGCCATGCTCCAACGCGGCGGTGGCTCCATCATCTTTTCATCGAGCTTCGTCGGCACGAGCGTCGGGCTTCCGGGAATGGCGGTTTACGGGACGGCCAAAGCCGGACTGATGGGGCTGGTGAAAGGCATTACCGCTGATTATGCGGCCGAAGGCATCCGCGCGAATGCTCTTTTGCCCGGTGGAACGGATACCGCTATGGCAGGAGACGAGGCGCAGAAAGAATGGGCCGCCAGCTTGCATGCGATGAAGCGCATTGCACAGCCTGAGGAAATCGCGCGAGCGGCGCTCTTCCTCGCCAGCCCCATGTCGAGCTTTGTCGCGGGCTCTGCTCTCTTCGCCGATGGTGGCAATTCCGCCGTGAAGTAACTGGGCTAAATTCTTCCTGTTGCTGCCACACGACGACTGACACCCGCGATGAGCAGCCGCAGAGAAGATTTGGGATTTTTCGGTGCGGATCATGTCGCGATTGCAGCGCTCCAACGGTATAACCTGCGATGGCGGCGGTCCGAATTGCGGTTTTTCGGCACAGCGGGTGGTCCGGGCAAAAGACCGACGTTTCGGAGTCCTGAGCCGCCAGTCGCTTCCCACTTCTTTTGCCGGAACGTGATCTGGTAGCTGCCGAGGTCCTCGGGGTCGTCAGGCGTTGTGCTGATCACCCGATATGGTCGATCGGGAAACCGCCACATCAGCTTTGCCTCATGTATTTCACACAACTGCCGTCAAGATCGACTGCCCGCTTTGGTCTCCAAATTCGCATTCCTTCCCCAGCTGGCCGCGTGATTGGGCCCGGCTGCGATGCGGAGGTTACCGCATTCAGCGATGGCAATTGTTGGGTGACGGTGCAGCGGATAGCGGTCCTTGGCCGGGCGGACCATCTAAAGACGTGCCGGAGCCCTTTGCGGATTCCTGAAGGCTAAATGTCTGCAAGATGCTCGGGCCGCGTGATTGGGCAGTCGCATCCGGGCCGTGCTGGATTTTGCCGGATGGAGCCGCCGGGCCCAGCCCCTCGACTTGGTCTCAAGGTGCCAGAATTCTGCCGATGAAGTCAAGAAACGCCCGGACTTTCGCCGAGGTGAAGGTGGCGTTTTGATAGTAGGCGTAAAGCGGAAAGGTCTCATCCGTCCAATCGGGCAGGATAAGCGAGACCTTTCCGCTGGCAATCATGTCGGCTGCGTAAAGCTCCAGCAACTGCGCCAGACCGGCGCCGCCGAAACAGGCGCCGACGAGTGAGCCGGAATCGTTGACCATCAATCGCCCGGTCGCATCTAGCGGAATGATCTCGTCCCCACGACGAAACTCCCATTCAAACGGGCGGCCGGTCACCGGGTCGCGGATGAACAGGCAGTGATGCCCGGTTGCGAGATCATTGGGATGCTGCGGCTCGCCATATCGATCGAGATAGGCCTTTGACGCACAGGTAAAGACCCGCGTTTCCAAAAGCAGCTGCGCCTTGTAATTCGAGGGCAGCATCGGGCCGAACCGGACGGCGAGGTCAAAGCCTTCAGCGACAAGATCGCCCATCCGATCGCGGACGCTGATCTCTACCGCGAGATCGGGATGCAGATCGAGAAATTCCGCAAGCTTTGGCGCCAGAATATAATGAGCGAAGGTCGCATCGACGTTGACCCTCAGTCTGCCGCGCACATGCGCCTTCGAACCCGCTGCATCAATCGCCGCCTCTTCGATCCCGGCAAGCAGCGGCGCGACGGCCTCAAAGAAGCGTCGGCCTTCGTCGGTCAGCGAAATCGCGCGCGCCGTGCGATTGAAGATCCGGATGCCAACCCGGTCCTCGAGCCGTGCAACCGCGCGGCTCACAGCGGGTTGTGTCAGACCCAGAGCCTCGCCAGCTCGGGCAAAACTGCCGGCTTGCACGACCGCCGAAAGCACGCCGATCCCAGAGAGAAGTCTGCTGTCAAATGACATGAGGCATACTTTTTGTAATGGTTTAGATCACTATAATTCATTTTTATTATACATAATGTCAATCTAAATGAGCCCCATCGCCGGATCATCGGCAGGAACGCCACAGGAGCGGACATGAGTAAATCAGAGAAGAAGGTCGCCATTGTAACCGGTTCGTCGCGCGGCATCGGTGCTGAAATTGCGCTTCAGCTTGCGAAAGACGGGTTCAATATTGTCGTGAACTATGCCGGAAGTGCGGGCCCGGCGCAGGAGGTTGTCGAAAAGATCCGCGCAGTCGGCGGCGATGCCATCGCGGTTCAGGCCGATGTCGCCGACCCCGCGGCGGTCATCGCGATGTTTGAGGCGACCGAAGCCGCCTTTGGTCGCGTCGATGTCGCGATCAATTGCGCAGGCGTCCTCAAGCTCGCCAAAATCGCTGAATATGACGACAAGACCTTCGATCAGATCATTGCGATCAACCTCAAGGGCACGTTCAATATGTGCCGCGAAGCGGCGAAGCGTCTGGGCAATGGCGGCCGGATCATCAACTTCTCATCAAGCGTCATCGGCGTGCGCCTGCCGGGCTATGGCCCCTATATCGCCACCAAGGCCGCGGTCGAGGGGCTGACGCAGGTTCTTGCACAAGAGATGCGCGGTCGTGGCATCAGCGTCAACGCCGTTGCGCCGGGGCCGGTCGCGACCGAACTCTTCCTTGAGGGCAAGAGCCCCGAGCTCATCGAGCAGATGGCCAAGATGAACCCGCTCGAACGGCTTGGCCAGCCCGAGGATATTGCGCGCGTCGTCTCCTTCCTGGCTGGCCCGGATGGCGCATGGGTGAACGGACAGACGATCCGCGCCAACGGCGGGATGTGCTGAGGCCCGCGATCTATCCGGCCGTTCGCGCTATCGCCGCCTGACGCGGTTCCGTTTCTTAGGCCCCAATCGACCACCACCCCTGTCCCGGCAAAACCGGGGCAGGGGTTTTTCTTTGGCGATCAGGGGCAGATGCCTTGGTCGAATACTGCGAAAGGTATTCAGGACCTCATCCGCCGTTCAGCTCGAGCTGATGCGCGGCTTGCACAATCGTCGCCCGCAGCCATTTTTGCGCGGGATGCGCATCGGTGCGCCGGTGCCAGAGCAGATGAAAGCTCACCGGGGCGAGGTCGAGTGGCAGAGCGTGCGTCGACAGGTTGGCCGCTCCGGTTGCGCGCACAACCCCCTCGAGAAGCACGCCGACATAATCGGTCGCGGCGATGATGGACGGCGCCGAATACATCAATGCCGCCGTCAGACCTATCCGACGTGATCGGCCAAGGCGCGCCAAGGCCTCATCCACCACGCCGCGATCATCGCCTTCGGGCGAAACGAGAACATGGGTCGCAGCGGAAAAGGCGTCCAGATCCTCAAAGGCCGCCGCGGAGGTCGAGCCCTTGCGAGCGACACCGACAAACCGCTCTTCAAACAAGGGAAGATCGAGGATCCGGGCCTCGCTTCCCGGCGAAACCCCGATCGCCACATCGACCGCGCCTTCATCCAGAAGCGAAATGGCGTCGCGCCGGTCTCCGAACGCGCGCACCCGGATGTCGGCAAATGGCGCATTCGCCGCGATTGCGCCGGACAGGCCGGGCAGAAGCACATGGGCGGGGTGATCGGACAACGCGAGCGTGAAGACTTGCCGCGTCGTGCCCGGATCGAAGTCGAGCGCGCTTCCCAAGGCTTCGCGCACCGTGTCGAGCGCATGTCGCAGCGGCCGCGCAAGATCCAAGGCGCGCGGGGTCGGTGCAAATCCATGCGCACTGCGCACGAAAAGCTCATCTCCCGTCAACCGTCGCAAGCGCGCCAAAGCGGCGCTCATCGCCGGCTGACTGATGCCCAAGCGGGTGGCGGCGCGCGTGACATGGCGCTCTGTCATCAGCGCATCGAAGGCCACCAGAAGATTGAGGTCAAAGCCATCTAAATCCATGAGATTGATAATACCAGATAACGACCATTTATTTCAATTATGTCGATCGGGTGCGTATCTGTCAAACCGAACCAAGGAGATTTGACGATGCAACATCCACACATCCCGCAATCTGCCGCGCGCGCGCTTTCCTCCCAAAGACGCGCGGCCCTCGAGAGTTTTTACGGCGCTTTGGCGCTGAAACAGCCCGATCTGGTGGATCTGGCGCTGACTGGTGATTGGGAGGATATCCCGATGGCGCCCAATCAAGAGCCCGGACCTGCTGGCATCAAGGCGATCTTCGCGACGCTCTCTGCCGCCTTTCCGGATCTGACGGTCCGCATCGTGGACGCGCTTGCGGAAGAAAATCGCGCGGCTGTCAGGGTCGAATGCACCGGGACGCATCAAGGCGCTCTCTTCGGAGTCCCCGCAAGCGGCAAGGCAATCAGCTTTTCTCTCCACGAATTTCACGAATTCGACGGCGACCGGATCAAACGCACCTGGCATATGGAGGATCTCTTCGGTCTCTTTGCCCAGATTGGCACTTGGCCGAACCAGACCTCAGAGGCCGCATGATGCGCGGGGTCTTTCTTGGCGCTTATGGCCGCTCTTCGGTCAGCCATATCGGCGATTTGAAAATCAATCCCCCCTCGGCCAATGAAGTCATTGTCCGAATTGAGGCCGCCGCGCTCAATCCACTCGATGCGAAGATTGCGCGAGGGGATATGAAGGATTGGTTTCCGATCCGCTTTCCCTATGTGCCGGGCACGGATTTCGCGGGAACCATCGTAAGTGTCGGTGGTGGCGTAAATGATTTCGCGCCCGGAGATCTTGTGTTCGGACGCGCCAATCCAATTGCCGGCGGGGCGCTTGCCACGCATATCGTAATTGACGCGGGCCGCATTGCTCACCGCCCTGCCAGCATTTCGGCAGAGGTGTTTGCCTGTCTGCCAACACCCGCCGGAATTGCCTTGCGCTCGCTCGATGCAATGACCCGCGCGCCGAATGAAACGCTTTTGGTGCTGGGAAGTGGCGCGGTCGCGCGAACAGCCGCCGCGCTTGCCGGAAATGCCGCTTATCTCGTCAACTCATTGGACGAATTCACGGCTGCGCCACCGGCAAAATATGTGTTCGATACATTCGGAGGCGAATTGAAACAGGCCGCCCTCGAGCGGTTACCCGAGGGCGGCGAATTTATCGGCATCGTATCACCCGCCGATGATGAATATGCGCAAAGGCGACGCATTCGCGCCTCATTCGAAGTTTTGGAAACCAGCAAGGCCCAGCTTCAAGACATCGCCCGCCGCATGATCTCGGGAGAATTCCAACTTCAACCAGATCATGTGGCATCCTTTGACGAGGCGGCATTGGTCTTCGACAGATATGTTGCACGCGAGTTGGCGGGCAAAGTCGTCGTCAATGGCTATCCTCTTGAATAACGGCGTGATCACTGCCTCGGCGCTTCGAAGGCCGAAGGTCAGCGTGCCTTGAGACCAGAACGAGCAGGGCCCCATGAACGCTTATGAAGGATTCGCCAATTGATGTTGGCGGCAAGAAACTCCTCCGATTGCGAAGGTCAAATTTCGTCTTGAATACAAGAGACCCCAGGAATGAATGGATCATCAAATGAGTGAACAACAGATTATTCTTGTAACCGGTGGCGGCTCCGGGATTGGCAAACTCGCGGCTTTGGAACTCGCGCGCACGGGTCATATCGTCTACGCATCAATGCGCGACCTGCGGGGCCACTCAAAAGAGCGCCGCGAGCAATTGGCTGAAATCGCGCGCGATGAAAATATCGAGCTGCACGTCCTTGAGCTCGATGTAAGAAGTGAAGCGAGCGCAAGAGCTGCCGCGGACCTTATTCTGGCGCGCCATGGTCGTATCGATGTTGTCATCAATAACGCGGCCATGATGATGCACGGTCTGACCGAGGCCTTTCGTCCAGAGCAGATCGCGGAAATCATTGACCTTAACGCGATTAGCTGGATGCGGGTTAATCGCGCGGTTCTGCCAGCAATGCGCCGCGCGGGTCGTGGCCTTCTGATCTATACCGGCAGCGGCATCAATCGATTGCCCGATCCTTTCACCGGTCCCTATGCCGCATCAAAGGCCGCTGGCGATGTCTTGGCTGAAGTCATGGCGCTCGAGGTGTCCCGCTATGGGATTGAAACCGTGATCATCCAGCCCGGCGCTTACACCAGCGGGACGGATCATTTTAAACATGCTGTCGGCCCGGCTGATCAGGAGGTCGCGGCACAATATGATCGACTTAACGGATTGTCTGACGAATTGGCGGCGCGGCTGAACAGCACAAATCTGCCCGACCGTCGGCATGATGTTGAAGAGGTCGCCGAAGCCATTCGCGATATCGTCGCAATGTCTCCGGGAGCGCGACCGCGGCGGGTGGACATCGACCCGCAAGGCAGAGGCGTGGATGAGATTAATGAAGTGACGGCAAGGCTGCAGCGAAACTATTTCGAGAGAATGGGGATCGAGGATCTTCTCGACGTCACGGCGGCCAATGCTTCTTCAGCAGATGCAAAACCTCTGAGTTAAGCCGTCTAGGTATAGGGTTTCTATCCCGCCGCAGAATCGGCACCAAGATTGTTGCCGCCGCAGAGGTGGGGCGGTCTTGGCGCTGATTCTGATTTCGGACGGAAAATGAATTTCATCTAATGGCGCGACAAATTTCTACCATCCTGCGCTGTAAAAGATGAGAATATTTCATAAAAAACTATTCACCTGCTGAATGCGAGATGATGCAACTCAGCCGCCCGGTTGGAATGCGTTTTTGGCCGAACTCAACCGGAGTGCGCAGGTCGAGTTAGAGGCTCCAGCGAATCAGATAAGAACGGCTCAACTTTTAACTGGGGATGAATTTTAAGAAGCCTTATAACAATGTTGTCGACGTTGCCCTCGGCTTTGCCAGTGTCATTTGTATCAGACTGCGAAACTGTCTCCTATGAGTAAAGCGCATGACTTCATGAAAAGGCCGCGGGTATCCCGCGGCCTTTTCTCTTTCGAGAATTTTGGGGGTCAGTTGTGATTAGTTTGCTTCGGTTAGCAGGGCTCCCATCGATACTCAGAATCCTCCAAGACAATACGCCCAACACCTTTAATATGGGAGGTCATTACACGAGCAGATTCCTGTGCGGCGCGATTTAGAACCACTTTGCGACTGTTTCTGCTCGCCTCTTCGTCCGCCCAAACGGCCATCCAATCTCCGTGAGTTACTTCTATCGGATGATGGTAAAGGTCACCCAAAGTGTAGAAAGTTTCCCCATTTGATTGAAAGCGAGCTATCTGGTGGCCTCTTGTTTCCCCCGGTGCAGAGAAAATGGTGACTCCCGGGAGGATTTCAAGCTCGCCGTCAACGATATCTAGAAGGTTGGATTCGATAAGAGCGGGAAAGACATTGGCTTCCTCGGAGTTGTCGACTAGCATTTCTTGCCGCACGCTCTCCCAGTCAGTCTTGCTGATGTAATGGCGCGCATTAGGGAAGGCCGGGATATATTTTTGGTCCCTCAAGAAAGTCGCGCCATTAAAGTGGTCCCAATGTGTATGGGTGAAAATGACGTGATCAATCAACAGGGGATCTACGCCCAAATCTTCTAACTGCGCCAATAGTGGTGCTGGGGGTGTGTATCCCTGAATGGCATACTCTGACTCTGAAGTGATGCTGGCATAGCTACCCGCATCCACCAAGATTGTGGTGCCATGGCCGCGGATGAGGAAGTCCTGCATGGGGACTATTCTCTGGTTGTTCAAAACCTCTTGGATGTTTTTCCTATCGGCGTCAGAGGACTGTCCGCGATCTATAATCAACTCGCCTAACGGTAGGGTGATGTCCCCGATGTTCAACGGGATTAACTC
Source organism: Paracoccus aminophilus JCM 7686 (assembly GCF_000444995.1). Taxonomy (NCBI): domain Bacteria; kingdom Pseudomonadati; phylum Pseudomonadota; class Alphaproteobacteria; order Rhodobacterales; family Paracoccaceae; genus Paracoccus; species Paracoccus aminophilus. Next base: position 356,320 of record NC_022049.1, on the reverse strand, counting down.
AAAACCTCCGATTTTCTCCCATTTTGGCTCGGCGGGAAGGCTCTCATTTTTTTCTGACTTACCTTGCTTCTCATTAATTTGCGTCATGATCTCTCTATTTTGTCTGCTTTGTCTTTGCTTTTCGTGGCGAAGTTAAAATGTTTCCGAGCGACACACACGATGCGGATGAACCATTGAGCTATGTGTGATTTGAACTCCATGACGAACGAAACGCCCTCGTGGCCGGGGCCGATAAAAATTAGCCCAGATCAAGAGGATCGCGCGTGAACGATTTTCGGTGGGCGTTTGATGCGCAGGAAACGATATCGTGGCGATAGGTGTTTGCGATTGTGCCAAAATAGGATCGTTGCTCTGAGGGGCTGTTCAAAGCCGTATCGGAATTTAAGCCAATAAACCTGCATGCTTTAGATGCGATTGTGCGGCCTATAGGTGAAGCGCGCTTGCGCAATATCACAAAAACGTTCTTTGAATACGTGCAGGATTGCTGTCGGAAAGAAATGCTTCAGAGTGCGCGATATTTCAGCTTTTGAACCAGGCCTTCCACATACCAACTATCGGTTTGCTATGTCTCAGTAAGGCACCGCCGAGATCGATGCGATCGCCTCAACTTCTACGAGCAGGCCAGGCATGAATAATGAGCTTACGCCGATCAAAGCGCTTGCTGGCGGGCACTCAAGGTTAACGTAGCGCCCCCGAACCTGTCTGATTGTCTCGATCATTTCCTTTTGATAGTCTACAACATAGATCGACATCTTGACGACGTTATCGAAAGTCGCGCCCGCTTGGTTTAGTACGGCTTTTAGGTTTGTGAACGATTGTTCTAATTGCGCCCTGAGATCACCGCCAACGATACCGCTTTCATCGAGCGCGACTTGACCAGATACAAATAAAAGACCTCCGCCATCAACAAAGATGGCTTGCGATGTCTGAGGGATGGATTGCCCAGGAAGATTTACGCATCTCATGAATAACGAGTCCATAATTTGATTGCTGATATTGTGACCCACGGAACGATCTTTTTTGGCCTATGTGATGTGGGTTTTGGTGCTCCTTAATATCCAGTCGAGATGAAATAGTTTAATGCTAATTTGTCATGCCAAGGATGACACGTAGCTACCTCTTGATTGCGGTGGGCGATACGTAGGACGAACTAGTATGGGCTCGCCGCACCCTAGCAGGCCGCTGAGATAGTCGCGCCGCCGGGCTGTTTTCTTGTGAGCTACTCCCCGAAGCTCGGACAGTTTTCCAGCTGATTTAAGCTACTGCCTGCGTCTGCTGATCGGTTTTGATGCAGTTGAAGGAGACCATGGCGGGCGGTTGCCCACCGTGGACGATGTGGGGCCGGAACCATTGAGAAACTCGCCGTGGACCAGCCGCCCTTGCACGTCGGCGATATGGTAGGTCAGATGCGGAGCCAGGGGCGAGCTGCCGAAGAACAGCAGCTCTCCGGTGCGGGGGAAGATCCTCGGGAGCGCGGTCATCATCGCCTTCAGTGCGCCGTCGTAATCGTAGGCACCCAAGGCCGCCAGTTCCGAGGTCAGTTCAAAGGGCGGGTTGATCTCCTGCAATGCAAGGATGCGTCCGGTATGGGCAATGACCGAGGTGCCTGCCGCGCTGGCAGTCAGGTCGATGGTGCCCTGATCGGTGAGGACCGCCTTGCCCTCGGTCAGCGCCGGGGTGTCGACCCGGCGGTTGCGATACCATTCGGCCTGCCCGCCCGATGTGCGAAGGCCGTGGATCATGCTCGAGCCATAGAACCAGGCACCGGGGGCACGCCTTCTGTCGGGTTGTGGTCAATGCGGAAATAGCGGCCCTATAGTGGCGTGGAGATGGCGTTCCGGACGGTCGGTGTCAGGGCAATCTCTCCTCCGTCATCGCGCGGAAATGGCCGGTCAGGAAGCTGGGCGTGTCGGCGATGTCGCCCTTGGCCAGCGCCTCGAAGCTGGCGATCGAGGCGGCGGTGGCACCGACGGCAAGGCCGCTGGCCATGCGCAGGATGTCGCGGCGGGTGAGTTTCATGGCTGGATATCCGCGCGAATGGTTTGGGCCCTGCGGCGTTCGCCCTCGGCCAGCAGGATCAAATTGGCGCACAGCACCAGCGCGCCGTTGAACGGGTGAGGAGAGAGCGGCAGTGGGCTCGCGTCGGCCGCCAGCGCGACCCGCGTCAGGTAGAGCGCGAAAGTCAGCCCCGGCCACCAACCAAGCCGTTCAGTCGGCGGAAGAGGAGCGCACCCCCAAGCAGCGCGAGGAGCGGAAGGGACAGGGCGCCACTAAGGCTCGCGCGCCGCCCCACGGCTCCCCGCTGCAGAACAGTGCGGTTCCGGCGCTGAGGAACTGGCCGAGAAGACCGAGCGGAAGTGTGCAGGCGGCAAGGGTAGACCAGACGGGTGTGCCGTCGCCAAGGTCCGTAATGGCGTCATGTGTCTTCTCCATGGCTCAAGCTGCCTGCTCCGCCGGACCGGCGATCCAGCGGGCGAGATGCGCGGCATAGTCCTGGGCGGCAGCGTCGATCTCGTCGAGCGACAGCTTGTCGGCGCGGTAGAAGACGAAGGGCTCGGCCCAGACCAATCCGCAGCGATTCGCGGTGGCGCGCAACGGTGCCAGGAGGTCCGTCATCGGGAAGAGGTTGCGCCCTCCCGCCACATAGGCTTCGGCCGTGTTGCCGGCGGAGGCGGCGATCATCAGCGGCCGACCTTCCAGCCGACGACCCTCCGCGTCGTAGGTGATGTAGAACATCCGGGTCAACACGGCATCCTGCCAGGCCTTCAGCAGCGGCGGGGCGGAATACCACTGCACCGGGAACTGCAGCACGATCCGGTCGGCGGCCAGCAGTCGCGCCGCCTCCCGTTCGCCGTCGCGGAAAAGATCGAGGCCGTCTGGGCAGGCGGCGGTCATATCGATCACCTCGACCCCGGGCAGGGCCGCAGCGGCGCGGGCCATCGCGGCGTTGGCTTTCGACCGGGTCAGGTCGGGGTGAAACATCAAGATCAGGGTCTTGGTCATCGTCATCTCCATGGTTGGGATGGGTGAATGATGCCGGGGCCTTAGAAATTACTCCAATCGATTAATGATCTGATCTATTATCCACCACATGAATTTGCGCTCGCTCGACCTGAACCTTCTGGTGATCCTCGACGCCCTTCTGGACGAGGCACATGTCAGCCGTGCCGCTGACCGGCTGGGCCTGTCACAGCCTGCTACCTCGGCCGCGCTGCAACGCTGCCGGCATCTGTTCTACGATGAATTGCTGGAGCGAGGGCGCGGCACCATGCGGCTGACAGCCCGGGCGGAATCGCTACGCGCGGCGCTGAAATCGCTGCTGGCCGGGGTGGGCGATCTGATCGACCCGCCCGAGGTGCCGCTGGCCGAGATCCGTCAAACCCTGCGCATCGCCATGGCGGACTATCCCGCGCTGTTCGTGACCGGCCCCTTGCAGTGCGCGCTGGCCGGAACGGCTCCCGGCCTCGATTTGGTGATCCAGCCCTGGCTCGGGGGCGAGGCGGCTCGCGCGGCGCTGGTCGACGGCACGACCGACATCGCTATCTCGGTCCTCCCCGGCGAGGATGCGGATATTCATCGCGAGGAGCTGCTTTCCGAACATTACATTATCGCGATGCGCCCCGGACATCCGGCGATCGCGGGTTTCGACTTTGACGGCTGGCTGGCATATCCGCATATCCTCGTCTCGGGACGCGGCGATGCGCGCAGCCCGCTCGACGCGGAACTGGCCCGCCTCGGCCGCAGCCGTCGCATCGGGCTGGTGGTGCCGAGCTTCGGTATGGTCCCGGATCTTCTGCGCGGGTCCGACATGATCGCCATGCTGCCCTCGCGCGTGATGCCTGCCGCGCCGGACCTGATCGCGCGCCCCGTTCCGATCCCGGTCAGCGGCTTCCCGCTGCATCTCGCCTGGCACCGGCGTCGCGCGAAGGACCGGGCGCTCAGGCATGTCGCCGACCTACTGGCGGAGATATTGAGGTGAAGGGCGAAAGTGACAGGCTGGACGAAGGCGCCGGCCGGTCTCGGCCAATGCTGCTTTGCCTCATCCCTGTGAGCCAACGTTCGGATGGTGCCGGAGCGAGGTCTCAGCCTCGATGGTAGCTATGCGGACCGAAGCGGTCGTGCGCGAGCCTCAACACTCATGACATTGGCATATTACGACGCCGTCAGGTTGGGAGCTCCCATGCCATCAACAGAGACGGTTAAGTGAATAGGTTGCATTAATCCGATACACCAAATGCCGGGGTAATCCTCCCCATGGTTAAGGGGCTGCATAAGTAGAATTTTCTCGTAGCGTGAGCTGAGGAGATTCGAATGAGAAAGAGCCGTTTCACCGAGCCGCAGATCATGGCCGTGCTTCGTCAGGCCGAGAGCGGCGTGGCCGTGCCTGAACTTTGCCGCGAGCATGGGATCAGCACAGCGAGCTTTTACAAATGGCGCTCGAAGTATGGCGGCATGGACGCGTCCATGATGAGCCAGATGAAGACGCTTGAGGACGAGAACCGGCGGTTGAAGCGCATGTTTGCGGACCTGAGCATGCAGGCCGAACTGCTCAAGGAAGCACTAGGAAAAAAATGACACGGCCAGTTCAACGCCGGGAGCTGGCCGAGAAGGCTGTGGCGACGAAGGGGGTCAGCATCGCGCTGGCCTGCCGGGCCTTTGGCGTGAGCGAGACCTGCTTTCGCTACAGCCCGAAGCGCGATGCCGAGAACGAGTTTATCGCGGACCTGTTGGAAGGGCTGACCAAGGTGCACCGGACCTGGGGCTTTGGGCTATGTTTCCTGCACATGCGCAACGTCCAAGGGCATCCTTGGAACCACAAGCGCGTCCATCGGATCTATTGCGAGTTGGAACTGAACCTGCGGATCAAGCCGCGGCGGCGGATCAAGCGTGACAAGCCTGAAGAGCTTAGCGTCCCTGACGCGCCGAACACGGTCTGGTCAATGGACTTCATGGCTGATCGATTGGCCGATGGCCGTCAATTCCGCCTCTTGAACGTGCTGGACGACTTCAACCGTGAGGGCCTCGGCATTGAGGTCGACTTCTCGCTCCCGGCCGAGCGGGTGGTCCGGTCCCTCAATCAGATCATCGAGTGGCGCGGAAAGCCCCTGGCCATCAGGGTAGACAATGGCCCTGAATACATCAGCTCCACGCTGATGATCTGGGCCGAGAAGCAGGGCATTGCCCACAACCACATCCAGCCTGGGAAACCACAGCAGAACGCCTACGTCGAGCGTTACAACAGGACAGTCCGCAATGAATGGCTGGACCTATACATCTTTGAAACCATCGAGGAGGCGCAGGAGATCGCAACCGACTGGCTATGGACTTACAACAATGAGCGCCCCAACATGGGCATCGGCGGCATCACACCCGCCCAGAAACTGAAGATGGCTGCCTGAAGTCTACTTCTGCACCCCGTTAAAACGGGGAGGATTACCGCCGCAGACCGCCTGCGGTGACGGCAGCGATGCGGCTAGCCGCCGTTCGCCTCATCTGTATCATCGAGTTTTTGATCGTGGTGTTGAGATCGCGATATTATGAAGGTTGGTATCGATGATGAAAGCGCGCACTCTGGCTGTTATGTCTCTCGCGATCTTGGCAGGCTGCTCGTCTGAAGACGCAAAGCTGCATAGTAAGACGATTGCCGGCGGCGGTCGTGCGATCTCGGTGCTGGGCAGCACAACATATGAGATGTCTGGAGAGGATTTCGGCAACGGTAACGTCGGGTTGTACAATATTCGATCAGCCGACAAGGGGCCTGTGTCTGGGCGATTCTCTCTGATTAACTGCCAAACAGCAAAGATTACTCGCGTGGAGCTTGTCGAACCTCCTGGAGATATTCGCGATATAATTGAAAAAATAAGAAAAGCAGGGGGACTCTCATCGCCAGCTCGTCTGGCGGCAGACGCGATGAGCTACGGGCTGGCTGCAACTACCGGTCAGGTCAAGCGTGGCGAATATTCACAGGGAACACGGGCGGCCAACGCCTGTACCCTCTTCTACGGTTCGGAGTAGTATAGCCGTGGGTTCCGAAAAGGCTTCGTTCCACCAGGGCCTACCGAAATCACCCTCATTGAGCCGCCTCTGAACCATGCCTCCGCACCTGGAGATCGATAAGTCGATACAACCCTAGGAGCTGAAGGAGATCGTCTCGGGCATCTGAGAGAGATGGGTTCAGAATGTAGGTGGCGATATGTCAATCGGCAGGCAAACTGCCCCCTTATCGGCGTGCAATATTGACCCCGTTGATGCGGTTTGCGGCGGGGCCTGAGCCGACGGAACTGATCAGTGGTGGAGGCGGGTCAGGCCCCGGTCATGCGCGGTTCTTGAAGCGCCATGACTCGTTGCCGGTCTCGATGATCTCGCAATGATGGGTGAGCCGGTCGAGGAGTACCGTGGTCATCTTGGCATCGCCGAAGACGGTCGGCCATTCCCCGAAGGCAAGGTTCGTGGTGACGATGATCGAGGTGCGCTCGTAGAGCCGGCTAATGAGGTGGAACAGCAGCTGGCCGCCTGACTGGGCGAAGGGCAGATAGCCCAGTTCGTCCAGGATGACGAAGTCTAGGCGTGTCAGGTAGTCGGCCATGCGACCCTGCTTGCCATTGCGCGTCTCGGTTTCCAAACGGTTCACCAGATCGACGACGTTGAAGAAGCGTCCGCGGGTGCCGCCCCGGATCAGGGCGCGTGCTATGGCAATGGCGAGGTGGGTCTTGCCAGTGCCTGCGCCGCCGATCAGCACGACGTTGCGCTGGTCAGAGACGAAGCTGCCGGTGCTGAGGTCGCGCACTAGGCCCTCATTGATCGGCGTGCCGGTGAAGTCGAACTCTTCGATGTCCTTCGCCAATGGCAGCTTGGCGACGGTCAGTTGATAGCGGATGGATCGTGCCAGCTTCTCGGCAATCTCCGACTGCAGCAGATCGCCGACGATCCGGGGCGGCTCGTGCTGACGCTTGATGCCGGCGGCCATGACCTCGTCATAGGCGCTGCGCATTCCGTAAAGCTTCAGCGTCCCCATCAGATCGAGGATTTGGGTGCGTTCCATAGTGGCTTGTCCTCTTGAGGTTATCGTGAGCCGCGCGCAGTCGGCCACGGGCTCATGGGTCAGGCGCAGCGCGGTTGGTGTGAGCAGCAAGGGTGGTGGCGCGGGGTCGCGCTGGCGGGCGAGGATGTTGATGACGACCGGCGCGGAATGGACGCCGTGATCGAGCGCTTCGCGGCAAGCGGCCTCGACAGCCTGAAGGCCGTCCTCCGGCACGCAGGCCAGGATCTGGACCATTTGCCGATCGCCATCATCGCTGCCCTTCAACTTGCGGCGGATCGCGGACATGGCGGCGGGCAAGGCCCAGTCCCTGAAGGGCGCGCCATTGCGCAGCGCTCCGGGTTTGCGCGCCAGAACAGGCACATAGGCCTCGACCGTCACCGCCCCGCGGGCCTGTGACCAGGTTCGCGCAAACCGGCGCACGGCATCGTATCCGCCCTCATATCCGAGCGCCTGCAGTTCCTCGAAGATGCGGATCAACGTCAGCCGCTCGCGAGAGGCCTTCGACGCATTCGAGGACAGAAACTGTTCCAGCTGCCCCTGCCATGGCCCGATCCGGGGCAACGGCTGGCGGCTGCGCTCATAGCTGAAATCCGTCTCGTCCGACCGAAGTATCTTGCGCACCCCTCAGCCATTGCTCGGACCAATGGCGCAATGGCTTCGATCCGCGACACGTGCAGCTCCCGAACGATCTTCTTCACCGACCAGCCATGAACATAGAAGGCTCGCCGGACCCGCGCGATCGTATCAACCCGCTTCATCTCCCCCTCCGCTCGCTGATCCTCCAGCGAACGGTCTGGCAAAACATCAGGGGGGTCAAAATTGGGTGCCGATACCCCACTCTAAGGGGTCAAGATTGCACGCCGAAACACAGTCAGCAAATGGGTATGCCCCATCCAAGCCTTGATTGTGCCGAAAGGATGTTCGACCGTGCAGCGGCGGAGCGTCATCGGATCGGTGTCCCTGCTCAGCCTTTCGTGCATCGCGTCGATCAGATGCTCATGTTCCCATCGGGTGATCCGGCGCTCTGTGCCAGTGGTGCAGCGGCTTTTTAATGGACAGCTCTGGCATGCGTTGATCCAGTATCGCCGGACCTGAAGGCCACCTTCCTCGCGGGTGTAGCGGTAGATCAGTTCCTCGCCAGCAGGACAGACATAGACGTCGCGTTCCGGATCATAGGCGAAATCGGCCTTCACATACATGCCCTTGGCCGCATTGCCCGAGGTGGCGGGGCGCGGCACGGTCGTGGTGATGCCCGCCTCATGGCAGGCGAGGATCTCGGGGCCGCTGAAGTATCCCTTGTCTGCGATGGCGTGCAGGTCTTCATGCTGAAGGGCATCCTTTGCCGAGATTGCCATCGGGCTGAGCTGGTCGCGATCAAAGCCCTGGTTCGTGACTTCGTGGGTGACGATGATATGGCTCTCGGTATCGACGGCGGTCTGGACATTATAACCAACCATACCGCTGTGGCGGGCGCTGGTCGCCATGGCCCGAGCGTCGGGATCGGTCAGGGAGATCTGCCCGTCGGGGGTATCGGCCAGGGCTTTGTCCATCGCCTTCAGCCGATCAATCTCTTGGCGGATGCGACCATAACGCCGAGCCAGATCCCGGACTTTCCGGGTATGGGTCTCGCCTTCCTCCTGCCGGTCGATGCGCACCATATCGTCGATATAGCGCTCGACATCAGCTTCGAGATGGGTGAGGCGGCTGGCAATCTTGTTCTTCGTGAAGTTGCGATCACGGTTGTTCACCGCCTTGAACTTACTGCCGTCGACCGCAACGCAATCGCCCTTCAAAACGCCAATCCGACGACACAGGTCGACGAACTGTGCGCAAGTCTTGCGGATCGCCAGGCCGTTCGCGCGGCGGAACTCGGCGATGGTCTTGTGGTCGGGCGCGAGCCGGCCAATCAGCCACATCACTTCAACATTGCGCTCGGCCTCGCGTTCCAGCCTGCGGCTCGACGGGATCCAGTTCAGGTAGCCATAGATGAACAGCTTCAGCAGAACGGCGGGATAATAGCCGGGTCGGCCGGTGCGCGCCGAGGTCGAGCGGATGAAACCCAAGTCTGCCAGATCAAGCTCATCGACGAACAGGTCAACCACGCGAACAAGATCATCCTCGCCGATCCAGTCTTCCAGCCGGTTCGGGAAAAGCACCGTCTGGCTTCGCTGAACTCCCTCGATGAAACCCGCCATGCCGCTCCTCCCGCCATCACGGAATGGTAGCACTGCAGCCAGTTTTGACACACCATCGGCAGGTCGATGTCACTCGGGGCGCTGGCGTCCCGCGCGCGTTGGCGTAAAATGCGACCCATGGCCCCAAGCGGGCCCTGCGCGCGCCGGGGGCCTGAACCCCGGCCTTGCACCCCATGCCTTTCGTTTTCGACCCGCCTCTGTGTTCTCTTTTGCGACCCGCCCGCTCTCCCGAACCCGCTCTCCCGATCTGCGCCCCCAACCTGCCGCCCGAACGTGCCACCATGACCGTGCCCCCGATCAGCTCCTCTCTTGACCTGCCGGTTGGCGGCAATCCGGTTGCGGCCGAACAGGTGCTGCGCGCGCGAGCCCCCCGTATCGGAGCGGGGGCGGCCAGCGATGAAGCATCCGCGCAAGATCGCGCGTCTGCACCGGCTATGCCGCCTGCCGCCTCTTCGGCGCCCCGTCCGGCAGCCCTTCCCGCGACCCGCTCGCGGACGCGGGTGCCCGCAAGCCTCGCCACGGGGCCGACCGCGCCGATTTCGGCCTATCTCGCGGCCTCGCCCCATGCGGAGTTGCGCGGCGGGCTGGATCTGGGCTTCGGGCGCTCGGTCAAGCTTTGGCGCAACCGCGATGCGTTCGTGCGCTATGACGCGCCCGCCGGGCATACGCTCAGCTTTTATTCCAAAGGCGGCGCGGGGACGCGCCGTTTGGATACGCCGGGGGGCCCCGCGCGCGGCTGGCAGGGCGCGGTTTGCATGATGCCCGAGGGGCTGAGCTCGGAATGGGAGATCACCGAGAGCTTCGAATTCGTCCATATCAACCTGCCCGATGACGAGCTGCGGCTGGCCTATGCCGAGACCTTCGACCGCGATGCCCGCGCCGTCGATGTCGCCGATCTGACCTATGCCGATGCGCAGGGCATGGCCGCGCCCTTTCTGGCGTTGCAGGCGGCGGCGCTGTCGGGGCAGGCGATCTGGGCCGAAGAGGCCGCGACCGAATTGCTCGCCGCGCTCTTTTCCGAAAGCCGCTTTGTTGCGCGCTGCACCGGGCGGCTTGCGGGTGGGCTCAGCCCGAAAAGTCTGGGCCGGATCCGCGAATTCATCGAGGCCAATCTCGACCAGCCGCTGCATCTGCGCGATCTCGCCGGGCTGGTCGGTCTGAGCGAGTTTCACTTTCAGCGCAGCTTTCGCGCCAGCGTCGGCGTGACCCCGCACCGGCTGATCCAGCATCGCCGCATCCAGCGCGCGAAGGCGCTGATCGGCGCGGGCGAGCCCTTGGCGCAGGCCGCCGCCGCCTGCGGTTTCGACAGCCAAAGCCATCTGAGCCGCGCCTTCAAGGCCGCGACCGGGCTCACGCCCGGGCGCTACCGGCTGGATCTGCGCCCGAGCTGAAACGCTGCTGAGACGCGGGCGAGGCCCCTTGCGCATGGCGCGAATGCGGCGAGAATGCCGCCGAAATCCGGGCTGATCCGAGGGGGGCATGATGAGCGAGGAAGCGCGGCTGCGCGAAAGGATCTGCCTGCTGGCGGCCTCGATGTTTGATCGCGGGCTGACGGCGGGCTCAACCGGGAATATCTCGGCGCTGACGCCGGACGGTGGGCTGCTGGTCTCGCCCACAGGGACCAGCTTCGGGCGGCTCGACCCGGCGCGTCTGGCGCATTTCGACGCCAAGGGGCGCCAGATCGGCGGCGACAAACCGACCAAGGAAATGCCGCTCCATTCGGCCTTCTACCAGACGCGCGCGCGGGCGGGGGCGGTGGTGCATCTGCATTCCTGCCACGCGGTCGCGCTCTCGACCCTGCCGGATCAGGACGCGGAAAACTTTCTGCCCGCGCTGACGCCTTATGCCTATATGCAGCTCGGCCGCGTCCGGCTTTTGCCCTATTTCCGCCCCGGAGACCCCGAGATCGGCACGGCGGTGCGCGGGCTTGCGGGCAAAAATTCGGCGGTGATGCTGGCCAATCACGGCCCGGTCGTCGCCGGTCGCGATCTTGAGGGCGCGTGCAATGCGATCGAAGAGCTCGAGGCCACCGCGCGGCTGGCGCTTTTGCTGCGCGGGGCAACGCCCAATCTGCTGACCCCGGCTCAGGTCGATGAGCTGGTCCGCATCCATGACATCGCCTGGGGGGATGAATGACGCGCCTGTCTGCCAATCTTGGATTTCTCTGGGCCGATCTGCCCTTGCCCGAGGCGATCCGCGCGGCGAAGGCCGCAGGCTTTGACGCGGTCGAATGCCACTGGCCCTATGAGACCCCCGCCGCAGAGACCGCCGCCGCTCTGGCCGAGACCGGGCTCGTGATGCTCGGGCTGAACACGCGACGCGGCCAGCCCGGCGAAAACGGGCTCGCCGCTTTGCCCGGGCGCGAGGTCGAGGCGCGCGCCGCCATTGACGAGGCCTTGGCCTATGCCCGCGCCATCGGCTGCGGCGCGGTCCATGTCATGGCGGGCTTTGCTGCGGGCCCCGAGGCGCGGGCGGTCTTTCTCGGCAATCTCGCCTATGCCTGCCAGGCCGCGCGCGCCGATGGCATCACCATCCTGATCGAGCCGCTGAACCATTACGATGCGCCGGGCTATTTCCTGCAAGGTTCGGATCAGGCGGCTGCGCTGATCGCCGAGGCGGGGCATGACAATTTGCGGCTGATGTTTGACTGCTATCATCTCCAGATCATGGAGGGCGATGTCTCGCGCCGTCTCGCCCGGCATCTGCCGCTGATCGGCCATATCCAGATCGCCTCGGTCCCCGATCGCGGCACGCCCGATCATGGCGAGCTCGATTATCGCCACATCGTGGGCGTGCTCTCTGGGCTGGGGTGGAGCCGTCCGCTTGGCGCGGAATATAAACCGACCCGCCTGACCGGCGAGACGCTTGGCTGGATGGCGGCCTTGCGCGCCGGGTGAGGCGGGGCAAGGTCAGGCAGCGTCGCGTCGCTGTTCCCGAAGCGCCGCGCCCGCTGGCTGCGGTCAGACCTGCTCTGCTGCCGGATGGATGCGCCGCGCCGCGCCATTGCTGTCGATGGCGACGAAGGTGAAAACCGCCTCGGTCACCTTCTCGCAATCATCGCTTTCGCGCGGGCGACGCCAAGCCTCGACATGGATCTGGATCGAGGTCCGCCCGACGCGCACCAGATCGGTGAAAAGCGAGACCTCATCGCCGACCTTGACGGGGCGGTGAAACTTCATGCCCTCGACGGCAATGGTGGCGCTGCGCCCGCGCGCGGTCAGCGCGGCAACGCTGCCCGCGGCGAGGTCCATCTGGCTCATCAGCCAGCCGCCGAAGATATCGCCTGCCGGATTGGTGTCGCCGGGCATGGCAATCGTCCGGATGGTCGGCGTGCGTCCGCCGGTCGCGTGGTCGTCCATCTCAGCTCTCCCCCCGAGCGTTGTTTCCTGTTGGTGCCGCAGCGACCTTGCGCGGCCGGGGCATCTTGCGCAACTTTCATGCGTGGCGCGCAAAAACGCCATTGCGCAGAAAGGAGGGGGGGTCTGCGAGAAAAGGCGGAGGCTGCCGCCCCAAAGAGGCCGCTTAAGCCGGACGGCGGAAGGTCAGGATGCGGGTCGTGACGTTCTGAAGCACCTCGCCGCGCTGGTTCAGCGTCTGGGTGTGGACGGTGACAAAGCCGCGATCGGGCTTCGAGCGCGAGGGCGTGATCTCCAGCACCCGCGCCACGGTATGCAGCGCGTCCCCCGGTCGGGTCGGTTGCGGCCAGCCGATCTCTGCCCCCGCGCCTATCAGCCCGCTGCCAATCGGCAGGCTTTCGGTCAAAAGCCGCATCGTGATCGCCATCGTCTGCCAGCCGCTTGCGGCAAGTCCTTGAAAGAAAGTGTCTTTCGCGGCCTCTGGGTCAATGTGGAAGGGCTGGGGGTCATATTGGCGGGCAAAGGCGATGATCGCCGCCTCGTCGAGCGGATAGCTGCGGCTGGTGAATTCCTGCCCAACGGCGAGATCTTCGAGATAAAGCGGGCGCAGCGGCGCGACCTGATCCGCGCTGTCACGGGCTTTGATATCATTGGCCATCTCATCCCCTTTCGATTAGATCACATTGGTAATCTAAAAAAGAGCGCCTCCCGGCGCAACCCCGCTTCCTCGCAACCCTTCCAAAGCGGCTCCGGTTCAAAGTGGCAGGGGCCGCCGCGCGATTACCGTCTTCATCACCAGCGTCGAGGTCAGGCGCTGAACCGAGGGCAGCGCCAGCAGATGCTCGTCATAAAGCTTCTGGAAGGTCGCGAGATCGCGGGTCACGATCTGAAGCATGTAATCGGGATCGCCAAACAGCCGCTCGGCCTGAACGATTTCGGGGATGCGCGGCAAAGCGGCTTCGAAATCAATGACCTGCGCGCCGCTGACCTGTTGCAGCGTCACGAAGACGATGGCCGAGAAATTCAGCCCGACCTTGCTTGGATCGACGGTGGCGCGATAGCCGTTGATGACGCGCGCCTCTTCCAAAGCGCGCACGCGGCGGTGGCAGGGCGACAGGCTCAGCCCGACGCGTTCACCAAGCTCGGTGACAGAAATTCGCCCCTCGCGTTGCAGTTCGGCAAGAATTTTTCGGTCAATGCTGTCCATGAGGAAGAATATAGCCGAGATCGCCGAGTGACAGCAAGGATGCGCAAGCACATTGCCGGATGAACACCATATCCTTGCGCTTCTGGATATGGAGTGACTCGCATGGATGCCTCGCTGCTTTTCGCCTTTTGGCTGCTGTCGATCTCGCTGGTGATGACGCCGGGCGCGGATTGGGCCTGTGCGATTACCGCGGGCATGGGCCAGCGCGCGCTGCTGCCGGCGCTGTCGGGGATGCTGCTTGGCTATGTCTGGGTGACGCTGCTGGTCGCGGCGGGGGCCGGGGCGCTGGTCGTGCATTTCCCGCTGCTTTTGCGCGCGCTGACCGTGCTGGGGGCGGGCTATCTTCTGTGGCTCGGCATGCAGGCTTTGCGCCATCCGCCAGTGCCCGCAGCGGCAGGGACCGGGACCGGGCCCGAGATCGAGATCGCGCCCGGCGCGACGGCTGGACGCGCCTTCGGCTGGGTCAAGCGCGGCTTTGTCGTCAGCGGCACCAACCCCAAGGTTTTGCTGCTCTTTCTGGCGCTGCTTCCGCAATTCACCACGCCCAAGGCGACGCTGCCGGTGCCGATGCAGGTCGCGGCGCTTGGCGGCATCCAGATCGTGAATTGCGCGCTGGTGCTGTGGCTGGTCGGGCAGGGCGCGCGGGTGATCTTGCGCCGGAAACCCGAGGCCGCGCGCTGGCTTGGCCTGTTTTCGGGCGGCGCGATGATCGTGATCGCGCTGGCGCTGCTGGCAGAGCCCTTCGTGATCGGCTGAAAGATGGCGGGCTTATTCTTGCGCCTTGGCGTCTACGCGAGCTTCGGTCACGGCTTCGGCTTCTGCCGCGCGGATCACCGCCGTGCGCAAAGGCGCGATCCAAGGCGCGCTGGCGCTGGCCTCGCCCAAGACGCGCGCGCCGATCATCGCGGCGAAAAGGACCAGCGCCTCATCAGAGAGGCTCTCGCCTGGCGGCGGCGCTTCGGGCCGCGCCGGATTGGCAGCGGTGCCGGGATCGGCGAAACGCGCGAGCAGCGCCGCGACGCCGTCGCGATAGGCCAAGCCGCTGTCCTTGCTTGCGGGTTCCGAGGGCGCGGAGTGTTCGGCACCGGGGGCGGCGAAGGCGATCATCGGGCAACGCTGCTCGGGCGTCGGGCGCAGGTAATGGCGCACCAAAGCCGCGCGCAGCGCCGCAGTCCCGGCGCCCTCCTCGGGCTGGGCGGCCGCCAATCTGGCCCAGCCTTCATCCGATTGCGCAAAGGCGAGCGCCGTCGCCTCCGCGACCAGCGCCTCTTTCGAGGCGAAATGTTTGTAAAACCCGCCCGTCGTCAGCCCGGCGGCGGCCATGATATCGGCGACCGAAACCCGCTCGGCCCCAGATTTGCGAAAGAGATCCGAGGCGGCTGCCAGAATCCGCAGCCGGGTGCGCGCGGCTTCTTCCTTGCTCGATCGACCCATGCTCATCCTTCCCGTCTGCGGCGCCGGACCGCGCCTCGTCTGGCTTTGCGCGCAAACCCGAACGCCGCCCGAACGCTGCCCAAACCCTAAGGCAGAAGCGGCCCCGCGCGCAACCAAAGCGGGCGCGGGCGGTGCTTGACGCTGCGCTTCGATTAAAATAGATCACATACATAATCTAAAAATGCAACGCCTTTCCAGACCCGTCGAGGTCGAATCACCGGAGCTTCCCATGACGCAAGACGAGCCCGCCGCAGGTCAGCGGCTCAAAACCTGGACGGTGCTGATCTGCGCGGCGACAATCGTGACCATCGCCATGGGGATCCGGCAGGCGTTCGGGCTGTTTTTGCGCCCGATCGAGCTGGATCTCGGCATCACCCGCGAGGCGTTTGGTCTGGCGATTGCGCTGCAAAACCTCGTGCTTGGGCTGGCGCAGCCGGTGATTGGTGCGATCTCGGACAAGCATGGCGCGGGGCGGGTCGCGGCGATTGGCGGGGTGCTTTACGCGCTTGGCCTCGTGCTCGCGGCGGGAATTTCGAGCGCCTTTGGCCTGACGCTCTCGCTTGGCGTGCTGGTCGGTTTCGCCATGACCGGGACGACCTTTGTCGTGGCGATTGGCGCCGCGACCCGTGCGGTCGCGCCCGAAAAGCGCGGCATGGCGGCGGGTGTCGTCACGGCGGGCGGCTCGTTTGGTCAGTTCCTGCTCGTTCCAGTCGCGCAGGCGCTGCTTGACAGCTATGGCTGGCGCGAGACTTTCGTGATCTACGCCGCGCTGGCCGCGCTCATGGCGCTTTTGGCCATCGGCATCGCCGGACGCCCGCAAAGCCCGGCGCAATCGGGCAGCGGCCCCGTGCAAAGCTTCGGCGCGGCGCTGCGCGAGGCTTTGTCGCATTCGGGCTTTTGGCTGCTCAACCTTGGCTTTTTCGTCTGCGGCTTTCACGTCGCCTTCATCGGGACCCACCTGCCCGCCTTTCTCGCCGACAAGGGGCTCGACCCGGCGGTGGGGGCGCGTGCGCTGGCGCTGATCGGGCTTTTCAACATTCTCGGCTCTTATGTCTTCGGCATGATGGCGGATCGGTTGCGCAAGAAATATGTGCTCGGCGCGATTTATCTCGCCCGCGCGCTGGTCATGGTGGTCTTCCTGAGCCTGCAGATCACCGCGCTTTCGGCCACGGTTTTTGCCTGCGTTCTGGGCTTTCTCTGGCTTGGCACCGTGCCGCTGACGAGCGGGCTGGTCGCGCAGATTTTTGGCGTGCGCTATGTCTCGACGCTTTTTGGCATCGTGTTCCTGTCGCATCAGGTCGGCGCGTTTTTCGGCGCTTGGGGGGCGGGCTATGCCTATCGCGTCACCGGCTCTTATGACTTTGCCTGGCAGGCCTCGATCGGGATTGCGCTGCTGGCGGCGGTGATCCATTGGCCGATCAACGACCGCCCGATGGCGCGGCTCGGCGCGGCGGTGCGCTGACAATGGCGCGCGCGGCGCAGGTGCTTCTGGTCGCGGTTCTGGCCCTGCTGCTGGTGGCGGCAGGGCTGCTGTGCTGATCGCCGGGGGGTCTCTCAACCCAAGGGCGTAAATTTCGCGCCGCGTTCATCCAAATTTCACCCCAGAGTCGTCAAAAGGTTACCGAGCGGGCCCAGAAGGCGGCGCGAGAGGCGGATTTCTTCGGCCTTGGTTCGAAAGAGAGCGCCATGACCGCCTGTCCCGATCCGAAACACGCGCGCCGACATGTCGCGCACCCGAGGGCTGTCTGAGCGATGGGCACGCCTGCGCTCGCCTCTGCCGGGCCCGGTGCCCTGCCGCTTGCCGGTTTCGACCCGGCGGATCTGTCGCCCATGCGCCGGATCGAGGCGGTTCTGTTTGACTGCGACGGCGTCTTGCTCGACAGCGAGCCTCTGAGCGCCGCAGCCCTCGCCCAAGCGATCAGCGCCGCTGGTGTGACGCTCAGCGCCGAAGAGGCCGGGCGGCTTTTTTCTGGCACCTCGGGCGCGGTGACGCAGGCTTGGCTGGCGCAGGCGGGGCTGGACGCGGCCAAGGTTTTTGCCGAGGCGGATGCGCGTCTTTTTGCGATGTTTGACCAGGCCGTGCCGCAGATCCCGGGGGTCGAGGCCGTGCTGGCCGCGCTTGATCTGCCGATCGCGGTCTGCTCGAATTCGATGCTGCGCAGGCTGGAACGCTCGCTGATGGCGAGCCCGCTCGCGGCCTATTTCGGGCGCCATATCTATTCCGCCGATCACGTCGCCCGCGCCAAGCCCGCGCCCGATCTGGTGCTGCACGCCGCGCGCGCGTTGGGCGTCGCGCCCGAGGCCGCGCTCTTCATCGACGACACGCCCCACGGGCTTGCGGCAGGCGTCGCGGCGGGCTGCCTTGCCGTGGGCTTTGTCGGCCCGTCCGAGCGCCGCCCCGATCAGGCCGAGCGTCTGCGCGCGGCGGGCGCGCATCATATTGTCTGTGGCATGGCCGAGTTTCATGCTCTGCTGGCCCGACTGCTTCCCCTTGCCCCCACTCGATCGCAGGATCTGACATGACCGACCTTCCCCTTCTCGGCGCGGCGATGACCACCGATGAACTCGCGGGCTTTCGCGACTTTATCCTCAGCGAGAACCGCGATCTCGAGTTGCAGGATTTCGCCGAGATCCCGCTGCTCAATGGCGATTGGAAAAGCGTGGCCGACCGCGCGCTTGGCCTTCTGGCGGGCTATCAGGGGCGCTTGGGCATTCATGGCCCGTTCTGGGGACTCAATATCGCCAATCCCGACCCCGATCTGCGCGCGCTGATCACGCGCAAGCATCTGCAGGGGCTCGAGGTTTGCGACTATCTGGGTGCGACGCAAATGGTGATCCATTCGCCCTATTCGACCTGGGATTTCCACAATCTCGACAATGTGCCCGGCGGGCGCGCCCATGCTCGGGTGATCGCGCATTGCCACGAGACCATGGCGCCGGTCGTCGCGCGCGCCGAAGAGATCGGCGTGACCATGGTCATTGAAAATATCGAGGACAAGGACCCCGATATCCGCCGCCTGCTTGCCGACAGCTTCAACTCGCCCGCGATGGCGGTTTCGGTCGATACCGGGCATGCCCATTACGCCCATGGCGCGACCGGGGCGCCGCCGGTCGATTACTACATCCGCCGCGCCGGCGCGCGGCTCGCCCATGTCCATTTGCAGGATGCCGATGGCTATGCCGACCGCCATTGGGCGATTGGCGAGGGCAATATCGGCTGGCATGGCGTCTTCCGCGCTCTGGCCGAGATCGAGCCGACGCCGCGTTTGATCCTCGAGCTGAACGACAATCGCGGGCTGCTGGCCTCGGTCGCTTGGCTGCAAGAGCAGGGCCTCGCGCGCTGAGTGGCGCGCTTAGACGGTGCAGTCAGACGGGCGCTTAGACGGGGCGCCTAAACCGGGCGGGCGCGGCGTTATCCGGCCGCCCATCGCGCCCCGGCCACCGCGGCGAGGGCGCCAAGCGCCGCCGTCAGGCCGATCCCGGCGCTATACCACAGCGCGATGAAGGGCAGCCCGGTTTCGGGGCAATGAAGCGCATAGACCAGCGTGCCCGCGCCCCCCGCAACCAGCCCCGCCGCCGCCCCGGCAAGGCCCGGGCGGGTCGGCTCGATCCGGCGCAGCACGGCCAGAAGCGCGGCCAGCACCGGCGCGCCAACCAGCGCGATCAGGAAAGGGCAGACCAGCGCGGTCGTGCCAAAAATCAGCGCATGACGGGCCTCGGCGGGGGCAGAGATGACATTCGCAAGCGCAAGCCCGGCGGCCAAAACCAGCAGCGCCAGCACGGCAAAGACCGGCGCGCGCGCCCCGCCCAAGGGACGCGCCAGCCGGTCGAGCGCGGCAAAACCCGCCGCCGCCAAAGCTCCGGCATAGCCGAGCTTCAGCCACAGGACCGGGCCTTGCGCGGCAGTGCCAAGATCGGGGCGCAGGCCCAAGACCGCCAGCATGACCAGCACCGCGCCGCAAAGCCCAAGCCCCAGCCCAAGCAGCAGACGCCGGGGCAGGGCATGGCGCGGCACCGGGCGCAGATCCGCGACCAGATGTTCGATCAGCGCGCGCTCGCTCTCGGCGCGGTCAGCGATTGCGGGGCCTCTGCCCTGTCTCGCGTCGGAATCGCTCATGCGCCGCCTCCCAATCGGTTCTTCAGCGCGGCCAATCCGCGATGGATGATGACCTTGACCGAGGCCACGCTCAGCCCGGTCTCGGCGGCGGTCTCGGCCAGAGTTTTGCCCTCGAGCCGGACCTTGGTGATGACATCGCGCGAGCGCGCGGGCAAAGCCGCGAGCAAGGTCTCGACATCGCGGCGGTCCTCGGCCTGCGCGGCATGGGGCTGGGGGTCGGCCAAGAGATCGGCGAGATCGTCGAGCGGCAGCGGCAGGCCCGCGCGCGCGCCTCGGCGTTCGCGGCGCAGCGTGTCGATCAGCTTGTGGCGCGCGATCGCATGGACCCAGGCCAAGAGCGGCAGCGCGGGATCGAAGGTCAGGCGGCGGTTGTGGATGGCGAGCAAAGTGTCCTGCACAAGATCATCGGTCTGCGCGGCCAGCCCATCAAAAAGCCGCCGCTGGAAATAGGTGCGAAGCCGCGGGGTCAGCGCCTCGAGGAGCGCGCGGTAAGCCGGACCGTCCCCGTCAAGCGCGGACAGCATCAATCGCTGGAGCTCATCTTCACTGAGGCGTTCACTGGGGCGCGTCGAGGTCACATCTCGTCTTTCGCAGGACGGCGGGCAAAGGTTACAGCACTTGCGCAAAAAAGCGCTGGCCCGCCGAAAAAACGCAGGCCCGCCCAAAAAACGCAGCGGCGGGCGAAAAGGGCGCGGCGGTTTGCGCAATTGGCCTTCACGAAGCCGTGCGGGCTGTAACCAAGCGGGCGGCGCGGACGAAGACATCTTGGACAGATCGCGGAAATCCCTTGCGCGACTGATCCCACAGCGGAGCCTCCGATGCTAGCCAGACCCGTTCTTCTGACCGCGATCCTTCTTCTGCCCTTCGGCGCGTTGCAGGCGAGTGCCGCGCCACAGGCGGCGATGACGCCCGCCGCGACCTCTGACGCCGCGATGAGCGGCGACTGCGGTCCGATGGCCGCGGGCGCGGCGATGGCGACCGACACGACCACCACGATGGACAAGGCCATGCCGAAGGCCGAGGATATGGGGGCCGGTAAAATGGGGGCCGATAAAATGGCAACCCAAGCCGCGCCCGATTGCATGGGTGCGGGCCAGATGGGCCAAAGCAAGATGGGCAAGGAGAAGATGGGCGCGGCGGCCAAGATGGGGTCCAAATCGGGCGAGATGAAGGCGGGTCGCGCGAAATCGGGTCACGCGAAATCCGGCCATACGAAATCGGGGGCGATGACCAAGACCCAAATGCCCGACCAAGGCAAAGCCGCGCCGGCAACCGCTCTGCCGATGGCGAAGTGAGACGGCAGCGCCTCGGCCCGGCCTTGGCCGGGCGGGGCAAACTCGGCGCGTCGCGCGCCACCACCGGCCGCGCCTGCGACCATTTTGGAAAGGGAATGCCATGAAACTGCGCTGGTCCGATGTGACGCCGAAAGCCTCTTATCTGAACCGCCGCGCCTTTCTTGCCGCCGGAGCCGTCTTCGCGGCCGCTCCGGCCTTTGCATTGACGGGCAAGATGTCGGGCTATTCGACGGATGAAAAGCCGAACACCCTGAAAGAGATCACCAATTACAACAACTTCTACGAATTCGGCTTTGGCAAGGAAGACCCCGCAAGCTATTCCGGCAACTTCAAGACCGATCCTTGGAGCGTCGAGATCGCGGGTCTGGTCGATAAGCCCGGCAGCTATGGCGTCGAAGACATCGCCCCCGATTCCGCGCTGGAGGAGCGCATCTACCGGCTGCGCTGCGTCGAGGCCTGGTCGATGGTCATCCCCTGGCTCGGCGTGCCTCTGGCCGGCGTGCTGAGCAAGGCGGGCGTGCAGCCAAGCGCGAAATTCGTCGAGTTCCAGACCGTGCTCCGGCCCTCGGAAATGCCGGGGCAGGCGCAGAAGCTGCTCGATTTTCCCTATATCGAGGGGCTGCGGCTCGATGAGGCGATGAACCCGCTGACCCTGCTTGCGACCGGGCTTTATTCGGAAAAGCTGCCCAATCAGAACGGCGCGCCGATCCGGCTGGTGGTGCCGTGGAAATACGGGTTCAAATCGGCGAAATCCATCGTCAAGATCACGCTTACCGACCGCCAGCCGGTCTCGACCTGGCAAAAGCTGCAACCGGCGGAATACGGCTTTTACGCCAATGTGAACCCCAAGGTCGATCATCCGCGCTGGTCTCAGGCCAGCGAGCGGCGCATCGGCGCGGGGCTTTTCGCGGGGCGGCAAGAGACGCTGATGTTCAACGGCTATGGCGATCAGGTCGCGGGGCTTTATAGCGGCATGGATCTGGCGAAGAATTACTGAAATGATCCGCAAACTGAATGGATATCTGCGCCGGATCCCGGTCTGGGCGGTCTGGCTTTTCGGTCTGGTGCCGCTGGCGCTTCTGATCTGGGACACGCTGATGGGCGGGCTCGGCGTCGATCCGATTGCCGATCTCGAGCATCGTCTGGGCCGGACCGCGCTCTATTTCCTGATCGCGGGGCTGGCGGTGACGCCGCTTTTGCGGCTCGGGCGGCTTAATCTGATGCGCTTTCGCCGGGCTTTGGGGCTTTTGGCCTTCAGCTATGCGGTGCTGCATGTGCTGGTTTGGGTCGTGCTCGATATGGGTTTGAGCTGGGGGCAGATGCTGGGCGATCTGGTCAAGCGGCCCTATCTCACGGTCGGGATGCTGGCGGCGCTGGCCTTGGTGCCGCTGGCCGTGACCTCGAACAATTGGTCGATCCGCAAGCTTGGCGGGGCCGAGTGGCGGCGGCTGCATCAGCTCGTCTATATCGCGGTACCTGCGGCGGCGATGCATTTTCTTTGGGTCGGCAAGGTCGCCAAGCCCGAGCCGATCCTGTGGCTGGGCGTGGCGGTGGCCTTGCTGTTGGTGCGTTTGTAGTTTGTAGATTTGTAATCTGTAGGCGGCGCTAAACCGCATCCGACAGCCGCATCCTACCGCGCCTCCTCCGCAAAGACCGCCGTGACCGGGCCAAACCCTTCGATCCGCGCGGTGAAGCTTTGCCCGGGCGCGACCGGCGACATTGGCCCCAAAGCGCCCGAGAGCACGACCTGACCCGCCTGAAGCGGCGCGCCGAGCGCGGCCATTTTCTGCGCGAGCCAGACCACCGCATTCAGCGGATGGCCAAGACAGGCCGCGCCGCCGCCCTGCGACACGCCAAGCCCATCCGCCGTCATCTGCATCCGCGCCGCGCGCAGGTCGAGATGTTCGAGCCGGCGCGGCGAGCCGCCCAGCACGAAGGCCGAAGACGAGGCATTGTCGGCGATCGTATCGACCAGCCCGATGTTCCAATCCGCAATCCGGCTGCCGACGATTTCCAGCGCGGGCAAAGCGTAGTCAATCGCGCGCAAGACTTCGGCAAAGCCCGGCCGCTCCATATCCAGATCGCGGCCGAGAACGAAGGCGACCTCGGCCTCGATCTTGGGTTGATGCAGCGCCACCATCGGGATCGGCAGGCCCTCGGGGAACCACATATCGTCAAAAAGCACGCCGTAATCGGGCTGATCGACGCCCAATTGCTGCTGGACCGCAGGCGAGGTCAGCCCGATCTTGGTACCGATCACCCGCACCCCCGCGGCGCGCTTGAGCTGGGTGTTGATCGCTTGAATCGCATAGGCATCCGCGGCGGTCAGACCGGGATAGGTCTCGCGCAATGGGGCGATGAAGGTGCCGCTCGCGCTCGCGTTGCGCAGCGCCGAGGCGGCATCGGACAAGACGGCAGGATCGGTCATCTTCTGGTTCCCGAGCAAAGAGAGGTCAGCTTGATTTGACCTCAAAATCAGGCGTTGTCCAATCTCCACTGCATCTGTTTCGCCTTTCCAGACGCAGCATGTGAGACAGATTGTCCCGGCTGTGCTTATAGGGGCGAAGTGTTAAGGCGCGTTTAACACCGGGGCGGTTTTCGGCCCCTTTGGGGCGGGTCGCGTGGAGGCAAATGGCCCCCGCGCGCCCCTCGACCCGCACCGCCCGAACCATTCAGAGCAGATCGTCGATCAGCCCCGGCCCGACCGGTTGCCAGCCCAGCCGGGCGCGGGTCTGCGCGCTCGATGAGCTCGCGTCCCGCGTCGCGAAATGCTGGAGCCAGCCGAAATGGGCCGCCCCCTCCTCGGGCGAGAGCGGCTCGACCGGCAGGCCGAGTTTCGCGCCAATCGCCTCGGCGATCTCGCGAAACGGAATCGCGCTTTCGGCCACCGCATGATAGCGCGCGCCGGGCTGGCCCGCCTCGATCGCGAGCCGGTAAAGCCGCGCGACATCGCTGACATGGGCCGCACACCACGGATTCGCGCCCGCGCCGACATAGGCCGAGACCCCAAGCCGCGCCGCATGGGCGATCAGATCCGAGACAAGCCCCTGCCGGTCGCGGTCATGGACCTGCGGCAGGCGCATCACCGAGATATTGACGCCTTGGGCAAGCACCGCTGCGCCCGCTTCTTCCGAGGCGGCGCGCGGCGCAAAATCCGAACTCAGCGCCGGATCATCCTCGGTCACCGGCCCCTCGGCCCGGCGCGCGGCGACCATGGTCGTCGAGGTGATGAGCAGGGGCTTTGCCGTGCCGCGCAAAGCTGCGCCAAGATTGGTGATGATCTGACGGTCGGTCTCGCAATTTTCTTTGAAGCGGGCGAAATTATGGTCGAAAGCGAGATGGATCACCGCATCGCAATCCGCGACCGCCTCGCGGAAATCGGTCCGGGCGTCGATGCCCTGCAGCTGAACCGCCGCGCCCTGCGCGCGCAGCTGATCCGCCCCCGCCTCTGATCGCGTCAGCCCCAGCACCTGATGGCCCGCCGCGCGCAGCTCTGCCACGACATGCTGGCCGAGAAAGCCGGTGGCTCCGGTGACGAAAATCCGCATGATCTGTTCTTCCATTTCTGATGGGTCATTCCTGATGGGCTTGAAGCTAGGGCGCGTCTTCCATACGATCCATGCGAGAACGTCCGCTTTTCTTTCGCCATCGTCCGGGACACGCCACAATCATGGATCCGCTCTCTGATATCTTGCGGCTGCTGCGCCCGAAAAGTTCGATCACCGCCGGGCTTGATGCAGGGGGCGATTGGGCGATCCGCTTTGACGATCAGGTCGGGCGGATCAAATGTTACGCGCTGATCCGGGGCGCCTGCTGGTTGGCGCTCGAGGGCGAGGCGGCCCCGGTCCATCTGCAGGCGGGCGAGTGTTTCGTGCTGCCGCGCGGGATCTCGTTTCGGCTCGCGAGCGATCTCAGCCTGCCCGCTGAGACCGCCGCCGAGGTCTTTGCCCCGGCGCGCGGCGGCGGGCGCGCGGTTTTGAATGGCGGTGGGATGTTGCTCGTCGGCAGCCGGTTCGAGGTCGATCCCGGCGCGCGGATTTTGCTGCAAAGCCTGCCCGCGATCCTGCATCTGCGTTCGGTGCGCGCGCAATCGGGGCTGCGCTGGTCGATCGAGCGGCTGATGGCGGAGCAGCGCGAGGCCCGCCCCGGCGCGGCTTTCGCCGCCGATCACCTCGCGCAGATGATGCTTCTCGAGGCGATGCGCGCGGCGCTCGAAAGCGGCCCGCCTGCCGGGCAGGGCTGGTTCGCCGCTTTGGCCGATCCGCAGCTGCGGCTGGCCTTGGGCGCGATCCATGCCGATCCGGCGCGAAGCTGGACGCTGGCCGAGCTGGGCCGGGCGGCGGGGCTCTCGCGTTCGGTTCTGGCCGAGCGCTTTCACCGCAGCGTCGGCGAAACCCCGATGCGCTATCTCACGCGCTGGCGCATGGCCTTGGCCGCCGAAGAGCTGCGCATTCCTGGCCGGACGCTGGCCCAGATTGCTCCGGCTTTGGGCTATGGCTCGGAGGCGGCGTTTTCGACCGCCTTCACCCGCGTCATGGGAAAATCCCCGCGGCGCTATGCCAGCGAGGCGGGGATGCTTTGAGGCGAAAGGCCCGGCCCGCGCGGGCCGGGGCAGGGACGGACAGCGATCAGTCCGGCATCATGCCCGCGCGCGGGATCGGACGCGCGGCGGGCGGGGTCGGGCCGCCCGAATAGAAGCTCGCCGCCGGATGGGCCCACATGAACTCATAGGCGATCATGCCGGGCGCGCGGGCCGGGCGCTGATCTGCGGGCATCCGCCACGGGATCTCTTTGCGCAAGGCGGCATGAGCCGCGGTGGGCGCCGCGCCGAATTCGCGGCTCGGGTCCTGCAATTTGCGGATATCGAGCCAATAGGTCGCGGTGAGCAGATCCTGCGCCAGAAGATGGGACATCAGGCTGACGGCTTGGCGCGCGCGCTGGCCTTTCATCCGGGTCTGCGCCTCAAGATCCTCGACCGTGGCGACGATGGCTTGCCCGTTCGGCGTGACCGGATTGCCAAGCTCGGCCAGCTCTTGCCAGAGATCGGTCGGCAGATAGCCCCCGCGCGACGGCGGGTTCTCGCTGGCCGTGCCCTTCTCGATCACATCCGAGGGTGTGATGACGGTGAAGAACGGGTTGTTGAAGCGTTCCAGCCGCTGCGCCACCGCTGCGCCGGCATTGGTGAGCGCGATGGTGAAGGCCTCGGTTTCATTGGCGATCGGATAGGGGTCCCAATTGGCGTTCGAGAAGATATAGCCCGATTTCCCGCCACTGAGCGGCCCGCCCTTGACGTGGTATTTCATGAATTGCGAGCTGGAAAGCTCCCACGAACTGTCGGGGCCAATGCCGGGCACCACCGCCGGGTTGTGGTCCGAGGAGTTGATCGCGATTTGCAGCGAATCGCGC
The DNA here is from genome assembly GCF_000444995.1 of Paracoccus aminophilus JCM 7686. NCBI lineage: Bacteria > Pseudomonadati > Pseudomonadota > Alphaproteobacteria > Rhodobacterales > Paracoccaceae > Paracoccus > Paracoccus aminophilus. The sequence goes on along the minus strand of NC_022049.1, from coordinate 330,268 downwards.
AGGTTCGCCCAAGCCATCCAAGCCGAGCCCTGACGCTGGGTCGAGGCGCGCATACTGATCGGGTCCTGGATGATCCGCGCGGGATCGGCTTCAAAAAGATAGCTGCCCTTGACCATATCAAGCACGCGCGCCGCGTCCCAATTCAGCCAATCATAGGGCCGCATCGCCTGCACCGGCGCGGAAATCGGCGTCAGGCTGGAGTTCATGCCATTCAAGGCAATCGCATAGGAAAGGTCAGCCCAATCAAGCACTTCGCGCCCGTCCGAGACCACCATGACCAGCTGCGCATAGGCATAGGCATTGGTGGAAATCAGCGCGGCCTCATCGGCGGCGGTCGGGACCAGAGGCTTCAGCCCGGCCTTTTCCAAGGCCTCGGCGGCGGGCATCCGCTTGCCCTCGAAATAGGCCTCTCCCGCGCCGACCATCGCGGCGGCAATATTGCCCATCGTCGGCAGATCGCCCTCGCCAAGCGTGCCGCGCGACATCACGATGGGCGTCACGTGATGGTTGAGCATCAAGGGCAGCATCCGCACGAGATCGGGGCTCGCGGCCTCATAGGTGATCGTATTGGCGCGGATCGCCATGATCGCGCGCACCAGCTCTTCCTCGAAGATCTCGGGCGGATAGCCGCCCTTCGCGCCGTTTTGAAAGCGCGCGAGCTGCTGCTTTTTCAGCATCGCATCGTTTTCGGGCGAGGTCGGATCGCCGTCGAAAATCACCGTCTCGCGGTTCGAGCCCGAGCCACGGTTGAACCAATAGATCGGCATGCCCTCGGCGGCGCCTTGCAGCAACAGCCCGTAGGCATCGGCGGCGCGTTGCAGGGCCTCGGGGCTTTGCTCGACCTTGGCGCCGTCGCGGGCGATTTCGATCACTTGCTCGACCGTCAGATCGCGGCCGGTGAGCGTGACCGTCTTCTCTGCCGCCTTGGCGGTGATCGGTTGATAGCGCGGTTCGGGATTGAAGTCTGCGGCGGCGTAAGGCGCGCTGGTCGCGAGCCCGAAGTGAAAAACAACAACGCCAAGTGAAAATCGGATTGTCTTGGTACGATCGTGAAAACTCATGTCTTCCCTCCGTATCATTATGAAATGTCGGCTTATCGTCCGGGATGTCCTGTCTTCAGCTGAATGGTTCCATGAGCGGACCAATTCACAGATCCGTCAACCCGATTTTTTATCGGCAGGGGAATTTTTTTCTCTGTGATCCGGGGAAGGGCTTGGCTTGCGCTTTGGCGCGCGCGCCTGAAAACCCGGGCCTAATCGCGCCGCCAGGGATCGCGCTGGGTGATCAGCCGGGCCGAGCTTTGCCCCCAGAGGAACGTCCAAAGCCAGCTGATCGAGACCAGCAGCCGCGAGCGCGCGCCGATCAGGAAATAGATATGGGCAATGCCCCAGAACCACCAGGCGAGACGCCCGCGCAGCCGGTAGCGGCCAAATTCGATCACGGCGGCATTGCGCCCGACCGTCGCGAGATTGCCCATGTCGCGATAGCGAAACGGCGCGGGGGGCTCTTTGCCGGACAGCCGGGCGCGGATCACCCGCGCGGCATAATCGCCCTGTTGCTTGGCGGCGGGGGCGACGCCCGGGACCATGCGGCCCTCGCTTTCGACATGGGCGGTGTCGCCCAGAACGAAGACGGCGGGATCATCGGGCAGGGTCAGTTGAGCCGAGACCATCGCGCGTCCGGCACGGTCGGTTTCCGCGCCCAGCCAGATCCCGGCGGGCGAGGCCTGCACGCCTGCGGCCCAGATCACCGTGCGGGCCGGGACGAAATCCGTGCCGATGGTCACGCCCTCTTCCGAGCAATCGGTGACGGGCGTGCCGGTGCGCAGCTCGACCCCGCGCCGCGTCAGCGCGCCTGCGGCATAATCGGTCAGCGGCTCGGAGAAGCTCGGCAGGATGCGCGGCCCGGCCTCGATCAGCAGAATGCGGGCGCGGGTCGTGTCGATGCGGCGAAACTCGCCGGGCAGGGTGCGATGGGCCAGCTCGGCGATCATCCCGGCGAGCTCGACCCCGGTCGGCCCCGCGCCAATCACCGCGAAGGTCATCAGCGCCGCGCGGGTCTCGGGATCCTCGCTCGCCTCGGCCTCTTCAAACGCGAGCAGTAGGCGGCGGCGGATCGTGGTCGCATCCTCCAGCGTCTTGAGCCCCGGCGCGGTGCTTTCCCAGTGATCCTTGCCGAAATAGGCGTGGCGCGCGCCGGTGGCGACGATCAGCGTGTCATAGGGGATCTGGCTGCCGTCGTTCAGCGTCACGCGCTTTTGGCCGCGATCAATGCCGACGACGCGGGCAAGCAGGGTCGTCACATCCTTGCGCTTGCGCATCAGCGCGCGCACCGGCCAGGCGATATCCGAGGTGGCGAGCACCGTCGTTGCGACCTGATAGAGCAGCGGCTGGAACAGATGGTGGTTGCGCTGGTCGATCAGCGTGATCTCGCAGCCTTGCCCCTTCAGCCCAAGCACCGCCGAGAGCCCGCCAAATCCTGCGCCGATAACCACGATCCGATGCGCCATGCCGTTTCCTTCTGATTGCCGCAGATGGGTGTTTGGGTTTGAGGATGCAAAGACCTGCCCGCGCCCGCAAGGGAAAGCGCCCGACGCGCACATGGGTTCCCTGTGGCGCGGTTCCCTGTGATGAGGTTCCGGCCTTATGGCGCAGTCGCGCCCGGTCTTGCCCCGCCCCCCGTGCGGCTGAAATAGCGCGCGGGCGTGGTGCCAAGCGATTTGCGGAACATGGTGATGAAGGCGGTGACAGAGGCATAGCCCAGCTCTTCGGCGACATGCTGGACCGAGGCCCCGCCCGCCAGCGCCCGCAGCGCGATCAGAAGGTGAAGCTGGCGCCGCCATTGCCCAAAGGCGAGCCCGGTTTCGCTTTCAAAAAGCCGCGCAAGCGAGCGCTCGCTCATCGCGACCGCGCGCGCCCAATCGCCCAGCTTGCGCCGGTCCGAGGGGGTTTCGGTCAGCGCCGCGGCGATCTCGCGGATGCGGGGATGGGCCGAGACTGGCAGGTGCAGGTTCTGGCGCGGCGCGGCATGAAGATTGTCGAGAATCACGCCGATCAGCCGCGCGGTTGCGGGGTCAGCTGCGGGGTCGGTCGCGGGGTCGGTTACGGTTTCGGTCGCGTCCTTCTGCGACTGGGCTGCGAGATGCAGAATCATCTCGCGCAGCATCGGCGAGAGCGCCAGCGTGCAGGCCTCGGCGGGCAAAGCCTGCTCGGGGCCATCCGGCGCATCGGGGGCGACGAACAGATAGACCAGCCGCGCATTGGCGGTCGCGAGGTTGCTGTGATCGAGCCCGCCGGGGATCCAGACGCCCGCCTCGGGCGGGACCAGCCACCAGCCCTCGGTCAGCCGACAGGTCACCGCGCCATGCAGCGCCATCACCAGCTGGCCCTTCTGGTGACGATGCACCGGCACCTCGCGGGCATAATCGCGGAAATCGAGCCGCAGCGCGATCACCGGCCGGGCGCTGGCATCGGGATCGAAGCGGCGGGTGGCGATGGGTCGCATTGGGGCCATGTCGGGCGGAAGATCGGGCATTTTGGCAGGATAGAGCGATTTTCTGACAAGATCACGAAATTCTTTCAAAGCCCGAGTCTTTAAGTCTGGCTCTGATTGAAGGCACGGCCAGACGGCGCTGACAGGTGGCGCTGACAGACGGTGCTGACAGGTGGCGCTGACAGGTGGCACGGCCAGAAGGCACGGCCAGAAAGCGCTGACAGAAGGAGCAGACAGATGACGTCACACACAGATAGCCAGGATGATCCGTCGCGCGCGCGGGTGATCCTTCTTGTTCTCGGGATCTTGCTGATCGCGACGACGCTGCGCGCGCCGATCACCGGGGTCGCGCCGGTCTTGGGGCTGATCCGCGAGGGGCTTGGACTTGGCCCGGGTGCGGCGGGCACGCTGACGACGCTGCCGCTTCTGGCCTTTGCGCTGGCCTCGCCCTTCGCGGTGCTGATCGGGCGCGAATACGGGCTGGAGCGTAGCCTCTTCGCCGCTGTGGTGCTGGTCTTTCTTGGCATCCTTTTGCGCTCGTTGGGCCCGGTCTGGAGCCTCTTTCTCGGGACCGGCATCATCGGCATCGGCATTGCGCTCGCCAATGTGCTGCTGCCGAGCCTGCTCAAGCGCGATTTCCCCGACAGCATCGTCGCGCTGACGAGTGCTTACGCCTTGGCGGCCGGAGTGGCGGGGGCCTCGGTCTCGGCGCTGGCGGTGCCGATTGCGACCCTGCCGGGCGGCGGTTGGGCCTTGGCGCTTGGCGCGGTGGCGGTGCTGCCGCTTCTGAGCGCGCTTGTCTGGCTGCCCCAGCTTGCCGCCCGCACCGCGCCGGGCCCCGAGACCGCGACCCCGCCCCATGGCGGCAAGGTCTGGCATTCGGCGCTGGCCTGGCAGGTGACGCTCTTCTTCGGGCTGAATTCGCTGGTCTTTTACGTCGTGATGACCTGGCTGCCCGCGATCCTGACCGATGCCGGCTATTCCGAGGCGGCGGCGGGCTCGACCCATGGGCTGATGCAGCTGGCGACGGCGGTGCCGGGGCTTTTCTTCGGGCTTTTGGTGCGGCGGCTCGCCGATCAGCGCGGGCTCGCGATCGCGCTGACCGGGCTCATGGCGGTCTCGCTGCTGGGGCTGGTGGTGATGCCCGGCGCGGCGGTGCTGTGGTCGGTGGTCTTTGGCGTCGCGGTCGGCGCGGTCTTTATTCTGGGGCTGACCTTCATCTCGCTGCGCAGCGCCAATATGCATCAGGCGGCGGCGCTTTCGGGGATGGTGCAATGCGCGGGCTATCTGATCGCGGCGGCGGCGCCTCCGTCCATCGGCGCGTTGCACGACAGGCTGGGTGGCTGGAGCCTGCCGCTTCTCCTTTGCGTCGCGATCTGCCTGATCATGGCCGTGCTCGGCGGCTTTGCCGGGCGCGCGGTTCAGATCTCGGCGGAGTGAAGGAGGCCCTCAGGCGAGGTTGTCGCAAAATCTTCTCAATCAAGTGATTGATTGTCGCGGAGCGCTGCGCTATGCCGCATCCGCGAAGACGGAAAAGCTTGATGACCTCCCTCCCTCCTGACGAAACCGGACCTGTCGGGGTCCGGCCCGAGCCAGCCTCAGATCAGCCCTCGGAACCCCGGCGCGAAAAGACCGAAGACCGGCGCGCGGCGATTGCCATCGCGGCGCGCGCGATCATTGCCGAAAAGGGCCTCGAGGGCCTGCGCACCCGCGATATTGCCGCCCGCGTCGGGATCAATATCGCGACGCTGCATTATCACGTTCCCTCGAAAGAGGCGCTGATTGCGCTGGTGGCCGAAAGCATCCGCGACATTTTCCGCGCCCAATATCACCGCCGCCCGCGCCAGTGCAAAACCGCGCGCGAGATGCTGCGCATGGAATTCGAGGATTTCGCCGAGATCCTGACCGAGACGCCGAGCCTGCTTCTCGTCATCGGCGAGCTCAATGAGCGCGCGCGCCGCGATCCCGCCATTGCCGCGATCATGTCGCCCATGTCGCAATTCTGGCGCGACCAGCTTGCTGATTTGCTGCGGCTGGGGGTGGCGGATGGCTCGTTTCGCCCCGACATCGACCCGGTTTCCGGCGCGGTGATCATCACCGGCGCCCTGACCCAATTCAGCCGCTTTCCGCATCCGGCGGGCGCGGCAGACGCATTGTTTTCGGAAATCGAACGCGCCTTTGCGCGATCCGAAGTTTGAAGGACCCCCCCATGTCACAGCAGCACAACCCGGCCATCGAGGCGCCTGATCCGCGCCGCTGGCTGTCTCTGGCGATCCTGCTGCTCGCCCTGTTCATGAACCTGATCGACGTGACCATCGTCAACGTGGCTCTGCCCTCGATGCGCGACAATCTGGGCGCCAGCGACACCCAGATCGAATGGGTGGTCGCGGCCTATGTGCTGGCCTTCGCGCTGGGGCTTTTGCCCTTCGGCCGTCTGGGCGATATCGTCGGGCGCACGCGGATGTTTCTGCTCGGCGTGACCGGCTTCACGCTTGCCTCGGCGCTCTGCGGGCTCTCGGGCTCGATCGAGATGTTGATTTTCGCCCGCGTCCTGCAGGGCATCGGCGGGGCGATGATGACGCCGCAGGTGCTGGCGATCGCCACCGTCACCTTCCCGCCGCATGAGCGCGGCAAGGCGTTTTCGCTCTTCGGGCTCGCCTCGGGGCTGGCGGCGGTCTGCGGGCCGATCCTCGGCGGTCTGCTGATCGACGCGCATCTGTTCGGGCTCGATTGGCAGCCGATCTTTCTGGTCAATATCCCGGTCGGGCTGGTCGCGCTGATCGCGGGCTGGAAGCTGATCCCAAGCCTGCCCGGCCATCCCGGCCTGCGCAATGATTACGTCGGCATCCTGCTCTTTGGCGCGGGGATCGTCTCGATCGTCTTCGCGATTGTCGAGGGGCAGCCGCTTGGCTGGCCGCTGTGGATCTTTGCGCTGATGGCGGCAGGGGCGATTTTGCTGGCCGCTTTCGTCTGGTGGCAGCGCCGCCGCGCCGAGGCCGGGCTGTCGCAACTGCTGAATTACGACCTGATGCGCAACCGCGACTATGTTTTCGGCGCCTTCGTGATGACGGTCTATGCCTCGGGGATTCCGGGCATGTTCATGGTGATCTCGCTGCTCTTGCAGGCGGGTTTCGACTTCACGCCGCTGCAATCGGGGCTGACGAACACGCCTTTCTCGATTGGCGTGCTGGTCGCCTCGCTGATCGCGGGCCGCTTTGCCCATAACTTCCTGCGCAGCCGTCTGGCGGCGGCGGGTGGTATGTTGGCGGTCGGGATCTTGTGGCTGCATTTCGTCATCGCAAGCAGCACCGAGACGATCATTCCGAGCAGCTTCCTTGTGCCGCTGCTCATCGCCGGGATCGGGCTTGGCACCGGCTTTTCCGCGCTCTTCCAGCTTGTGCTGCGCAATGTGCCGCCGCGCGATGCCGGGGCGGGCTCGGGCGCCTTGCAGGCCTTCCAGCAGATCGGCGGCGCGCTTGGTGTGGCGCTGGTCGGGCAGATCTTCTTCGCGCAACTGGGCACGAATATGGCCGCAGGCGCGGAGCGTCATATCGCCTTCGCGGGCGCGGCGGCGCTGGCGCTGTGGTATCAGGTCGCGGCTTTCGCGCTGGTGATGGGGCTGGCCTTCTTCTTCCGCGCGCCAAATCCCAGCTCCGAGACGCGGGCAACCGCGCCCGCGCTCGAAGTCTGATCGCTGCCCCCTTGCCGCAGCCGGGGCAGAGGCCGGGCAAGGGCAGGCAGGAAAAGGGGCCCCTTCAGCCGGAGGGGCCCTTTTGCTTTCGTCGCGTCTCGACGGAGGCCAAGTTGCTGCGCCCGGCTGCGGTTCCCTGCCGCGTCTCGTGACGCCACGTCCGATGAGGGGGCGCCCGCACGAATCAGCGCCACAGCAGCGCGGACGGTCTTGCGCGGCGGATCAGGCCATGTCTTCCCCGGTGGCGGCATGCGATGGGCAATTCCTTCCGCAATCGGCGCAACATACACGCACTAAATCTATCGTCATTATAGTATTTAATCCCGGACCGAGTGTGAAAACGCTTTTCTTCCGAAGGGTTGAATATGGATCATGCCTTTTTTCGCCACGCTTTGACGCTTCTGGCCGGCCTGTCGTTCAGCGGGTTTGCCGCGACCAGCCCGGCTTTGGCCGAAACCCCTTTTCTCGATAAAGTCCCCGCAGGCACCGTTTTGCGCATCGGCGATCCGGTGACGCAAAAGGTGCTCGAGGCCTCGGGCCTGATCGACCAGCTCGATTTCAAGGTCGAATGGGCCAATCTCTCGGGCGGGCCGCAAACCAGCGAGGCCTTTCGCGCCAAGGCCTTGGACATCGGCTCGGTCGCGGAAATCCCCTCGATCCACGCGACCTGGACCAATCTGCCGGTGCGCAACATCGCCTATCGCGAGCGGCTCGACACGATTGCCCATCCGATCTACCGCTTTGGCGTCACCCCGGCGCTTGGCGGCGAGATCAAGAGCCTTGCCGATTTTCGCGGCCGCCGCATCGCCTATAGCCCCGGTCAGGCGCAGGGCGCGCTGGTCTTGCGCGCGCTTGAGGCGGCGGGGCTGACGCGCAAGGATGTGACCTTGGTCGAGCTGCCGAGCACGGGCGATGTCTATCCGGTCGCGCTCGCCGCCGGTCAGGTCGATATCGCGCCTTTGGGCGGCCCGAATATCGCGCGCTATATCGAGCAATATGGCAAGGACGGCGCGGCTTTGGTCGAGCATAAATTGCGCGACGATCCGAGCCATCTCTGGGCGCCGCAATGGGTGCTCGACGATCCGGCCAAGGCTGCGGCTGCGGCGGAATATGTCAAGCTATGGGCCAAGGCCACCGAATGGGTGAACGATCACCCCGAGGAATTCATTCAGGCCTATTACGTCAAGGACCAGAACCTCACCCCCGAACAGGGCCGCGCGGCGGTCGCGCAGACCGGCATTCAGGTCGTGCCCGCCAGCTGGGACGAGGTCATTGCGCGGCACACCAAGACGATTGCGCTTTTGGCCGAAGCGACCGGCAACCGGCCCTTCAGCGCCGAAGAGATCTTCGACCGCCGCTTTGAAAAGCTGGGCGCCGGGGCGCTCGCGCCGGGATCGAGCGCGCTGAAAACCCAAGAGGTGACGCAGAAATGAGCGTCATCGCCACCAATGACTTCGCGCGCGCCCCCAGCCCCGAACCCCCACGCGCCCGCCCGCGCCGCCGCACCCGGTTGGGGCCGGGCCCGGCGATCCCCTATGGGATGCAGGCGGGCAGCTTGCTGCTGATCGTGCTTTGGACGCTCGGTTCGGCCACCGGGCTGATCGACCCGCGCATCCTCTCGGCGCCGTGGACGGTCATCGGCGCCTTTCGCCAGCTGATCGCCGACGGGCGGCTGCAAGAGCATTTCGCGATCTCGGGTTGGCGCGCGCTGTCGGGGCTGGCGGTTGGCGTCGTCATCGGCACGGTGCTTGCGGTGATCGCGGGCCTGTCGCGCTGGGGCGAGGCGCTGATTGACGGGCCGATCCAGATCAAGCGCGCGGTGCCGACCTTGGCGCTGATCCCGCTGTTGATGCTGTGGTTCGGGATTGGCGAGCAGATGAAGATCGTGACCATCATCCTTGCGGTGATCGTGCCGATCTACATCCACACCCACAACGGGCTACGCAGCATCGACAGCCGCTATGTCGAGCTGTCCGAAACGCTCAACCTCTCGCGGTGGGAGTTCATCCGCGAGGTCGTCCTGCCCGGAGCCCTGCCGGGCTTTCTGCTCGGGCTGCGCTTTGCGGTGACGCTTGCCTGGGTCTCGCTGGTCGTGGTCGAGCAGGTCAATGCCACGAGCGGCCTTGGCTATATGATCAATCTTGCGCGGACCTATGGCCAGACCGAGATCATCATTGCGGGCATCGTCGTCTATGCGGCCCTTGGGCTGGTGTCGGACGGCGTGGTGCGGCTGATCGAGCGGAGGGCGCTTTCATGGCGACGCACCCTGTCGAGCTGACGGTCGAGACCCGCGATCTGTCGCGCGCCTTCCACGGCCGCGCGATCCTGTCGGGGATCAACCTGCAAATCCCGCGCGGTGAATTCGTGGCGCTGCTCGGGCGCTCTGGTTCGGGGAAAAGCACCTTTCTCAAGGCCTTGGCCGAGCTTGACCATGACGTGACCGGCGCGGGCGTCCTGGCCGTGCCGCAAAACAAATCCGTGGTCTTTCAGGACGCGCGCCTGCTGCCATGGCGCAATGTCTTGCAAAATGTCACGCTGGGTCTGCGCGGCGCCGAGGCGGCCGGGCGGCGGATGCTGGCCGAGGTCGGGCTGGCCGGGCGCGAGGGCTCGTGGCCGGTCGAGCTGTCGGGCGGCGAGCAACAACGCGTGGCGCTTGCCCGTTCGCTGGTGCGCCAGCCCGAGCTGCTTCTGGCCGATGAGCCCTTTGGCGCGCTCGATGCGCTGACCCGGCTCAAGATGCACGACCTTCTGCGCGAGCTGTGCGCCCGCCACCGCCCCGCCGTCTTGCTGGTGACCCATGATGTCGATGAGGCGATCAGCCTCTCGGACCGCATCCTCGTGCTCGATGAGGGCCGTTTCGTCGAGGATCTTCGCAACGATCTGCCCAGCCCGCGCACGCCCGACAATCTCCGCTTCGGCCAGCTTCGCCGCCATCTTCTGGCGAAGCTTGGCGTGGCGGCCCATTGAGCAAAGGACAGCCCATGTCACGACCGCCCTCAGAAACCGCGTCAGAAACCGCCTCACAAGCGCCGTCACATCGCCAGTTGAGCCTCAACCTCTTCGTCTATCCCGGCGGCCATCACGAGGCCGGCTGGCGCTATCCGGGATCGGAACCCGAACGCATCGTCGATATCACCTATTATCAAGAGCTTGCCCGCAAGGCCGAGGCCGCGAAATTCGACGCGCTCTTCTTTGCCGATGGCCCCGCTTTGGCCGATAATGTCCGCTATGCCAGCCGCTTTCGGCTCGAGCCGCTGACGACGCTGTCGGCTTTGGCCAGCGTCACGCAAAAGATCGGCCTGATCGCCACCGCCTCGACCACCTATTACGAGCCCTATAATCTCGCGCGGCTGTTCGCGTCCGTCGATCACATCTCGGGCGGGCGGGTCGGCTGGAACATCGTCACCACCAGCGCGGCGGTGGCGGCGCAGAATTTCGGGCTGGACGAGCATCCGCACCACGCCGACCGCTATGGGCGCGCGCATGAGTTTCTCGATGTGATCACGAAACTTTGGGACAGCTGGCAGGATGACGCTTTGGTCATCGACCCGGACAGCGGCATTTTCGCCGACACCGACCGCGTCCATCAGATCAACCATATCGGCGAGCATTTCCGCGTGCGCGGCCCGCTGAACCTGCCGCGCAGCCCGCAGGGGCGGCCGGTCTATGTGCAGGCGGGGTCTTCCGAGGACGGGCGCGAATTTGCCGTGCGTCACGCCGAGGCGATTTTCACCGCCCACCAAACCCTGCCAAGCGCGCAGGCCTTTTACGCCGACATCAAGGCGCGCGCCCGCGCGGTCGGACGCAATCCCGATCACCTCAAGGTTCTGCCCGGGATCAGCCCCTATATCGGCTCGACCGAGGCCGAGGCGCGCGCGCTGCACGAAACCTTCAACAATCTGACCCAAGCGCCCTATTCGCTGGAGCTTTTGCGCCGCATCACCGGGCTCGATCTTAGCGGCCATGATCTTGACGCGCCCTTCCCGCGTCATCTGATCGCGCCGGATGGCGACAAGGCCGTCGCGAGCCGCTTTCAATTGGTGCTCGACATCGTTGACCGCGAAAAGCCGACGATCCGGCAATTGACCCATAAGCTTGCGGGCGCGCGCGGCCATTGGGTGTCGGTGGGCACGCCAGAGAAGATCGCCGATGACATTCAGACATGGTTTGAAAACGGCGCGGCGGATGGGTTCAACGTCATGCCGCCGTGGTTTCATGGCGGCTTTGATGTCTTCGTGGCCGAAGTCCTGCCGATCCTGCGCAAGCGCGGGCTTTTCCGCGAGGATTACGCGGGCGCGACCCTGCGCGACCATTTCGGCCTTCCGCGCCCCGAGAGCCTCTACGCCAGCCCGGCGCGCCAAAGCGCCTGAACACCCCTTGCGATCCGGCCCCGCTTTCATCCGGCGGGGCCGTCCTCAAGAGCCAATATCACGCACGACCAAAGGACATTTGAATGCCGCTAGACTATCGCCCTCTGGGCCGGACCGGGCTCTCGGTCTCGTCGATTTCGCTGGGGACCATGACCTGGGGGGAGCAAAACACCGAAGCCGAGGGCCATGCCCAGCTTGATCGCGCGCTCGATTTCGGCATCAACCTGATCGACACCGCCGAAAACTACGCGATCCCGCCGCGCGCCGAAACCCAGGGCGCGACCGAGCGGATTATCGGGACATGGCTGAAGGCGCGCGGCACGCGCGACAAGATCGTGCTGGCGTCAAAAGTCTCGGGTCCGAGCGACCGGACCTATCTGCGCAAGGACGGCGCGCCCCCGCGCCTTGATCGCAAGAATATCGTTGAAGCGGTCGAGGGCTCGCTTGCGCGGCTGCAAACCGATTACCTCGATCTTTATCAGATCCATTGGCCCAGCCGTCAGGTGCCGCTGTTCGGCGGCGGCAGCCATGCGCCGGTCCTTGGGACCGATCCCGATGAGGTCTCGATCGAGGAAACCCTTGGCGTTTTGGGCGATCTCGTCAAAGCGGGCAAGATCCGCCATATCGGGCTCTCGAACGAGACCGCATGGGGGCTGTCGCGCTTCCTGCATCTGGCCGAGACGCAGGGCCTGCCGCGCGTGGCCTCGGTCCAGAACGCCTATAACCTCCTCAATCGCACCTATGAGGAGGGGCTCTCCGAGTTCCATCCGCGCGAGGATGTCGGGCTGCTGGCCTATTCGCCCTTGGCGCAGGGCTTTCTCAGCGGGAAATACCGCAATGGCGCGCGGCCCGAAGGCGCGCGGGTGACGCTGTTCAATCGCGCCGACCGCTACACCAAACCCGGCGCGGCCGAGGCGGTCGAGGATTATCTCGAGATCGCCCGCGACTTCGGCCTCGATCCTGCACAGCTCGCGATTGCCTTTGTCACCAGCCGCCCCTTCGTCACCTCGAATATCATCGGCGCGACCAAGCCCGACCAGCTCGAGGCCGATCTCCAATCGGTCGATCTGCGCATCACCCCCGAGATCGAGGCGCGCCTCAATGCCGTGTTCCAACTGCGCGGCAGCCCCGCGCCGTAAGCCGTGCCGCAAGCTCTTCTTCGCAAAAGGAAATCCCGATGAACGTCCCGTTTTCTCCCCCCCAACCCGCCGAAGCCGCCGAGGCGATCTTTCGCCGCTACCGCGAGGACGTGCTCGCGCGCGGCTGGAACGACACGCTTGCGGTGCTGCTCGATCACCGCTCGGTGCGCAGCTATCTCGCCGATCCGCTGCCCGAGGGCTTTCTGGAAACCATCATCAGCGCGTCCTCGTCCGCGCCGAGCTCGTCGAATGTGCAGGCCTGGAGCGTGGTCGCCGTCACCGATCCCGAAAAGCGTGCCCGGCTCTCCGAGATCGCGGGCGGGCAGGCGCATATCCGGCAAGCGCCGGTGATCCTCGTCTGGATAGCCGATCTGTCGCGGGCCGAGGCGGTGGCGGGCCGCGAGGGCGTGACGCTTGAGGGGTTGGGCTATACCGAGACCTTCCTGCTCGCCGCCATCGACGCGGCGCTGGCCGCGCAAAACGCGCTGGTTGCGGCGGAATCCTTGGGGCTCGGCGCGGTCTATATCGGGGCCCTGCGCAATGATCCCGCCGCCGTGGCCGCGCTCTTGGACCTGCCGCCGCGCGCGGTTGCGGTCTTTGGCCTGCTCCTTGGCCATCCCGATCCCTCGGTGCCAAGCGCGGTCAAGCCGCGCCTGCCGCAACAGGCGGTGCTGCACCGCGAGACCTATCGGCCCGAGGTCCAGCCCGCCGCAATCGCGCGCCATGATGCGGTGACCGCGGCCTTCCGCGCCGAGCAAAAGCTGCCCGAGCAAAGCTGGAGCTCTTTGGTCATCGAGCGGCTGCGCACGGTGGCCGCGCTGAAGGGCCGCGACCGTCTGCGTGGCGTGCTGGAAACGCTTGGCTTTGCGCTGAAATAACCCGCGCGGCTTCGGGATTTTGGCCCCGCTCCGGTTCCTCGGGGCGGGGTTTTTGCGTTTTTGGGGCGCGGTTTGGGGTGCGGATCAGGGCGCCTCGGCGCGCGCGAGCGGGTAATCGCGGCCCCAGATCCGGGCGGCATCGCGGCGCAGCATGGCGCGCTCGACCGCATCGAGGCGGCGGCATTTCTCTTGCGCGTCGATCCCGCCACCCCGGCGCGGATCGTTCCAGATCCGCAGCGCCGAATGGGTGCTCCACGGCAAAGCCGCCTCGGCAAGCCAGCGCCGCAGCGCGGGCGGCAGGCGGTCATAGGCCTCCATCGGGCGGGGCTGGTGACGCTTTCTGAGGGTGCTGGCAAGATTGCTGGCCGTCATCGCGCGCGGCCAGAGCGGCGGAAACGGAACGGGCAAAATCCTTGGGAGGTCATGGCTTGTCTTTGTGTAATGTTATATCGTAACGTTACTTAGATGGAGCCGCGAAGAAAAGGCAAGGGGCAGCGCCCCGCGCCCCCCGACGTCGGCCCCATCGCCATTCGGACAAGGACAGTCATCTCATGCAGCAAATTTCATTTCCCCGGCTTGGCGCGCTTGTGCTGGCCTCGGCGCTTCTGACCGGCCCGGCTTTCGCCCAGACCAAACCGGCCGCAGCCGAGGCTCACGCCCATGATCACGCGCATTCCCACAGCCACGACCACGCCCATCAGCACGACACCAAAGGCACGGTCGCGCAGGGCTATTTCGAGGATGCCGCGGTCAAGGCGCGCAGCCTTGGCGACTGGGCGGGCGATTGGCAATCCGTCTATCCCTATCTCGAAAACGGCACGCTCGATCCGGTCATGGCGCATAAGGCCGAGCATGGCGACAAGAGCGCCGCCGAGTATCGCGCCTATTACGAGGCGGGCTATAAAACCGCGACTGACCGCATCACCATCACTGGCGACCGTGTCGAATTCATCTCAGGAGATCAAAAGCTTGTCGGTCAATATGCCGAAGACGGCCACGAGATCCTGACCTATCCCAAGGGCAATCGCGGCGTGCGCTTCATCTTCAAGAAGATCGCGGGAGACGCCAAGGCACCGGCCTTTATCCAGTTCAGCGACCATATCATCGCGCCGGAAAAGGCCGGGCATTTCCATCTTTATTGGGGCGATGATCGGCAGGCGCTGCTGGGCGAGCTGGACCATTGGCCGACCTATTACCCGGCCGGGCTGAGCGGCGATCAGATCCGCGCGGAAATGCTGGCCCATTAAAAGGGCAGGCCCTGAACCGCCCAACCAACCCGTTTGCCGCATCCCGCGCGGCAGGCGGGCCTTTCATCTTCCGGGCGTGAGCCCCGGTCCTGCCTCAGACCCCCTCCGGGCCGTGCTCGTTTAGGCAAAGCCCATGATCGCCGATCACCTCGATGATCCGGCAATCGGCAATCTGGCCGTGTGAGCATTGCGCCAGCATCCGCTCCAGCTCGGATTGCAGCGCGCTCAGCCGCGCGATCCGCGCATTGACCGCGAGCAATTGGCGGCGCGCAATCGCATCGACGGCGGCGCAGCTCTGGTCCGGCTCATCGGCCATGCCCAGCATCTCGCGAATATCCTCCAGCGGAAAACCCAGATCGCGGGCATGGCGGATGAAGCTGAGCCGCTCGCGCGCCTTGGGCCCGTAAAGGCGCTGATTGCCCGCGCTGCGCTCGGCCTCGGGCAGAAGACCGATCTCTTCATAATAGCGGATCGTCGGCACTTTGACCCCGGTCGCCCGGCTGAGCTTTCCGATTGGCAGCATGATTTTTCCTCTTGAAGCTCTAGTTACTAGAGCAAGTAGCGTCAGATCCATGATGAGACAAGTGCGCCGAATCGCGCGCGGACGGAGTGGAAGATGACAGCGGCAAACCAGCGTCAGGAATGGACGGTCACCGGGATGGATTGTGCCTCGTGCACGGTGAAGATCACGCGGGCGGTTGAGCGCATGCCCGGGGTCTCGCAGGTCCAGATCGCCTTGATGGCCGAGAAACTGAGCCTCGATCTCGACAAGGGGCAGACCGCGCCCGAGGTGATTGAAGAGGTCGTGCGCAAGCTGGGCTTCGGCATTGCCCGCAAGGGCGAGGTGGCGCCGCGCAAGAAGGCTTTCGTGCTGCCCGATGCCGCCCCGGCGGGCTGGCAGGGCCATGATCACGGGCACGACCATGCGCACGGGCATGACCACGATCACAGCCACGACCATGCCGCCACAGCAGAGGCCGCGCCGGGTCTCGCCGCCCCCAATCTCGCCACACGCCCGGCCGAGCTTTCCTGGTATCGCAAGCCGAAGGGCCGGCTCGTGCTCTTCACGGCAGCCCTTCTGGCGCTGGCCTGGGCGGTCGAGCTGATCGCCGGGGCAGGGGCGGGCCATTGGGCCTTCGTGCTCGCCAGCCTGATCGGCGTCGCCCCGGTCGCGCGCCGCGCCTATGAGGCCACGCGCTTTGGCCAGCCCTTCACCATCGAGGCGCTGATGACGATTGCCGCCTTGGGCGCGCTCGCGATCGGGGCCGCGGAAGAGGCCGCGCTCGTGGTCTTTCTCTTCGCGGTGGGCGAGCTCTTGGAAGGGGTCGCGGCGAACAAGGCCCGCGCCGGGATCCGCGCTCTGGCCGATCTCGTGCCGAAAACCGCGCTGGTCGAGCGCGGCGGCACGCTGCTCGAAGTGCCCGCCGAGACGCTCGATCTGGGCGAGATCGTTCTCGTCCGCCCCGGCGAGCGCATTCCGGCGGATGGCGAGATCGTCGAGGGGGTCAGCGGCATCGACGAAAGCCCGGTCTCGGGCGAAAGCGTGCCGCGCGTCAAGGCGCCGGGCGAGGCGGTCTTTGCCGGTTCGGTCAATCTTGAAGCGGCGCTGCGCCTCAAGGTGACGCGCGCGGCCAGCGACAACACGATTTCGCGCATCATCCGTCTGGTCGAAGAGGCCGAAGAGGCGCGCGCGCCGACCGAGCGGTTCATCGACCGCTTCAGCCGCTGGTATATGCCCTTCGTCGTGCTGCTCTCGGCGCTGGTGATCGTGGTGCCGCCGCTGGCCTTTGGCGCCGATTGGCAGGTCTGGATCTATCGCGGTCTGGCGCTTTTGCTGATCGGTTGCCCCTGCGCGCTGGTGATCTCGGTCCCGGCCTCGATCGCCTCGGCGCTGTCCTCGGGGGCGCGGCGCGGGCTCTTGATGAAGGGCGGCGCGGTGATCGAGGCGGCGGCCTCCGTCACCCAGATCGCCTTTGACAAGACCGGCACGCTGACCGAGGGCCAGCCGCAGGTCGTCCGGCTGCTCGCGCCGGTTGCTGCGGGGGGCGGCCTCTCGCCCGAGGTCGAGGCCGAGCTGCTCGCCACCGCCGCCGGGGTCGAGACCGGCTCGAACCACCCGCTCGCGCAGGCGATCTTGCGCCGGGCCGAGGCGGCGGGGATCGCGGCTTTGCCCGCCAGCGGCGCGCGCGCCTTGCCCGGCAAGGGGGCGACCGCGCTGGTTGCCGGGGCGCCCGCATATGTCGCCTCGCCGCGGGAGGCCGAGGCTGCGGGCGTGCTGACGCCCGCAGACCGCGCCGCCGCCGCCGCAATCGAGGCCGAGGGCGCGACCGTCGTCGCGGTCTATCGCCCCGAGCGGCTGATCGGCCTGATCGGCCTGCGCGACGAGCCGCGCGCCGATGCTGCCCCGGCGATGGCGCGGCTGCGCGAGATGGGGATCCGCGCGACCATGCTCACCGGCGACAACCCCCGCACGGCGCAGGCGATTGCGGGCGCGCTGGGGCTCGAAGCCCGCGCCGAGATGATGCCCGAGGACAAGCTGACCGCCATCCGCGAGATGAGCGCGGCCGGTCCGGTGATGATGATCGGCGACGGCATCAATGACGCGCCCGCGCTGAAACAGGCGGCGGTGGGCGTCGCGATGGGCTCGGGCACGGATGTCGCGCTCGAGACCGCCGATGCCGCGATCCTGCGCGACCGGGTCGGCGATGCGGCCGAGCTCATTGCGCTCTCGCGTCGCACCATGGGCAATATCCGCCAGAATGTCGGCATCGCTTTGGGGCTGAAATCGGTCTTTCTGGTGACCTCGGTTCTGGGCATGACCGGGCTCTGGCTCGCGATTCTGGCCGATACCGGCGCGACCGTGCTGGTGACGCTGAACGCTTTGCGCCTCTTGCGCCTGCCGCGCGGCGAGGGGTGAGGGCGCGCGGGGAAGGGCGGGCCGGGGCCATCTGGCCCCGCTCGGCTCTTGCCCCCTCGGCTCTTGCCCCCTCTGCTCTTGGCAGCGCGGGCAAGCGGTGGCAGGTTGGCCCCAACCACAGGCGAGGACCCCGATGCCCCATATCACCGTCAAGACCTATCCCGGCAAAACCCCTGAACAAAAGCAGCGGCTGGCCGAAGCGATCACGCGCAATGTCATGGACATCTTCGGCAATTCCGAAGGCGCGGTTTCGGTTGCCATCGAGGATGTCAGCCCGGATCGCTGGAAGGCCGAGGTCTATGAGGCCGAGATCATGCATCCCGACACCCATCTGTTCAAACGTCCGGGGAGTGAGGACTGAGCGGCGAAGGCTGGCGGGCGCAGATTGGCCGGTTAGGCCGGACTGGCGCGCCTGAAAGATGAGCGCCTGAAAGAGAGGCGCCCGAGCGACGCGTTCTCAGCGGCGAGTTCTGAACGACTGGCCCAGAACGACTGGCCCTGAGTGACATCAGCCGGATCGCCCCTGCGGGGTGGTCAGGCAATCTGCCTACGCGGCGCGCGCATTTCCAGATCCCCCCGGATCGCGCCACCGAACCCACCCCACCGCGCCAACAACCCCGAATTGATCCCGGCCCGCGCCCGCTAAACCAAAGCGGAGGCCTCGCCGCGTCACGAAACCGTCACGCCACCGCCGCATTTCCGTCACCGCTCGCGGCTAAAGACCGGGCCGTGATGATGAATTTTCAACCTTCCGGGATGACCGACCCGACCGCGAACCGCGCCGAAGCTGCCGTCTCGACGCGCGCGCTGACCCTGTCTTATGGCGAGACCCAGATCCTGCGCGGCATTGATCTCGCGCTCGCGCCGGGCCAGACCTTGGCGCTGCTCGGGCCCTCGGGCTGCGGCAAGACCACGCTCTTGCGGCTGGTCGCGGGGCTTTTGTCGCCCAGCTCGGGCGAGGTCGCGATTGGCGGGCAGGTGGTCGCCGGGCCGGGCCTTTTCCTTCCGCCCGAAAAGCGCGGCCTTGGCATGGTCTTTCAAGATTACGCGCTCTGGCCGCATCTGAGCGTTGCGGGCAATGTCGCCTTTCCGCTCGATATGGCCGGGGTGCGCGGGGCCGAGCGCGAGCGCCGCACCATGGCCGCGCTCGACCGCGTCGGGCTGGCGGCGATGGCCACGCGCAGCCCCTCGGCGCTCTCGGGCGGGCAGCAGCAGCGCGTGGCGATTGCCCGCGCGATTGTCGCCGAACCGAAGATCGTGCTCTTTGACGAACCCCTGTCGAACCTCGACCGCGAGCTGCGCGAGACCATGGTCGAAGAGCTTGGCGCGCTGATCCGGGGCCTTGGCCTCACCGCGATCTATGTCACCCATGACCAATCCGAGGCGCTGACCTTGGCCGACCGCGTTGCGGTGATGGCTGCGGGCCAGATCGCCCAGCTTGCCGCGCCCGACCAGCTGGTCGAAGAGCCAAACAGCCCCAAAGTCGCCGAATTCCTGCGGCTCGGCGCGGTCTTGCGCCTCACCCGCCACGCGGCGGGTTGGCGCTTTGGCCCCCATGATCTCGGCCCGCTGCCCGGCGCGCCCGAGGCGGCTGCGGCCGATCTTCTGATCACGCCGCGCGCGCTGCGCGTCACTGCGCCGGAAACTGCGCCGGAAGCCGCGCGTCTCACCGGCGAAATCACCGCGATCCATTATCGGGACACCGCCTATGCGGTTAGCGTGCGTCTGGACGGCCCCGCCGCCCAGAGCCTGCAATTGTCCAGCAATATCCGGCCGCGCCTCGGGGAGCGCGTCGGATTGGAGCTTCTCTCCGAGCGCCTGCGCTGGTTTCCCGCGCCGGTGGAACCCCTGAAAGCCTGAGGTCTATTCATGCTGAACTCTCTTCTGCGCGCCGGTGTTGCCGCCGCCGCCCTCTTCTCGGCTGGCGCGGCTTTGGCCGATGTCACGGTCTATACCGCCGGTCCCGCCTCGCTGATCGACAAGCTGGCGGCGGGCTTCACCGCGGAAACCGGCATCAAGGTCGAGGCCTTTCAGGCCACCACCGGCAAGGTCATGGCCCGGATCGAGGCCGAGGCCGCCAATCCGGTCGTCGATGTGCTGATCTCGGCCTCATGGGACACCGCGAGCGATTTCGACAAGCGCGGCTGGCTCGTGCCCTATACCAGCCCGAATGCGGCCAATGTGCCGGATTTCCTCAAGACCGAGACTGCGGTCGCACAAGGCGTTTCCGCGCTGGCGATTGCCTGGAACCCGGCTTCGGGCACGCCGAAGCCGGCGGAATGGGCCGATCTCGCCAAGCCCGAATATAAGGATCTCGTCAACCTGCCCGATCCCGCGCAATCGGGCGCGACCTTCGAGCTGGTCGCGGCTTTGTCGGGCGCGCAGGGCTGGGGGCTCTTTGACGAGCTCGCCGCCAATGGCGCGAGCGTCGCGGGCGCCAATGCCGAGGCGCTGAACCCGGTGCTGCAAGGCGCCAAGGCCGCCGTTTTCGGCGCGGTCGATTACATCTCGCTCAACGGCAAGGCCAAGGGCGAGTCAATCGAGGTGATCTTCCCGCAATCGGGCACGGTGATCGCGCCGCGTCCGATGATGATCCTGAACTGGTCCAAACAGCAGGATGACGCCAAGAAATTCGTCGATTACGTCCTCTCGGACGCGGGTCAGGCGATTGTCGCGGGCGAAAACCTGATGCCGGCGCGCAGCGATGTCAAAGCCGACCGCCCGCTGATCGCCGATCTGAAGATCCTGCCGCTCGACGCCGAAGCCGTTTACGGCAAACGCGCCGAGACGCTCGAAACCTTCGCCAAGACCTTCGCGAAATAAGGAGCGGACATGGCCCGCGCGCGCGCCTCTGAAGGGCTGAGCCCCACTGTCATTCTTGCGGCCGGGGGGCTGGTCCTTGTCGTCGCGGTGCCGTTTCTCTTCATCCTGCTGCAAGCGGTTTTTCCCGCTTTGGGGCGCGGCTCGCTGGCCGCGCCTTTCTCGGCGGTCTCGGGTGCGCTTGGCGATGCGCGCCTTCTCGGCATGGCGCTGAACACGCTGCTGCTCGGCGCTTTGGTCGTGGCCCTGTCGGCGCTGATCGCGGTGCCTTTGGCGGTGCTGCGCGCGCTCTTTCGGGTGCCGGGGGCGCTTTTATGGGATCTTTTGTTCCTCATCCCCTTCATGATCCCGCCCTATATTGCGACGCTTGGCTGGATCATGACGCTGCAACCCAAGGGCTATCTCGCCCAGCTTCTGGGCTTTGATCTGGCAGCCTTTCTGTTCTCGGTCCCGGGCATTGTCTTCGTGATGACGCTGAACACCTTTCCGGTGGTCTATTTCGCGGTCTCGCGCACGGTCGAGACCGTGGGCTCGCGTTACGCCGATGTCGCCCGCGTCTTTGGCGCGGGACCGGCGCGCGCCTTTTGGCGCATCACTCTGCCGCTCTCGACGCCGGGGCTGGCCGCGAGCCTTCTGCTCGTCTTCGCCATGGCGATCGAGGAATATGGCACGCCCGCCGCTTTGGGCCGCCGCGCCGGTTTCGACGTGCTGGTCACGGCGATTGATCTGCGGGTCTCGGACTGGCCGATCGACCTGCCGGGCGCCGCGATCCTGTCGCTGGTGCTGGTCATGCTCTCATTCGCGGCCTTCCTTCTGCAACGCTGGATCCTGACCCGGCGCTCGTTCCAGACCACGACCGGCAAGCCGCAGGAAAGCGCCAAGCGCGAGCTTGGCCGCTGGCGCCTGCCGGTCATCGCGCTCTTCGCGACCGTGGCCTTTGTCGCGACCGCGCTGCCGCTTTTGGCGATCCTCGCGACCGCGCTTTCGCGCACGATCTCGGGCGGGCTGGTCTGGTCGAACCTCGGGCTCTCGAACTTCACCGCGATCCTAAGCGACAGCACCGGCGCGCTGCGCGCCTTGAGCACGAGCCTCAGCCTTGGCCTTGCGGCGGCGCTGATCACCGGCATTCTCGGCGCGCTGTCGGCCTATGCGGTGGTCAAGGCCAAGATGCGCGGGCGCGGCCTGCTGGACGGGCTGACGATCCTTCCGAATGCCTTGCCGGGCATCGTTGTCGCGGTCGGGCTGATCCTTGCCTGGAACCAGCCCTGGCTGCCGGTCACGCCCTATAACACCGTGCTGATCCTGCTGCTGGCTTATTGCTGCATCCTGCTGCCGCAGCCGGTGCGCTATTCGACCGCCGCTTTCCACCAGATCGGCGACAATCTGGAAGCCGCCGCGCGGGTCTTTGGCGCCTCGCCCCTGACCGCCTTCCGCCGCATCCTTCTGCCGCTGATCCTGCCGAGCCTGCTTGCCTCGATGCTGCTGGTCTTTGCCGTGGCCACGCGCGAGCTGGTCGCCTCGGTGGTGGTCGCGCCGGTCGGGGTCTCGACCATCTCGACCTATATCTGGCGTCAGTTCGAGCAGGGCTCGGTCGGGCTGGGCATGGCCATGGCCTTTGTTACCATCCTGATCACCACCGCGCTGCCGCTGATCGTCCTGAGCCTGATGGGCCGACGCGGGAGCCTCTTGTGACGCTGCTGGCGCAACTCAGCGACCTGCATCTGCGCGCGGATGGGGGCGATCCCTGCCATGATCCGGCCCGCGCGCTTCACGCCGCGTTTGAGGTGATCGCGGGGCTCGATCTGCGCCCCGAGGCGATCTTGATGAGCGGCGATGTCATCGACCGCAGCGCGCCCGATTACAGCCGCGCGCTGGCGCTTTTGCGCGCCGCCCCCGTGGCCCTTTGGCCGATGCCCGGCAACCATGACCGGCCCGAGGCCTTTCGCGCGGCCTTTGCCGATTGGGCGCCCTTCGCGGTGGATCATCTGAGCTTTACCCAGCGCATTGGCCCGATGCGGCTGGTGGCGCTTGATAGCAATCTCGCGGGGGGGAAGGGCGGGGTTGATCCTTTGCGCCTCGATTGGCTCGCGCGCGTGCTGGCCGAGAGCGATGCGCCGGTGCTTCTGGCGCTGCATCATCCGCCCTTCGCGACCGGGCTGCCCCATCTTGACCGGCAGGGCTTTGCCGGGGCCGAGGATCTGGCGCGGCTGGTGGCGGGCTCGGCCATCTGTCGCGTGATCGCGGGCCATGCTCATCGCGGCATCCGCCGGAGCTGGGCGGGCGTCGAGGCGAGCGTCGCGCCCGCGCTTGGTCACGGTTTGGGGCTGTCTTTCGCGGGCGCGAAACATCTGCCCGCGCCCGGCGCACCGGGGTTCGAGCTGCATGATCTGCGCGGCGCAACCGAGCGCGAAGGCCCGCTGGTCATCAGCCATCAGATCACGTTAGCCACAGACTGAACCGCCGCCTGAGCCGGCGAAGTTGGCCATAAGCGCCTCCCCCGCCACAGCGGGAGAGGCCGCGTCCGCGCGCCTTATTCGGCGACGCAATCCGCGAAATAATGCACCGTGCCGTCATCCGCGGTTTCCTGCACGAGCCCGTGGATATCGGTCTCGAACCCCGGGCACTCGCGGGCGAATTCACGGTTGAAGCGCAGATATTCGACGATCTTGTGGTTAAAGACCTCGCCCGGGATCAGCAGGGGGATGCCCGGCGGATAGGGCGTGACAAGGCTCGTGGTGATGCGGCCTTCCAGCTCGTCGATCGGCACGCGCACGGTGGTGCGGCGCGCGATATGGGCAAAGGCATCGCTCGGCTTCATCGCGGGGGTGAGATCGCTCAGATACATCTCGGTCGAAAGCACGGCCACGTCGTATTTCGCATAAAGCGCATGGACGTGCTGGCAGAGATCCTTCAGCCCCATCTGCTTGTAGCGCGGCTGCTTCTGGCAGAATTCCGGCATGATCCGCCACATCGGCTGGTTGCGGGCGAAATCGTCCTTGAACTGCTGAAGGGCGGTCAGAAGCGTGTTCCAGCGGCCCTTGGTGATGCCGATGGTGAAGAGCACGAAGAAGCTGTAAAGCCCCGTCTTTTCAACGACAACGCCGTGCTCGGCCAGATATTTCGTGACGATCGAGGCCGGGATGCCCCACTCCTCGAACCGCCCGTCGATATTGAGGCCGGGGGTGATGATCGTGGCCTTGATCGGGTCGAGCATGTTGAAGCCCGGCGCCATATCGCCAAAGCCGTGCCAGCTGTCCTCGCCGTCGCGCTGGACGCCATCGGCATCGGTGTGACGCAGCACCCAATCCTTGGTGCGGCCAATGCCCTCGTCTTCCAGCTCATCGGGGCCCCAGACCTGGAACCACCAATCGTCGTCGCCGAATTCGGCATCGACCTTGCGCATGGCGCGGCGGAAATCGAGCGCCTCGGCAATGCTTTCCTCGACCAGAGCCGTGCCGCCCGGAGGCTCCATCATCGCCGCCGCGACATCGCAGCTCGCAATGATCGAATATTGCGGGCTGGTCGAGATATGCATCAGATAGGCTTCGTTGAAGAGATGCCGGTCGAGCTTGGTTTCCTGCGCATCTTGGACCAGCACATGGCTCGCCTGAGAAATCCCGGCCAGCAGCTTGTGGATCGACTGGGTCGCATAGACCACCGATTTCTGGGTGCGCGGGCGCTTGCGGCCCATGGCGTGGAAGGTGCCATAGAAGGGGTGGAAGGCGGCGTGCGGCACCCAAGCCTCGTCGAAATGCATGTTCTCGACATAGCCGTCCAGCAGGCCCTTGATCGCCTCGGTGTTGTAAAGCACCCCGTCATAGGTCGATTGGGTCAGCGTCATAATGCGCGGCTTCACCGCCTCGGCATCGACCCCGGCCAAGAGCGGGTTCGCGGCGATTTTCGCCTTGATCGTCTCGATCTCGAATTCGCTATAGGGGATCGGGCCGATGATGCCGAAATGGTTGCGCGTGGGCTTGAGGAAAACCGGCACCGCGCCCGTCATGATGATGCTGTGCAGGATCGACTTGTGGCAGTTGCGGTCCACGACGACGATATCGCCCGGCGCGACGGTATGGTGCCAGACCATCTTGTTCGAGGTCGAGGTGCCATTCGTGACGAAGAAGCAGTGATCGGCGTTGAAGATCCGCGCCGCATTCTGTTCCGAGGCGCCGATTGCGCCGTTGTGGTCGAGAAGCTGGCCGAGCTCTTCGACCGCGTTGCAGACATCGGCGCGCAGCATGTTTTCACCGTAGAACTGGTGATACATCTGCCCGATTGGCGATTTCAGGAAGGCGACGCCGCCGGAATGGCCGGGGCAGTGCCAGGAATAAGAGCCGTCCTCGGCGTAATCGAGAAGCGCGCGGAAGAAGGGCGGCTGGATCCCTTCGAGATAGGTTTTCGCCTCGCGGATGATGTGGCGGGCGACGAATTCCGGCGTATCCTCGAACATATGGATAAAGCCATGCAGCTCGCGCAGGATGTCATTCGGCAGATGCCGCGCGGTCTTGGTCTCGCCATGCAGATAGATCGGCACATCGGCGTTTTTCCAGCGCACTTCCTCGATGAAGGCGCGCAGATCATTGACGATCGGGCCAAGCTCAGGGCCGGGGCCGAATTCCTCGTCGTCGATGGACAGCACGAAGGCGCTGGCGCGCGATTGCTGCTGGGCGAATTGCGACAGATCGCCAAAGCTGGTCACGCCCAGCACCTCGAATCCTTCGGATTCGATGGCATCTGCAAGGGCCCGAATGCCCAAACCAGAGGAGTTTTCCGAACGGAAATCCTCGTCGATGATGACAATGGGGAAGCGGAATTTCATCAGGCTCTCCTTTCGGGAAGCGGGATTGGGGCGCGGTCCTCTTACACCCCGAAAAAGGTGAGGTCACGCCCAAAGCGGCGGGTTTCTCGCTGCTGCGCAGAATCCTTTTCCGACCAGAGAAAATTGGCCGATTTGCCGGTGGAAATTCGCCTAAAACTGCCATCCTTCCTCGGCGGTGATCGCGTGCAAAACCAGCGTCGCCGCCGTCGAGAGCGGCGCATGGCGGCCGTGGCAGAGCGCCAGCCGGGTCGGGCGCAGCAGCGGCTCGGCCAGCGGCACGAAAACGATGCGCCCCGCGCTTTCGTCCTCGGCCAGATCAAGCTGGCTCATCAGGCTGACGCCCGCGCCCGCGCGAATGAGCGCGCGGATCATCGAGATGTCATTGGCGCGTGCAACCGGCGTGATGCTGAGCCCGGATGCGGCTTCGAGCGCGTCAAACAATTCGGCGATTTCCAGCGGCTCTTGCGGGCGGATCACCTCGCATTCGGCGAGCCAGGCAAAGCGCGGGCGCGGCTTTTGCGCGAAAGCATGGCCGGGGGGCAGGGCAAGGCCAAGCGGGATCTCGCGATGGGCATGGATCTCGGTCTCGCGCGAGGGGCGGGGGTTGAGGCAGAGGCCAAGCTCGACTTGTCCCGCGGCAATCGCAAGCCCGACCGCGTCATTGGCGAGCACCGTGACCTCGACCGTCACGCCCGGGTAATCCTGACGCAACCGCGCGAGCAGGCGCGGCAGGAAGCCAGTGGCCAAGGCGCCGATGATGCCCAGACGGACATGACCGCGCCGCAGCCCGCTCAGATCGGCAATCTGGCGCTCAATCGCGGCGAAATCGCGCCGCCACTCCAAAGCGCCGCGCAGCATCAGCTCTCCCGGTGAGGTGAGCTGCATCCCGCCCGGCAAGCGGTTGAAAAGCCGCACGCCCAGCATCTCCTCGGCCAACAGCACCTGCCGGTCGATGGCCGAGGCCGAGACATTCAGCTTTTCCGAGGCTTTGCGGATCGAGCCCTGCCGGGCCACTTCGACGAAATAGGTCAGCATCCGCGAGAAGGGCTGCATGGCGTTCCAATTTTTGCAATGGCCTCAGCGAAATTTGCTGTTTGCCGCGATGGGGTTCGGCGGACAACGTTATATCCAATAAAACATAACGCAAGCAGAGGATGCCCAGATGAATGTCCAGGTGCGCCCGAATTCCCCCGATCACAGCGACCTGCCGCGCCATTGCAGCTTTGATCCCGACGACTGGCGCATTCTGGCGCGGCATTGGTATCCGGTCGCGCTGATCCGCGATCTCGACGCCAAGGGGCTGGTCGGCGCGCGGCTTTTGGACGAGCCCTTGGTGGTCTACCGCGTGGGTGACGAGGTCGTGGTCGCCAATGATATCTGCACCCATCGCGGCGTGCCGCTGACCATGGGCGCAAACAAGGATTGTCTGGGCGTGCGCTGCCCCTATCACGGGCTGAAATTCGGCGCGGGCGGCAAATGCATCGAGGTGCCCGCCCATCCCGCGACCGCGATTCCTGCCAAGCTGCATCTGAAATCCTACCCGGTCCAGCTCGCCTATGGGCTGGTCTGGACCTGCCTGCGCCCGGCTGAGGGCGAGGGGGCCACCGCCACCACCGCCACCACCGCCACCACCACCACCGCCGTGCCGCCGATGCCGCATTGGGGCGAGGCGGGCTATCAGCTCATCAACGTGCCCGCCTTCGACATCGCCGGTTTTGCCGGGCGCCAGCTTGAGGGCTTTCTCGATGTCGCGCATTTCGCCTTCATCCATGCCGCGACCTTTGCCGATCCCGACGATCCGGTCGTGCCGAATTACGAGACCAAGCCAACCGCAACCGGCTTTGAGGCGGAATATTGGTCGAGCATCAGCAACTACCCGAATGGCGTGCCCGATCCCTCGCCCGAGGGCTTTCAATGGCTGCGTCATTTCCACTGCCATCTGCCGTTTTCGGCGACGCTGACCGTGCATTTCCCGGAAGGAAAGCGGCTGGTGATCCTGAATGCGGCCTCGCCGGTCTCGGCCCGCCAGACCCGGCTTTTCTGCCCGATTGCGCGCAATTTCGACACCGACCGCCCGGTCGAAGAGGTCCATGAGTTTAACCTGCGCGTCTTTGCCGAGGATGCCGAGATGGTCGAGCAGCAAAAGCCCGAAAACCTGCCGCTCGATCCCCGGATGGAGGCGCATATCCCCGCCGACCGCAGCTCGATCAACTATCGTCGGGGCCTGCGCGAT
Source organism: Paracoccus aminophilus JCM 7686 (assembly GCF_000444995.1). Classification (NCBI taxonomy): domain Bacteria; kingdom Pseudomonadati; phylum Pseudomonadota; class Alphaproteobacteria; order Rhodobacterales; family Paracoccaceae; genus Paracoccus; species Paracoccus aminophilus. The sequence goes on along the minus strand of NC_022049.1, from coordinate 302,662 downwards.
CTTGGTCTCAGCCATTTCTTCATTGCCTGAGGGGGTGCCATGGAACTCATCGTTTCGGCGCTGCGCATCAATGGCGACGACAATCTCGACATCGAGCTGATGGCGCCGGATGGGGCGGCGCTGCCGCCCTATGCCCCCGGCGCCCATATCGACCTGCGCACGCCTTCGGGGATGTTGCGGCAATATTCGCTCTGCGGGCGGGCCGAGGAGGAGCGCCGGTATCTGGTCTGCGTGCGCCAGGATGCGACCTCGCGCGGCGGCTCGCGCTCGCTGCACCGCGAACTGCGGGTGCGCGACCGGGTCGAGGTTTCCCAGCCGCGCAACCTCTTTCCGCTGCCCGAGGCGGGGCGCTATATCCTCTTCTCGGCGGGGATCGGCATCACCCCGATCATGGCGATGGCGCGGCGGCTGATGGCCGGGGGCGCCGATCTCGAATGGCATCATTACGAGCGCAGCCGCGCCCGCGTGGCCTTTCTGGACGAGCTGACGACGCCGCCCTTTGGCGCGGTGGTGAAGCTGCATCTCGACGAGGAGGGCGCGAATATCCTTGCTGGCACGCCCGATTGTCTGAGCGCGCCCGATGCGGATGCGGTGGTTCTCGCTTGCGGGCCGGGGCCGTTTCTCGACCTTCTGGCCGGGCGCATGGCAGAGGCGGGCTGGCAAGACGGGCAGTTTCATTCGGAACGCTTCCAGCCGCTGCCGCTCGCCGTGCCCGAGGGGACGGAGGCCGCATCCTTCGAGGTCCGCCTTGCCTCGAGCGGGCAGAGTTTCGCGATCGGCGCCGAGGAAAGCATCGCGAGCGTGTTGCAACGGCACGGCATCGCGGTCGATCTTTCCTGCGAACAAGGCATGTGCGGGGCCTGTCTCACGCGCGTCCTTGAAGGCACGCCCGATCACCGCGACATCGTCCTAAGCGCGGCGGAACAAGAGGCGGGCGATCAGATGACGATCTGCTGCTCGCGCGCCAAGACGCCGCTTCTGGTGCTGGACCTCTAAGCGGCGCAGCGGCTGGCCCGAGCGGGGGGCCAGCCGCTTTTGGCCAACCATCCCGGGGCCAGCGCGCGCGGGATTTTTCGCAAAGAAAGAGCCGATGACGGCCATTAAACCGGAGATGACAGGCGCGCCATGAGAGCCGAGCCCCGCGCCTCGAATGCGCGGCTTTACCCTGTCCGGCCATCAGCGGGCGCATACACTTCAAAAAGGCGCGGATGCGGTGTTCTCGCGCTTGGTCGGGCCGATCAGATCGGTGCGGCCCTCGCGGATATCGCCCTCGACCGCAACATCGGGATGGGCGGCGTTGAAGGCGATCAGCGCGAGCGATTGCGCGCAGATCCGCAGCTCTCCCGACAGCAGATGTTGATGATCGCGCCCCCGACGTCTGCTCGACCCGCCGCGTCGTGCGATGACACAGCGTTATGCCGAGCCGCTCTTCAAGCTGGCGCGCCACCGCGCCGACCGCCACCGCTGTCACGCCAAGCTTATCCCCGGCGCAACGGCCAGAAACTCCAGCATTCCCTTGAACAATTCGTGGTCTGATAGGGTCGGGCCGATCAGGAACATCCCACCTTCGAAAGCCGAAGCCAACGTCTACAAGGCCCTGCAAACCGAACCCATCGCCGCGTAACGAACCGGAATCAGCCTCCGGCAAACCCGGCGCGGGTCTCAGCTCACTGCAAATCCAGAAAGCGCTTCACGGCGGTCTCGAAGTTGGCGGGCTGGTCCAGCATGACGAAATGACCGGTTCCCTCAATGCCATCAAGCTTGTGATCGCGAACAGGCTTATAGAGATCGGTGTAAAGCGCGGTCGCGCGCGCGCTTTCGGGGTAAACCAATACCATCGGAATGCTCAGAGATGAAAGGCGGGGGCGAAGGTCCAAGGTCAGCATCTCTTTCATCGCTTCCGCACTCACCTCGTTGCGCGATGCCGCGACCCAGGTCTCGACCTGATCCAGCCCGGCTTGGGTCAGGGACATGCCGCGCAGGGTCGCGGGATCGACCTTTCCCTGAGGTGCGGCGGCCATCATTGTCTTCATGCGCTCGGCCATGGGCTCCGCCGAAGCCGCCGTCGCGTTGGCGTCAAAGAGCAGCGTCAGAAACGGCAAGGTGTCGACGACCATCACCTTGCTATAGGCCTCGGGATGGTCCAAGGCCGACAGCAAGGCAACCGTGCCGCCGAGGCTGTGGCCGATCACCGCCGGATGGTCCAATTTGTTTTCCTTGGCATAGGCGGCCACTTCGTCGGCGACACCCTGAAGCAGGCCTCCGGCGGCATTGACCGGGCTCTCTTGGCCGTCAAATCCGGTGATCTGCACCAGATGCAATCGCGCCTTTCCAGCCAGATTGTCGGCGAGACCTTTCCAGACATCGCGCGGAGTGGCCAGACCGGGCAACAGGATGACATCGGGTCCATGATCGCCCAGAACTTCGACGGAAATGCGGTCCATTGTCACGATATTGCTGGCCGGTTTGACCGCGGCGGCGCTTTCGCTGGTATCCGTGGTCACGCTCGGCTGCGCAGGGACAGGCTGCCAGATCAATGTGCCGCTCATCAGCAATGTCACGGCAATCAGGTTTCTTGCGTTCATGGCTTTCCCTTTCTGGTTCGGTTCAATCCGCACGCGCGGTGCGGTCGGGCGCGAGAAAAGAGGCGTCAACGCGCATA